>NZ_JAYRUC010000011.1:0-165284 GCF_041919235.1 Pandoraea sp.
AGAGGCAGAGGCAGAGGCAGAGGCAGAGGCAGAGGCAGAGGCAGAGGCAGAGGCAGAGGCAGAGGCAGAGGCAGAGGCAGAGGCAGAGGCAGAGGCAGAGGCAGAGGCAGAGGCAGAGGCAGAGGCAGAGGCACAGGCACAGGCACAGGCACAGGCACAGGCACAGGCACAGGCGGGGCAGAGAGGCAGGAGCAGGAGCAGGAGCAGGAGCAGGAGCAGGAGCAGGAGCAGGAGCAGGAGCAGGAGCAGGAGCAGGAGCAGGAGCAGGAGCAGGAGCAGGAGCAGGAGCAGGAGCAGACGGCGGGGGGGCGGAAGGTGAAGCGCGCGTCCGTGGCGCGCTCCTCGCCACGGCGGCCTATTGAGATCGTCAAGAGACCGTCAATGTTTCACGTGAAACCGTCTCCAAAATCATCATTTCCCCCGGTTTCACGTGAAACCTGGGGTCGGTTACAAATGATGCATCGCAATACCGCTATAATTCCGCAATTACCGAATCCAGAGAGTTTGCCGAGTCCGGCAAAATTGCGATGCTTTATCCGACCGAGTTCGACGTGATCGTGGTAGGTGGCGGCCATGCCGGCACAGAGGCTGCGCTCGCCTCGGCCCGCATGGGCTGTAAGACGCTTCTGCTCACCCACAATATCGAGACGCTCGGTCAGATGAGCTGTAATCCCTCCATCGGTGGGATTGGCAAGGGCCATTTGGTGAAAGAGGTCGATGCTCTGGGCGGGGCCATGGCTGCCGCCACCGACGAGGGGGGCATTCAGTTTCGCATTCTGAATTCGTCCAAAGGACCTGCCGTGCGGGCCACCCGCGCGCAAGCTGACCGCGTCCTCTACAAGCAGGCCATTCGTCATCGGCTGGAGAATCAACCGAATCTCTGGCTCTTCCAGCAAGCCGTTGAAGACCTTATCGTCGAAGGGGAGCGTGTCGTTGGCGCCGTCACGCAAGTCGGGCTGCGCTTTCGCGCCCGTGCCGTGGTGCTGACGGCCGGGACCTTCCTCGACGGCAAGATCCACGTTGGGCTGAACAACTACGTGGGTGGTCGCGCCGGAGACCCGGCGGCGGTCACCCTGTCGTCACGCCTCAAAGAGTTGAAGCTGCCGCAAGGCCGGTTGAAGACGGGGACGCCACCTCGTATCGACGGTCGCTCGATCGATTTCTCGGTTCTCGAAGAACAGCCCGGCGATCTCGATCCGGTGCCCGTTTTCTCATTCCTCGGTCGCCCGGAGCAGCATCCGCGCCAAGTCCCATGCTGGGTCACACATACCAACGAGCGTACGCACGATATCATTCGCGCCGGGCTCGACCGTTCACCGATGTACACGGGCGTTATCGAAGGCGTCGGTCCGCGCTATTGCCCGTCCATCGAGGACAAGATTCATCGCTTTGCCGACAAGACATCGCATCAGATCTACCTTGAACCGGAAGGCCTCACGACAAACGAGTTCTACCCGAACGGCATCTCTACCAGCTTGCCTTTCGACGTTCAGCTCGAACTCGTGCGCTCGATGAAGGGCATGGAGAATGCGTATATCCTCCGGCCAGGCTACGCCATCGAGTACGACTACTTCGATCCTCGCGGGCTGCGCAGCTCGCTCGAAACGCGTGTCATCTCCGGACTCTTCTTCGCTGGCCAGATCAATGGGACGACCGGCTACGAAGAAGCCGCCGCCCAAGGGCTGCTCGCCGGCATCAACGCCGCACTGCAAGTACAAGGGCGCGACGCCTGGTGCCCTCGTCGCGACCAGGCCTACCTCGGCGTGTTGGTCGACGACCTGATCACGCGCGGCGTGTCCGAGCCATATCGCATGTTCACGAGTCGCGCAGAGTACCGCCTGTCGCTTCGCGAGGACAACGCCGATATGCGTTTGACGGAAATCGGCCGCGAACTCGGTGTTGTCGACGATGTTCGTTGGGAAGTGTTCTGTCGCAAGCGCGACGCTGTTTCACGTGAAACAGAGCGTCTCAAATCGACGTGGGTGAACCCCAAAACCTTCCCCGCCGACGATTCCGTACCGCTGCTCGGCAAGGTCATCGATCACGAGTATTCATTGGCCGATCTGCTGCGTCGCCCGGAAGTCGGTTACGACGCCTTAATGGCTGCGCAGGGCGGTCGTCTTGCCGCCGAGGGGGTGCTTTCGGACGATCCGCTCCAGGCCAGTCAAATACGCGAGCAGATCGAGATCGCCGTCAAATATCAGGGCTATATCGATCGCCAGGCCGACGAAATCGTGCGCAAGGAAGCCAACGAGAATACCGTGCTACCCGCCACCATCGACTACAACGATGTGCGGGGGCTGTCGATCGAAGTCCGTCAGAAGCTGAGCGCACAGCGGCCCGAAACGCTGGGGCAAGCGTCTCGCATCTCTGGTGTGACACCCGCCGCGATCTCGTTACTGATGATCCACCTCAAGAAGGGACTCGGACGTCGTCGCGCGTCGGAGGAAACGACTGCCGACGCTGCCACCGCCGATAGCGGCGACCAGCACGCTGCCTGACGCGGAGACCTCATGACTGCTCCGCAACACGCCGTCGCGAACGGCGGTAACGACCTGAGTGGGCTATTGGCTGACGGTATTCAGCGACTCGGTCTATCGATCCCCGAAGAACATCAGCGGCGCCTGCTCGATTACCAGGCGTTGCTGGCGAAATGGAATGCCTCGTTGCAGATGACGTCGATTCGAGACCCAAGACAGATGGTCGTCAAACATCTGCTCGATTCGCTCTCGATTCTGCCGCGTCTCGATCGTGAGCCGATTTCACGTGTGCTTGACGTAGGCTCAGGCGGCGGCTTGCCCGGCGTGGTGCTCGCGATGGTTCGCCCCGACTGGCAGGTGACGGTGAACGACATCGTTCAAAAGAAGACCGCGTTCCTCACGCAAGCCCGTGCGACATTCAAATTGACGAATCTGACGGTCGTGACGGGCCGGGTCGAGTCGCTCGTCGTTGGCAAGGATGTGCCCGCGCCGTTCGACGCCATCGTCTCGCGCGCCTTCGCCGAATTGACCGACTTCGTCACGCTCGCGCACAAATTGCTCGCCCCCAATGGCAGTTTCTGGGCCATGAAGGGCGTGGCAGCCGAGCATGAGTTGTCGCTTCCGGCAGACTTCGAATTGGTCGAGCGTCTGTCGCTGAACGTACCGTTTCTTGACGCCGAGCGTCATTTGCTCCGCGTGAAGGTGATTGCATGAACAAGATGACCCGTTGGGCGGGCGCTGTCATGGTCGGATTTTCGGTGGTTGCGGCTGTTGCGTGGGCGCAATCCGGCCAGGAATCGCTGACAACGCGCGTGCGCCCGGTGCAGAAGATCGACAAGGCGCGTTATGTCGGCACCTGGTACGAAATAGCACGCTACCCGAATTTCTTCGAGAGAAAATGTGTCTCGGACGTGACCGCAACGTATGTGGCGCGCCCGGACGGCAGAATCGACGTCACGAACAAGTGCCGCAAGGAAGACGGCACCTGGGTCAGCGACACCGGTCTGGCGCGCACGGATGGGCAGGGTACGGGGACCGCACGCTTCAAGGTGACGTTCGCGCCTGAATGGCTGCAATGGATTCCCTGGCTTTGGGCGAACTACTGGGTTATCGTGCTCGACGACGACTATCAGTTCGCCGCCGTCGGAGAGCCGGGTCGTGAGTATCTCTGGATCCTCTCGCGCACGCCGTCGCTCGATGAAAACTCACTGAATCAAATGCGTGCCCAGTTGCGCAAGCAAGGCTACGACACCGACAAACTGGTGTTGACGCCCCAAAAGGCCAGCGCGCCCTGAATCGGGTGTGCTGGCAGGCCTCGCAATGGCCAGCGGAGACAATAACCGAGCATTGCTCAGGTTATCGAATTATCGAGCGATATCGGTCAGCGCACGCCGTGCAACCCGGGCAAATCGTCCGTCGCTGACGGTACCGCGCGGCTAAGACCGGATTCACCTCGCAATCATCGTCATAACTCGCATCAACACGGCAGCATTCGGAGGACTACATCGGCATGGCGAAAATTTTCTGCGTGGCCAATCAGAAGGGGGGCGTCGGCAAGACGACCACCACGGTGAACCTCGCTGCCGGATTGGCGTCGCACGGGCAGCGTGTCTTGTTGGTGGACCTCGATCCGCAGGGCAATGCGACGATGGGCAGCGGCATCGACAAGGCCGCGCTCGAGACGAGTGTGTACGAAGTGCTGGTCGACGGCGTCGATGTAGCCACGAGCAGCCAGCGCTCGGAGTCCGGAAGTTACGATGTGTTGCCCGCCAACCGCGAACTGGCCGGTGCGGACGTGGAACTCGTCTCGCTCGAGAATCGCGATACGCGTCTGAAGCAGGCGCTCGCCAAAGTCGACGACGCTTACGATTTTGTCCTCATCGACTGCCCGCCGACGCTCTCGCTGCTCACGCTCAACGGACTGTGTGCGGCCCACGGCGTCATCATTCCGATGCAGTGCGAATATTTCGCCCTCGAAGGGCTGTCGGATCTCGTCAATACGATCAAGCAGGTGCACGCGAATCTGAACCGCGACCTGAAGGTGATCGGCCTGCTGCGCGTGATGTTCGATCCGCGCATCACGCTTCAGCAACAAGTCTCGGAGCAGCTCAAGGAGCACTTCGGCGACAAGGTATTCAACGCGATCATCCCGCGTAATGTGCGACTCGCCGAGGCGCCGAGCTACGGCATGCCGGGCGTCGTGTTCGATCCGGCATCGCGCGGCGCGAAGGCGTATCTGCAATTCGGTGCCGAGATGATCGCGCGTATTCAAACCATGTAAGGCGCATTCGCGCAGGAACGCATTGTCATGGCGACCAAGACCAACGCATTGAAAAAGAAGGGCCTGGGCCGCGGCCTCGAAGCGCTGCTCGGCGCACACGCCGATAATCACAACGGCGCAGCCGAGGCGGGCGCAGACGGCGCCCCGTCGGTGCTGGCGCTCGATCGCTTGCAGGCCGGCAAATATCAACCGCGTACGCGCATGGACGAGGGGGCATTGCAGGAGCTCGCGTCGAGCATTCGCGCACAGGGACTGATGCAGCCGATTCTGGTGCGTCGTGTCGATGATGAGAAGTACGAAATTATTGCGGGCGAGCGACGCTTTCGTGCCGCACGCATCGCCGGACTGGCCGAAGTGCCGGTGCTCGTGCGTGACGTGCCCGACGAAGCCGCCGCCGCGATGGCGCTCATCGAGAACATTCAGCGCGAAGATCTGAATCCGCTCGAAGAAGCGCAGGGCATTCAGCGCTTGCTCGGCGAATTCAATTACACGCACGAACAGGCGGCCGAGTCGCTCGGCCGCTCGCGCAGTGCGGTGTCGAACCTGTTGCGGCTGCTCAATCTCGCGCAGCCGGTGCAGACGATGCTGCTTGCGGGCGATCTCGACATGGGACACGCGCGGGCGCTGCTCTCCGTCGACGCCGCCACGCAGATCACACTGGCCAATCAGGTCGTGAACAAGCGCTTGTCGGTGCGCGATACGGAGCGCATCGTCAACGCCTCGCTCAAGCCGCAAGGCGACGGTATCCGTCGCCGCTCGGCGCAAGAGGGCGGGCGCGATGTGACGCGTCTCGAAGAAGAGTTGTCGGATCTGCTCGCGTCGAACGTGAAGATCAAGGTCGGCCGCAAAGGCGCCGGACAACTCACCATCGAATTCGGCAGTCTCGACGCGCTTGACGGTATTCTTGGACGTATTCGTGCCGAGTAATTTCGGTTTCCTGAGTATTCAGTCGTGAACGATTCTTCGGGAAAACCGGTCGCGCCGTCGCCTCCGTCGCCTCCGTCGCCTCCGTCGCGCGAAGCGGTCGCGACGCGTGTACTGCGCGCTTTGCGTGCCACGTATGAACGTGTGCGTGACGATCGTGTGCTGCTCATTTTGATCGTTGGGTTCGTTGCCCTGCAGATCGCGCGGCCTGCACGCGTTGGCGAGCTGTTCGCGCGGATCGATCAACACACGATCCTCACGCTCGCGGGGCTGTTGATGCTCACGCGCGCCATCGATCAGAGCCGTTTTCTCGACTGGCTCGCCCAGCGGCTGTTGCGCGCGTTTCGCACGGAGCGGCGGCTTGCGCTTCTGATGGTGGCGTTCGCCGCCGCACTCTCGACGCTGCTCACCAACGACGTCGCCCTGTTTGCCGTGGTACCGCTTGCGCAATCGCTCGCACGGATCGCGCCCGTGAGGATCGAGCGGCTGATCATCTTCCTCGCGCTCGCGGTGAATGCCGGCTCGAGCCTCACTCCGCTGGGAAATCCGCAAAACCTCTTCCTCTGGCAACACAGCGGCATGGGCTTCGGTGCCTATGTCGTCATGATGACGCCGCTCACGCTTGCGCTCATGGCCGTGTTGCTCGTGATGTGCGCGATCGCGTTCGATTCGCGGGCTCTGCATTTTGCGCGGCGCGGTCCAACGCACAGCGTGCGCTGGGCGTTGCTGTGGACCGCGCTGGCGCTGTTCGTGGCGTTCGTGATGATGGCGGACCATGGGTACGCCGGTTGGGCCTGTGCGGGCGTGGCAGCGGTGCTGCTGGTCGCGCGTCGCAACGCGGTGCTCGGCATCGACTGGCTGCTGCTCGCCATCTTCGTGCTGATGTTCGTGGTGCTGCGCGGGGTGGCCGAAATGCCCCAAGTGCGTGCAACGCTCGGACAGGTCGACTTCTCCGGCGCAGGCGTGGCCTACGTGGGGGCCGCGGTATTGTCACAATTCATCAGTAACGTTCCCGCTGCGATTCTGCTCGCGGAGTACAGCCACAACTGGCCAGCGCTCGCGCATGGCGTGGCGGTCGGAGGCTTTGGCCTCGCCGTCGGTTCGTTGGCGAACCTGATTGCATTGCGCATGGCGAAATCCAGCAAGATCTGGTGGCACTTTCACTGGGTCTCGATCCCGTTCTACGGAATCGCGCTATGCCTGGGGTTTATCGCCCTGAAATGGATGTGATTACGCATCGAATGCGGCCAAGGTGCAGAGATTGCGCAGCGTTTATCGGGAATGCCGCGCTGCACCATGATAAAAATCACACGCCCTGAGAGTTGGCGCCAAATCGAGGCATGCACTGCACAATTTCGGCGAATTTGTTGTGCGTTTCGATTGACTGGGGTTCGTAATCTCCCGTAAAATCTCGCGGGTTTATCTGCTTGAAGAGCCCATTCGTTTTGCACGAGTCGGGCGGGGAGGCTACGAGATGACCGACGAAAAACGGTCGATTTTGGAACCGAAACCGCAAGCGCCGGCACGTGCAACACCAGAGTTCTGGGACGAAGAGCAGGAGCAGGAAACTATCGTTCCGCTCACGCGTGCGCAGGCCGAGCGTCTGTTCGGTCCCGATGTGGGGCGCGCATCCCGTGTGACTCCATTCAGGGTGGTGGGAGCCCAGGTACTTCTGTCGCTGGTTGCGGCATTGGCCTGGTGGTCACTCTCGGCATCGCCACGAGACGCGGCGATGTCCGCATGGCTGGGTGGAATGATCGGATGGTTGCCGGGCGCATTGTTTGCGCTGCGGCTAAGGATGTCAGGTGATCGCCTCTCCGTCGGTTCGCTGATGATGGGAGAGGCGGTCAAGGTAGCAACGACGATTGCGTTGTTGGTGGCCGTAGCGTACGGCTATCCGGGGGTTCACTGGATAGCGTTGCTGGTCACCTTCGTGCTGACGCTCAAGGTCTATTGGCTTGCGCTGGCGCTGAAGTAGCGGAGAGAGTCCGCTCGCGCGTCGTCACGCACCGTGTGCGGATTTTCATAATTGGGTGTTTGATCGCTATGTCAGAAGAAGTCGGCCACGCTCCGAACCCGTCGGAGTACATTTCGCACCACCTGCAAAACCTCGCGAGTTCGACGCAGACCAAGATCGTCGACTTCACGATCATCAACTGGGACACCATGTTCTGGTCGATCGCGATGGGCGTTCTGGGCTGCTTCCTGCTTTGGTTGGCTGCCCGTAAAGCAACCTCGGGCGTGCCTGGCCGTTTCCAGGCTGCGGTTGAAATGCTCGTCGAGATGGTGGAAGACCAGTCGAAGAGCATCGTGCACGGCAATCGTGCCTTCATCGCGCCGCTCGCGCTGACCGTGTTCGTCTGGGTCGCGCTCATGAACTCGCTGGACCTGCTGCCTGTCGATCTGCCGTCGAAGATCATCGAGTGGGCGGGCCTGAGCTCTGTCATTACCCATCACCGCATTGTGCCGACGGCCGATCTGAACGGCACGCTCGGTATTTCCGTCGGCGTGCTCATTCTGATGCTGTATTACAGCTTCAAGATCAAGGGCGCAGGCGGCTTCATGCACGAGCTGTTCACCGCACCGTTCGGTAACCACTTCCTGCTGTGGATCCCGAACCTGTTGCTCAACCTCATCGAATTCTGCGCCAAGACCGTGTCGCTCGGTATGCGACTGTTCGGCAATATGTACGCCGGCGAACTGTTGTTCCTGCTGATCGCTCTGCTGGGCGGACTCTGGAGCTTTGGTGCAGATGCGTCGGTGCTGGGTTTCGTCGGTCACATCATTGCCGGCACCGCATGGGCGATTTTCCACATCCTGATCGTGTTGCTCCAGGCGTTCATCATGATGATGCTCACGCTGGTGTATATCGGCCAGGCGCACGACCATCACTGATCGGTCGTTGCGGTAGTCAAGGGTTTCCGGTTTTTCAGTTTTTCATATTTAAAGTTTCAAGTCTCTAACCAAAAGGAGTAATCATGCAAGCTTTCATCGCCAACATCCAGGGTCTGACCGCCATCGCTATCGGCATCATCATCGGTCTGGGTGCTATCGGCGCCTGCCTGGGTATCGCGCTGATGGGCGGTAAGTACATCGAAGCGTGCGCCCGTCAGCCCGAGCTGATGAACCCGCTGCAAACCAAGATGTTCCTGCTGGCCGGCCTGATCGACGCTGCATTCCTGATCGGCGTGGGTGTTGCCATGCTGTTCGCTTTCGCGAACCCGCTGCTGTCGAAGCTCGCTTAAGTTTCTTTCGGCCGGCCGCGCAATGATCCGCGCGGCCAACTGGACATGAACGGCGCGCCCAAGCCAGCTGGCACAATGGGGCGCGCTGTTTTGCCAATCGACTCGCATCACCGAAAGGAAACACCGTGAACATAAACGCAACTCTGTTCGCGCAAACCGTCGTGTTTCTGATCCTGGCATGGTTCACGATGAAGTTCGTGTGGCCGCCGCTGATCAAGGCTATCGACGAACGCGCGAAGAAAATCGCTGACGGTCTGGCTGCTGCCGATAAGGGCAAGGCTGAACTCGACGCCGCCAACAAGCGCTCCACGCAAGCCCTCGCGGAAGCTCG
Source organism: Pandoraea sp. (assembly GCF_041919235.1). NCBI lineage: Bacteria > Pseudomonadati > Pseudomonadota > Betaproteobacteria > Burkholderiales > Burkholderiaceae > Pandoraea > Pandoraea sp. Next base: position 9,262 of record NZ_JAYRUC010000011.1, read on the forward strand.
CGACGAAGGCGCGAAGCGTATTGCGGACGCCGAGAAGCGTGCCATGGCCGTGGCCGACGAGATCAAGGCTCAAGCGCAAGCCGAAGCCACCCGCATCATCGCCAACGCCAAAGCCGAAGCCGAGAATCAGGCCGTCAAGGTCCGTGAATCGCTGCGCGAGGAAGTTGCCGGTCTGGCCGTCAAGGGCGCCGAGCAAATCCTGAAGCGTGAAGTTGACGCCAAGGCCCACGCCGACCTGCTGAACCAACTCAAGGCAGAGCTCTGATCATGGCCGAACTCGCAACCATCGCTCGTCCGTACGCCGAGGCGTTGTTCCGCGTGGCCAAGACCGGCGACCTGAATCGCTGGTCGGTGTTGGTGCGCGAACTGGCGCAAGTCGCAGCGCTGCCCGAAGTGGCCAACCTGGCCGACGATCCGAAAGTCACGCCGGCGCAAGTCGTCGACGTGCTGACCGCGGCCGTGAAATCGACCGACGCCGAAGTGCGCAACTTCGTCGCCGCTGTGGTCGAGAACGGCCGTCTGGCCGCCATGCCGGAAATCGCCGAACAGTTCGAAGCGTTGAAGAACGCTGCCGCCGGTTCGGCGGATGCCACGATCGAAAGCGCCTTCCCGCTCGAAGGCGAGCAACTGACCTCGCTGGTCAAGGGCCTCGAGCACAAGTTCGGCTGCAAGCTCAACCCGAGCGTGACGGTAGACCCGTCGCTTATCGGTGGCGTGCGTGTGGTGGTTGGCGACGAGGTGCTGGACACTTCGGTGCGCGCCCGCCTGGCGGCTATGCGGACGTCGCTGACGGCCTGAGGCCGGCGCGATACGACTGCCACGGCAAGAATTGAATATCAGGAGCACATATGCAACTCAATCCCTCTGAAATCAGCGAACTGATCAAGAGCCGGATTCAAGGTCTCGAGAGCGGCGCCGAAGTCCGTAACGAAGGCACCGTGATCTCGGTGACTGACGGTATCTGCCGCATCCACGGTCTGTCGGACGTGATGCAGGGCGAAATGCTGGAATTCCCGGGCAACACGTTCGGTCTGGCACTGAACCTGGAGCGCGACTCCGTCGGCGCCGTGATTCTGGGTGAATACGAGCACATCTCGGAAGGCGACACCGTCAAGTGCACGGGCCGCATTCTGGAAGTGCCGGTCGGCCCGGAACTGAAGGGCCGCGTCGTCGACGCGCTGGGCGTGCCGATCGACGGCAAGGGTCCGATCAACGCCAAGCTGACCGACGCAATCGAAAAGATCGCCCCGGGCGTGATCTGGCGTAAGTCGGTGTCGCAACCGGTGCAGACCGGTATCAAGGCAATCGACGCCATGGTGCCGATCGGCCGCGGCCAGCGTGAGCTGATCATTGGTGACCGTCAGACGGGTAAGACCGCTGTGGCCATCGATGCGATCATCTCGCAGAAGGGCAAGGGCATGACCTGCGTGTATGTCGCGATCGGTCAGAAGGCCTCGTCGATCATGAACGTGGTGCGCAAGCTCGAAGAGCACGGCGCGATGGAATACACGATCGTGGTGGCGGCGACGGCGTCGGACTCGGCAGCCATGCAGTTCATCGCACCGTACGCCGGTTGCACGATGGGCGAGTACTTCCGCGATCGCGGCGAAGACGCGCTGATCATTTATGACGATTTGACCAAGCAAGCCTGGGCCTATCGCCAGATCTCGCTGCTGCTGCGCCGCCCGCCGGGCCGTGAAGCCTACCCGGGCGACGTGTTCTATCTCCACTCGCGTCTGCTCGAGCGTGCGGCTCGCGTCTCGGAAGAGTACGTCGAGAAGTTCACGCAGGGCGCAGTCAAGGGTCAGAGCGGTTCGTTGACGGCGTTGCCGATCATTGAAACGCAAGCGGGCGACGTGACCGCGTTCGTTCCGACGAACGTGATCTCGATTACCGACGGCCAGATCTTCCTGGAAACCGATCTGTTCAACGCAGGCATCCGTCCGGCAATCAACGCCGGTATCTCGGTGTCGCGCGTGGGCGGTGCAGCGCAGACCAAGGTCATCAAGAAGCTGTCGGGCGGTATTCGTACCGACCTCGCACAGTATCGTGAGCTGGCTGCGTTCGCGCAGTTCGCGTCGGACCTGGACGAAGCCACCCGCAAGCAACTCGAGCGCGGCCGCCGCGTGACCGAATTGCTCAAGCAGCCGCAATATCAGCCGCTGCAAGTCTGGGAGCTGGCCGTATCGCTGTTCGCCGCCAACAACGGCTATCTGGACGACCTCGAAATCGCTCAGGTGCTGCCGTTCGAAAAGGGTCTGCGCGAAGTTCTGAAGACCAGCCACGGTGCGCTCATCGGCCGTATCGAAGAGACCAAAGATCTCTCGAAGGACGACGAAGCCGCCCTGCACGCTGCGATCAAGGACTTCAAGAAGACCGGCGCTTACTAATCCGGTTGAATCGGTAACTATTCAACGGACCCGAGAAGGCGCGATGTTCAGGCAAGAGCGGATGTCGCGCCGAGACAAGGAGTAAGCAATGGCTGGAATGAAGGAAATTCGCGGCAAGATCAAGAGCGTGCAAAACACGCGAAAGATCACCAAGGCCATGGAAATGGTGGCTGCGTCGAAGATGCGCCGCGCGCAGGAACGCATGCGTCATGCCCGGCCGTACGCCGACAAGGTGCGCCAGATCGCCGCGCATATGGGCCAGGCGAATCCGGAATACCACCACCCGTTCATGGTGAAGCATGCCGACGCGAAAGCCGCCGGCTTCATCGTGGTGACGACCGACAAGGGCCTGTGCGGTGGCTTGAACACCAACGTGCTGCGTGCCGTGGTGACCAAGATGAAGGCCATCGAAGCGCAGGGCCTGAAGATCGAGGCCACCGCCATCGGCGGCAAGGGCTTCGGCTTCCTGAACCGTATCGGCGCGAAGGTGGTTTCGCATGTCGTGCAACTCGGCGACACCCCGCATCTGGACAAGCTGATCGGCGCCGTAAAGCTGCAGCTCGACGCGTACGCCGAAGGCAAGCTCGACGCCGTGTACCTCGCGTACAACCGTTTCGTCAACACGATGAAGCAGGAAGCGGTGGTCGAACAGTTGCTGCCGCTGCCCGAGAAGCTCGAGGGCGAGTCGGAAGACGCGAGCGCAGTGCCCGCATCGCATTCGTGGGACTACATCTACGAGCCGGATGCGAAGACGGTCGTCGATGCTCTGCTGGTGCGTTACGTCGAAGCGGTCGTGTATCAGGCAGTCGCAGAGAACATGGCGTCGGAACAGTCCGCCCGTATGGTGGCCATGAAGGCCGCATCGGACAACGCGAAGACCGTGATCGGTGAATTGCAGATGGTCTACAACAAGGGCCGTCAAGCAGCGATCACCAAGGAACTGTCCGAAATCGTGGGTGGCGCTGCCGCAGTGTAAGCGGTGGCACGGGCCGATGCGCCGCAAGGCGAAATGAATTGAGTATCTAAAGGAAAAGCGATGAGTACTGCTTTGATTGAAGGCAAAATCGTACAGTGCATCGGCGCCGTGATCGACGTGGAATTCCCGCGCGAGAGCATGCCGAAGATCTACGACGCGCTCACCATGGAAGGGTCGGAACTGACGCTCGAAGTCCAGCAGCAGCTGGGCGACGGCGTGGTTCGTACCATCTGTCTGGGTTCCTCCGAAGGCCTGCGCCGCGGCATGACGGTGAAGAACACCGGCCTGCCGATCACGGTGCCGGTCGGCAAGCCGACCCTGGGTCGCATCATGGACGTGCTGGGCCGTCCGATCGACGAAGCCGGTCCGATCGCACAGGATCACACCCGTTCGATCCACCAGAAGGCGCCGGCATTCGACGAACTGTCGCCGTCGACGGAACTGCTCGAAACCGGCATCAAGGTGATCGATCTGATCTGCCCGTTCGCCAAGGGCGGCAAGGTGGGTCTGTTCGGTGGCGCCGGTGTGGGCAAGACCGTGAACATGATGGAACTCATCAATAACATCGCCAAGGAACACGGCGGTTATTCGGTGTTTGCCGGCGTGGGCGAGCGTACCCGTGAAGGGAACGACTTCTACCACGAAATGAAGGACTCGAACGTTCTGGACAAGGTCGCGCTGGTGTACGGCCAGATGAACGAGCCGCCGGGCAACCGTCTGCGCGTGGCGCTGACCGGTCTGACGATGGCCGAGCACTTCCGTGACGAAGGTCGCGATGTGCTGTTCTTCGTGGACAACATCTACCGTTTCACGCTGGCCGGTACCGAAGTGTCGGCACTGCTCGGCCGTATGCCGTCGGCCGTGGGCTATCAGCCGACGTTGGCTGAAGAAATGGGTAAGCTGCAAGAGCGTATTACGTCGACCAAGACCGGCTCGATCACGTCGGTGCAAGCCGTGTACGTGCCTGCCGATGACTTGACCGACCCGTCGCCGGCTACCACCTTCGGTCACTTGGACGCCACCGTCGTTCTGTCGCGTGACATCGCCTCGCTGGGTATCTACCCGGCCGTCGATCCGCTCGACTCGACCTCGCGTCAGATTGACCCGAACGTGATTGGCGAAGAGCACTACTCGGTGACCCGTCGCGTGCAATCGACGCTGCAGCGTTACAAGGAACTGCGCGACATCATCGCGATTCTGGGTATGGACGAACTGTCGCCGGACGACAAGCTCGCCGTGGCCCGCGCGCGTAAGATCCAGCGTTTCCTGTCGCAGCCGTTCCACGTGGCCGAAGTGTTCACGGGTTCGCCGGGCAAGTACGTTCCGCTCAAGGAAACGATCCGCGGCTTCAAGATGATCGTCGACGGTGAGTGCGACCACCTGCCGGAGCAGGCGTTCTACATGGTTGGCACGATCGACGAAGCGTTCGAAAAAGCCAAGAAGATGCAGTAAACGGTTGAGTGCCGGGTGACGGCGGTGTCTCGCAAGAGACGCCACCGCTCCTCGGCAGGTGACTGTTGCGGGGCGGGGTAGCGAAGCGAGGTCGGCAACGTCCGAACTGGCGCGCCTGCCGCTTCATCACACTCAACGGGAGCGATTATGGCAACCATTCACGTAGACGTCGTCAGCGCGGAAGAGCAGATTTTCTCCGGTCGGGCGCGCTTTGTGGCGCTGCCGGGTGAAGCCGGCGAACTGGGCATTCTGCCCGGTCACACGCCGCTGATCACGCGCATCAAGCCGGGCGCGGTGCGTATCGAGGACGAAGCAGGCAACGAAGACTTCGTCTTCGTGGCCGGCGGCATTCTCGAAGTGCAACCGGGCACGGTCACCGTGCTCGCCGACACCGCAATTCGCGGCAAGGATCTGGACGAGGCGAAGGCTGCCGAAGCCAAGCGCCGTGCGGAAGAAGCACTGTCGAACAAGGATTCGAACATCGAGTACGCGACCGCCCAGGCCGAGCTGGCCGAAGCCATCGCGCAACTCGCTGCGATTCAGAAGTTCCGCAAGGTGAAGTAAATCTGCATCGCGGTTGCGCCGACTTCGCGGTCGACGCAGCACGCCATGCGCGCCGTAGCGCAAAGGTGGACGTCATCGCGACGCACATCGTCGCGCAATGGCAGGAAGCCCCGTGCATGAGCATGCATGGGGCTTTTGTTTTGTTGGCTGATGTCGACACCAGGCACGCTCGACACGCACGCCTACCCCCTCGACTCAGGGCCTTCCCCACTCGTTCTGTCACTCGAATTACGTTAACGTAAACGTCAACGATGCGTGACGCGCTATTGTTATGCAGGCAAGCCCCGATCGTTCGACGAAACGACAGGCGGGCCGATCACTGACACGCGCGATGCGCGACAGCATTTCGCCACTTCAGCATTGCTTCAGGAGACAAGCGCATGGAAAGCCGGGAAGGTGCGGGCGTTGTACCTCGTAATGGACTGTCGTATGTGAAGGGGGAAACCACCATACCGCTGTCGACGTTGACCGTGTTCGGTCTGCTGGCCGAGACGGCGGCCAAGTATCCGGAGCGGCAGGCCGTTGTGTTTCGCGAGCAGGGTGTGGATTGGACCTGGCGCGAATTCGTCGCGCACGTGGATACCTTTGCCGCCGGACTGATGTCGTTGGGATTGCAGAAGGGAGACCGCGTGGGCATCTGGTCGCCGAACCGTGTCGAATGGCTGGTGACGCAGTTCGCCACGGCGCGGGCCGGCCTGATTCTTGTGAACATCAATCCGGCGTACCGGCTGGCCGAACTCGAATACGCGATCAACAAGGTCGGGTGCAAGGCGCTTGTCGCGGCGGAGTCGTTCAAGACGTCGCGCTACCTCGACATGCTCAACGTGCTCGCGCCCGAGCTGGCGCAGTGCGCACCGGGGCAACTGACGTCGGCGAAATTGCCGTCGCTGCGTACGGTCATTCGCATGGGCGAGGGCATCACGCCCGGCATGATGAACTACAGCGACGTGGTCACGCTCGGTGCGGACGCGGATCTCGACACGCTGCACAGCATCTCCGATGGACTCGATTGCTTCGACCCCATCAATATCCAGTTCACGAGCGGCACGACGGGCAACCCGAAGGGCGCCACGCTCACCCATCACAACATCGTCAACAACGGGCGCTACATCGCCATGGCGATGCGCTTCTCAGAGCGCGACAGCCTGTGTATTCCCGTGCCGTTCTACCATTGTTTCGGAATGGTGCTGGCGGTTCTCGCCTGCGTGTCGACCGGCGCGAAGATGGTGTTCCCGGGGGAGGCCTTCGACCCGAAGGCGACCATGGCTGCCGTTTCGGAAGAGCGATGCACCGCGTTGCACGGTGTGCCGACCATGTTCATCGCGCAGCTCGATCATCCGGACTTTGGCAACTACCAGTTCGACTCGCTGCGTACCGGCATCATGGCGGGCTCGCCGTGTCCCATCGAGACGATGAAGCGCGTCATCAACGAAATGCATATGAGCGAAGTGACGATCGCCTACGGCATGACGGAGACGAGCCCGGTGTCGTTCCAGACGACGACGACCGATCCGCTGGAAAAGCGCGTGACGACGGTGGGGCGCGTGCAGCCGCACCTCGAAGTGAAACTCGTCGATGCTGCCGGCGAGATCGTACCCGTCGGCGAAAAGGGCGAGCTTTGCACGAAGGGCTACTCGGTGATGCAGGGCTATTGGGACGACGAGCCTCGCACCCGCGAAGCGATTCGCGACGGGTGGATGCACACGGGCGACCTCGCCACGCTGGACGAGGAGGGTTACTGCAATATCGTCGGCCGGGTGAAGGACATGCTCATTCGCGGCGGCGAGAACATCTACCCGCGCGAGATCGAGGAGTTCCTGTTCCGTCACCCGAAGATCCAGGCAGTGCAGGTGTTCGGCGTGCCGGATGCGAAGTACGGCGAGGAAGTCTGCGCCTGGGTCATTCTCAAGCCGGGTCAGAGCGCGACGGAAGACGACATTCGCGCATTCTGCAAGGATCAGATCGCGCACTACAAGATTCCGCGCTACATCCGTTTCGTGGATGAGATGCCGATGACCATCACCGGCAAGGTCCAGAAGTTTGTCATGCGCGAGCAGATGGTCGAGTCGCTGGGACTCTCGGAAGCGAAGACGGCGTGACAACGGCGTGAGAGCGGCGTGAGGGCGGCGTGAGAGTGGCGTGAGAGCGGCGTGAGAGCGGCGTGAGAGCGTGCGCGTGCGCGGCGCTCGACTGCTTACTTTTTGAGCGCGCCAGGGGACAATGCCGTATCATTCGGGGTTACCCGTAGGTTACGCGCCATGCCCCCCCACACATTTCGCACCGTCGTCGTCCTCGGCATTCTGTCGGCCATCGGCTCGCTGTCGATCGACATGTATCTGCCCGCGCTGCCGAGCATCGCACGGGAACTCAATACGACGGATGCGGCCGCGCAATTCTCACTCGCGTCGTTCTTCATCGGGCTCGGACTGGGGCAGTTGTTGCACGGACCGCTTGCCGATCGATACGGCCGCAAGCGTCCGCTGTATGCCGGTCTGGCGCTGTACACGCTCGCATCGGCGGGCTGCGCACTGGCGAGCAACATCGAGACGCTGATCGTCTGCCGCTTCGTTCAGGCGGTCGGCGGATGCGCATGCTTCGTCATCGCCCGTGCGATGGCGCGCGACTTGTTCGACACAAGCACCGTCGCGCGCGTTTTGTCGCGCATGACCCTCATCATGGGGGCGGCCCCGATCCTCGCGCCGCTCATCGGCGGGCAGGTACTCCTGTTTGTCGGTTGGCGCTGGATCTTCTGGGGCCTGACGACGTTTGGCGCGATCTGTTTTGCGATGTCGGTGTATTGGCTGCCGGAGACGCGCGAGGCCGCAAAACAGGCGCGCCACTGGCTCGCGACGGCGTGGCACAACTACGGCGCGCTGGTTCGCGACCGCGAGTTCATGGGGAACGCGCTCGCGGGCGGCGTCTCGCAGGCCGGAATGTTTGCCTACATCACCGGCTCGCCCTTCGTGTTCATCAATCTGTACGGTGTCGACCCGGCGCACTACGGCTGGCTTTTCGGGCTGAACGCCTGCGGGATCATCGCCGGCTCGCAGGTCAACGCACACCTGTTGCGCAAACGCCGTCCGGCCGATGTGCTGCGCCGCACCAACAATCTGGTCGCCGTGCTGGGACTGTTGATGCTGGCAGTGGCGGCGTTTCGGCTCGGCGGACTGATCGGATTGATGGTGCCACTTTTCGCCTATGTCACCAGCTTGGGCTTTTCGCAGCCGAACGCCGTGGCCGAGGCGCTGAACCGGCAGCACCAACGCGCGGGCGCCGCATCGGCGCTGCTCGGTGCGCTGCAATTCCTTGCCGCCGCGAGCGCCGGCGCTGCCGTCGGTCTGATGCATGCGCGCTCGGCCGTGCCGATGGCCGCCGTCATGGCCGTGTGCGGTGTGCTCTCGTGGTGCTTCCACACGATGCTGATTCGACGCCCGGGCCGGGCGTCACCTCCTGCCGCCGGGGCAGCCTGACGGGTTCGACGTCCCGTCGAGACGCGAGCCTGCGCGCACTCGCGCAAGCGAGCACCCGAGCACCCGAGCACCCGAGCACCCGGTGCCGTCGGAGTGTCGGAAATTTGCCACATAAAGACAGTGGCTGCGGGCAATGCATCGCCGTCGCCGAGCATTTTTCGGGAACCGATACGAGAGTTGTCATTCCAAACCAGAGATTTGGCGCGCGACTCTACATCTGTAACAGTTTGTAATTGAACTATTCCCTGCCCCGTGCGATGGGCAAAGTACGATCCAGCGACACCTTGCAAAGCCTCCCAATTTTTTGCAAGGAAGACTAAAGTTCGGCGGCCCGCCGCCGAAATACAGTCAACTAGTAGAGCGCAGCTTCGTGACACTTTCATGAAGTTGCCGTCGCTTCGTCACCGATCGTTCTTCCGGGCGCATCGAAGGGAGCGCTCGCACTCCTCGTGTAGGAAAACTTCCTACAAAAAACTTCCGCTTTTCTCGCCATCCCTCGTAGTTTTTATCCGATTTCTTTATCTTTCGCCCTTGCCCACAATGCGAGGGCATAAGCCGTAGTACCGCCAGATTCATCCATTGCGCCGGGGGGCCGCATGCGAAACAGCGAAACACTGAACGAGATTCGTGAATTGAATCTCTCCTACCTCGTCCTGGCGCAACGCCTCATTCGTGAGGATCGTGCCGCCGCCATGTTCCGCTTGGGGATCAGCGACCAACTTGCCGACGTGCTCGGCAGACTCACACTGGCTCAACTCGTCAAGTTCGCGGGGTCGAACCAGCTTCTGTGCCGATTTCGATTCGACGACCACGTGATGCTCTCGAGCCTCACGCATGGGACGAAAGACGTGGGTATGCAGCAGTCGCATGCTTCGATTCTGCTCGCGGGTCAGCCCGTCGAGCAGATCGGCTAAGCACGCCACGCACGCTGGGCCGCCCGACGGGCGGCGCTTCGCGTGACTTGCCAGGAAGCCTGCATATGCGTACCAAAAGCGTTGTTCTCGAGGCGCGCGAGATTCAGTTGGCCATCGAGCTGATTGAACTCGGCGCCCGTCTCCAGTTGCTCGAAGCGGAAACGAGCCTGAGCCGCGACCGGCTCATCAAACTCTACAAGGAACTCAAGGGGGCGTCGCCACCCAAGGGCATGCTGCCGTTCTCGACCGACTGGTTCGTGACGTGGCTGCCGAACATCCATTCCTCGCTCTTCCACAACATCTATCGACATCTCGTTCAGTACGGCGGATGCCAAGGCATCGAAGCCATCGTCAAGGCGTACCGTCTCTACCTGGAGCATGTGGAATTGCATGGCTGGGAAGCGGTGCTCGGGTTTACACGGGCGTGGACGCTCGTTCGCTTCTTCGACAGCAAGATGTTGCAGATGACGCCGTGCACGCGCTGCGGCGGACATTTCGTCACGCATGCCCACGAGCCGCATGGCCAGTACGTTTGCGGGCTTTGCCAGCCGCCGTCGCGGGCGGGAAAAACCCGTAAGGCGAAGCACGCGCATGCCGCCGATCTGGCGCCCTCCGAGCCGGACTCGGATATCTCCCCCCTGGCGGCCTAGCCAAGCCCACGTCGCGAGGTCGCACCCCCCTACAGTTTCCCTGCGTGTCTGCCGTTAAGCCCTCTGAACAGGAAGGACATTTTTCCGTAGACGTATTTTTGCGAGAGGTATCCGGCAGTGCTTGTCGTCATTGGTTACATCATCGTTCTGGCATCGGTCTTTGGCGGCTTCGTCATGGGCGGCGGTCACCTGGGCGCACTGTTTCAGCCGACCGAGCTGCTGATCATCGGTGGCGCGGGCGTCGGCTCGTTCGTGGTGGGCAACAACAGCAAGGCGATCAAGGCGACGATGAAGGCGCTGCCGATGCTGTTCAAGGGCTCGAAATACACCAAGGATCTGTACATGGAGCTGATGGCGCTCCTGTACGTGCTGCTCGCAAAAGCGCGCAAGGACGGCATGCTCGCCATCGAAGGCGACGTGGAAGACCCGGCAGCGAGTCCGGTGTTCTCGCAGTACCCGCGCATTCTCGGCGAGCCGCGCATCATGGAATTTCTCACCGACTATCTGCGCCTGATGGTGAGCGGCAACATGAACGCGTTCGAGATCGAGAACCTGATGGATCACGAAATCGAAACGTACCGCCATGAAGGCGAAGTCCCCGCCCATTGCCTGCAGAAGACGGGCGACGCCATGCCGGCTTTCGGCATCGTGGCGGCCGTGATGGGCGTGGTGCACACGATGGCTTCGGCCGACCAGCCGCCGGCCGTGCTGGGTGCGCTGATCGCGCAGGCACTCGTCGGCACGTTCCTTGGCATTTTGCTGGCGTACGGGTTCATCTCGCCGTTGGCGCAACTCATCGAACACCGCATCAACGAGTCGGTGAAGCTCTACGAGTGCATCAAGGTCACGCTGCTCGCCAGCCTGAACGGTTACGCGCCGGCACTCTCGGTCGAATTCGGCCGGAAGGTGTTGTATTCCACAGTACGTCCGTCGTTCGCCGAGCTCGAAGAGCACGTGCGGCAGGTCAAGGCACGTTGACGGACGGGTGCAATGAGCGAGAAAGACGAGCGGCCCATTGTCGTCAAGCGTCGTGCGCGCAGTGCGCACGGCCATCACGGCGGCGCATGGAAGATCGCCTACGCCGACTTCATGACGGCCATGATGGCGTTCTTCCTGCTGATGTGGCTGCTTAGTTCCGTGACCAGCAAGGAGCTGACCGGCATTGCCGAATACTTCCGCACGCCGCTCATGGTCGCGCTCACGGGGGGGCGCAATGCTGCGGAGAACAGCGGCGTCATTCCCGGCGGCGGCATCGACACCACGCGCACCGATGGGCAGCAGTCGCGGGGCGAACCGCCCAGGTCGCGCCAGACCATGTCGGCGGCACAGGCCGAGCGCGCCGAGGCGCAGCGCTTGCGCGAACTCAAGGCGCGCATCGAGAAGGCGATCGAGGCCAATCCGACGCTCAGGCAATACCGCAAGCAGTTGCTCATCGACGTGACCACCGAAGGCTTGCGCATCCAGATCGTCGACGACCAGAACCGGCCGATGTTCGCCAATGCCAGCGCACAAGTGCAGCCGTACATGCGCGACATTCTGCGCGAGATCGGCAAGTCGCTCAACGACGTGCCGAACCGGATCAGCCTGTCGGGCCATACCGATGCCACGGCCTACGCGCAGGGCGACAAGAGCTACAGCAACTGGGAGCTGTCCGCCGATCGCGCCAACGCCTCGCGTCGCGAACTGATTGCGGGCGGTCTCGACGGCGACAAGGTGCTGCGCGTCGTGGGCCTGGCCTCCACCGTGCCGCTCGATCGCGATAACGCCTACGACCCGATCAACCGTCGCATCAGCATCATCGTGCTCAACCGCCGCGCAGAGCAGTCGGTCAAGCAGGAGGCCGACCAGCCGACGATCGACGCGACCAACGCGCGCGGCGCCGGAATCGATGCGGTGAACGCGGTTATCAACGGCGAGCTGCCTGCGATGCCCGAAGTGCCTGCGCCACCCGGCCCTCCGGCGGCACCGGCGGCCCCCGGCAACGCGGTGCGATAACACTGACAAGAGGAGACGCATGCAGGCCCTTCGCAACACGATTCTCGCGGTCGACGACTCAGCGTCGATGCGTCAGATATTGGCGGCGACGCTCGACGAAGCCGGGTACGCCGTGACGACTGCCCGCGACGGGCAGGAGGCACTGGCGCTGGCGTCGACCAGGGCGTTCGATCTGGTGCTGACCGACCAGCACATGCCGGGCATGGACGGACTGTCGCTCATTCGCGCGCTGCGCGAGCTCGACGCGTTTGCGCTGACGCCCATTCTGGTGCTCACGACCGAAGTCGACGGGACGTACAAGGCGGCGGCTCGCGAGGCGGGCGCAAGCGGCTGGTTGATCAAGCCAGTCGATCCAGAGGAATTGGTCGACGTGGTGGGCTCGCTCGTCGGCGAAGGCGCATGACGATGGCGTCGATGTCACAACCCAGTTAGGACGAGGAAACCGGTGGATATCACCCAGTTCTACCAGACCTTTTTCGATGAAGCGGAAGAGTTGCTCGCGGAGATGGAGCACCTGCTGCTCGCGCTCGATATCAATGCACCCGATAACGAGCAACTCAACGCGATCTTCCGTGCGGCGCACTCGATCAAGGGTGGCGCCGCAACGTTCGGCTTCACCGCGCTCACCGAGACCACTCACCTGTTGGAGAACCTGCTCGACCGCGCCCGTCGCGGCGAATTGCAGTTGCGCACCGAGATGGTCGATACCTTCCTGGAAACCAAAGACGTGTTGCATCAACAATTGAATGCCTACCGCGCCTCCAGTGAGCCCGATGCCGAGGCGATGAAGCGCATTTGCGCAGTGCTCCAGCAGCTTGCCGCAGAAGAAGGCGGCGCCCCGGCACCTGCCACGCCTGCCGCACCTGCCACCGCAGCACCTGCGCCCGTGTCCGCCACGCCGGCCGCGCCTGCTACCGATGCGAGCGGTGCCCCCGCGCGCGCCATTCCACCGGGTCAGACGCGCCTGAAGGTCACGCTCACCGGCGTGGGCGAGAAGGACCAGGCGTTGCTCGCGGAAGAGTTGGGCAACCTCGGCGATGTGGCCGGCCGTGAGTCCAGCGGCGACACGCTGCACCTGTGGCTCGATACCACCTGCGGCGCCGACGACATCCTCGCCGTCTGCTGCTTCGTGATCGAGCCGTCGCAGATCGACGTGCAGGACGCTGCGTCTGCGGCGGCTGCTGCACCGGCATCGGTGGAATCGCCGGTCGCGGTGCCGGCGCCGGTCCAGACGTCCGAGATCTTTGCGCAGGCGCCGTCGGCACCCATCGAGGTGCCTGCCGAGCCGATCGTCGTGCCGCCAGTGCCGCAAGCAGGCGCCTCCGGCGGGGGCAATGGCGCGCATCCGCCGTCTGAGAAGCGTGCGGCGGCGCCGGCCGGTGGCGCTGCCGGTCACGAGAACAGTTCAATTCGCGTGGGGGTGGAGAAGGTCGACCAGCTCATCAACCTCGTGGGCGAGCTGGTGATCACGCAGGCGATGCTCGCGCAAACGGCGAGCAGCCTCGACCCGATGCTTCACGACCGCCTGTTCAACGGCATGGGCCAGCTCGAGCGCAACGCGCGCGATTTGCAGGAGGCCGTGATGTCCATCCGCATGATGCCGATGGACTATGTGTTCTCGCGCTTCCCGCGTCTGGTGCGCGATCTTGCGGGCAAGCTGGGCAAGCAGATCGAACTCGTCACCTTCGGGCAGGCGACCGAACTCGACAAGAGCCTGATCGAGCGCATCATCGATCCGCTCACGCACCTCGTGCGCAACAGTCTCGACCATGGCATCGAAACGACGGAGCTGCGGGTGGCGTCGGGCAAGGACCCGGTCGGCCAGCTCGTGCTGTCCGCTGCGCATCAGGGCGGCAACATCGTCATCGAAGTGAGCGACGACGGTGCGGGTCTGCGTCGCGAAAAAATCCTCGCCAAGGCACAGCAGCAGGGTCTGCCGGTCTCGGACTCGATGTCCGACGAGGACGTCTGGCAATTGATCTTCATGCCGGGCTTCTCCACGGCGGAGGCGGTCACCGACGTGTCGGGCCGCGGCGTGGGCATGGACGTCGTCAAACGAAACATCCAGCAGATGGGCGGGCATGTGGAGATTCTCTCCACGCGCGGCAAGGGCACCACGATTCGCATCGTACTGCCGCTCACGCTCGCGATTCTCGACGGCATGTCCGTCAAGGTCGGGCCCGAGATCTTCATTCTGCCGCTGAACTTCGTGATGGAGTCGCTGCAACCGCGTCGCGACGACATTCGTGCCGTGACCGGCGAAGGTCAGGTGGTGCTGGTGCGCGGCGAGTATCTGCCGCTCGTCGAGCTGTACCGCGCATTCGATGTGCCGGATGCGCGCCTCGATCCCACGCAGGGGATCATCGTGATCCTTCAGGCCGAAGGCCGCCGCTTTGCACTGCTCGTCGACGAGCTGGTCGGGCAGCAGCAAGTCGTGGTGAAGAATCTCGAAACCAATTACCGCCGTATTCACGGTATTTCCGCCGCCACCATCATGGGTGACGGCAGTGTGGCATTGATCGTCGACGTGGCGGCGCTTCAGCGCGGCCAGCGCTCGGCAGCCGCCACCATCTTCAACTGAAGTCGGAGACGCGTCAGATGGACAACCTTTCGCAAAACCATGCCGTGTCGCGCCAGGGTGGCGCCATGCAAACCGATGGCGACGGCCAGGAGTTTCTCGTCTTCACGCTGGGTGAAGAGGAATACGGCATCGATATCCTGAAGGTGCAGGAGATTCGCGGCTACGACGCCGTCACGCGCATCGCCAACGCGCCCGATTTCATCAAGGGCGTGATCAATCTGCGCGGCATCATCGTGCCGATCGTGGACATGCGCATCAAGTTCCGTCTGGGCCGCGTCGAGTACGACACGCAAACCGTCGTGATCATTCTGAACGTGGCGGGTCGCGTGGTCGGCATGGTGGTCGACGGTGTGTCCGATGTGCTCACGCTTGCGCGCGGCGAAATCAAGCCGGCGCCCGAGTTCGGCGCACAACTGGCCACCGAGTACCTCACGGGGCTGGGCACGGTCGAAGGCCGCATGCTGATCTTGATGGACATCGAGAAGCTGATGACCAGCGACGACATGGCGCTCATCGAGCGTCTGGCGAGCTGAGTCCCGGCGTTATCGACGGGCCGAGACACCCGTAGCGTCACCCTACAGACATAACCCACCGACCAGCAGTCCACGGAGACCGAGCACGTGCGCGATAACCAGCCCGTTACCCAGAGCGAATTCGTCATCGGCGAGCATCAATACCTGATCTCACGGACGGACCTGAAGGGGCGGATCACGTATGCCAATCCCGCCTTCGTGGAGGTGAGCGGCTTTTCGCGCGACGAACTGCTCGGCGCGCCGCACAACATCGTGCGGCATCCGGACATGCCATCGGAGGCGTTCGGCGATCTGTGGGAGACGCTCAAGCGCGGCGATACGTGGACCGGGCTGGTCAAGAACCGTCGCAAGAATGGCGATTTCTACTGGGTGCTGGCGACTGTGACGCCGACGCTGGACAACGGTGCCGTGGTGGGCTACACGTCGGTGCGCGTGCGTCCGGAGGCGGGGGCGACGGCCCAAGCCGAGGCGATCTACGCGCGCTTTCGCAACGGGCAGGCGGGCAACTTGCGCATTCGCCGCGGCCAGATCGAGCGCGGCGGTCTCGCGGCACTGGCCCGCAAGGTGCGCGTCGACACACTGCGAGCGCGCTTGACCGGCATCATCGTGCTCGGCGCGGTCCTGCTCGCCATGGTTGGCGGGCTGGGCATATGGGGCTTGTCGAGCAGCAACGCGAAGTTGCTCAACGTGTATCGGAACGGCATGGTGCCGGTGAGCACGCTGGCCGTGATCGGTCAGAAGCTCGACCGCGACGTATTGCTCGTGGCCGAAGCCGTGGGCAGCCCGAACCTCGATGCCATGAAGCGTGCGGGCGACGAAATCACCGACAGTCTCGACGATATCAACGCGCAGTGGGCCGAGTACATGAAGTCGGTCGATCCGGGCACGCGAGCGCAGGCCGAGCGCTTCAACGTGATTCGCCAGCGCTTCACGAGCGACGGCCTGCAAAAGACGGTCGAGATGCTCAAGGCCGGTTCGGCCGAAGGCGCGCAACAAACTTACCTCGAAAAGGTCAAGCCGGCGTACGGCCCGATGCGCGACGAGTTGAACGTGCTGACGCGCCTCGAACTCACGCAGGCGACCGACCTGTATCAGCAGTCGCAGAAGGAGTACACGGTCGTGCGTGCGGCCACGGCGGTGGCCGTGATCGGCGGCATCGTCGTGCTGTTCGTCCTTGGCAGCATTCTGCGCCGCGCGATCAATCGGCCGCTGCGCGTGGCGCTCGCGATGTCGAAGCAGATTGCGGCGGGCGACCTCACCGGTCGTGCGCAAGGCGCGGGCCGCGACGAAGTCGGCCAGTTGCTCTTCAGCCTCACGGTCATGAAGAACAGCCTGCTGTCCATCGTCTCGGATGTACGCGAAGGCGTTGAATCGATCAACGTGGCGTCGCGCGAAATCGCGGCGGGCAACACCGATCTGTCGGCGCGTACGGAGCAACAGGCCGCCTCGCTGGAGCAGACGGCATCGTCGATGGAGCAGCTCACGGCCACGGTCAAGCAGAACGCCGACAACGCCAAGCAGGCGAGCGCGATGGCCGTCAACGCCTCCGAGATCGCCGCGCGCGGGGGGCAGGTGGTCGGCACCGTGGTCGATACGATGCAGGGAATTTCCTCCAGCTCGCACAAGATCGTCGACATCATCAGCGTGATCGAAGGCATTGCGTTCCAGACCAACATCCTCGCGTTGAACGCGGCGGTGGAAGCGGCGCGTGCGGGCGAACAGGGCCGTGGCTTTGCCGTGGTGGCGGGCGAAGTGCGCACGCTGGCGCAGCGCAGTGCAGCGGCGGCCAAGGAAATCAAGGTGTTGATCCAGGACTCGGTCGGCCGGGTGGAGAACGGCTCGGCGCAGGTTGCGCAGGCCGGTCAGACGATGGAAGAGATCGTGCAGGCCGTGCGGCGCGTGACCGACATCATGGGCGAGATTTCGGCGGCATCCAGCGAACAGTCGGGCGGCATCGAGCAGGTCAACCGGGCCGTCACGCAGATGGACGAAGTCACGCAGCAGAATGCCGCGCTCGTGGAAGAAGCAGCGGCGGCTGCCGGGGCGCTCGAGGATCAGGCGCATCGTTTGCGCGACGCCGTGTCCGTCTTCCGTGTCGGCGACGCCCTCAAGGAGGCGGCTGGGGCGCACAGCGCGACCGTGCAGCAGAACACGTCGGCGGTACGTCAGGCGGGCGCCGCCACGCCTGCGTTATCGGTCGCAACGCCTGCGCTATCGGCCGCCGCACCGGCAAGGGCCAGTGCAGGCGCAGGTGCGGCGCGTGCCGTCACGCGTCGCGCGCCGTCCCCCGCGCCGGAAGCCCCCGCTGCATTCGGCGCACAGGAAGACGCTCGGGTGCTGCAACTGACGGCGCGTCGCAGCAAGACGCCCGCCACCGGATCGACGGCGGCAACGCCGGGCGCCGCGTCGAGCGACCCGGGCGATTGGGAAGAATTTTGACGTTTCGTTGACTGAGATGATTGAGATGGGTATGCCGGCCGCAGGCCGGTCTTCACGGGGTAGAGATCGTTATGTTTAAGAATGTCACCATCCGGGCCCGGCTGACGCTGGCGCTGGGACTCTTCATGGTGCTGCTGGTCGTCGGCGCCGCGGTGGGTCTCGTTTCGCTGCGGCAAAGCAACGAGTCGCTGCGGCAGATCTACACGAACGATATGGCGTCGTCGAACGCACTCGCGCGAACGACGATCTCGACACTGGCGGCGCGCGTGACGCTCTCGCGCATCGAATTCATTGCCGATCCGACCGAGATCAAGTCGGCGATCGAGCGCGTTCGCCAGAATCTCAAGGCGGCCGACGACGCCTGGGCCACCTACGCTGCGCTTCCGATGAGCGACGGCGAGAAGGGCTCGGCCGACGCGGTGATCTCCGCGCGCGGAAAAGTGGTCAACGACGGTATCGTGCCTGCGCTCAAGGCCATCGAATCGGGCGATATCCCCGACTTCCATGCCAAGACGGTCATGGATGTGCCGCGTCTGTTCAGCGACTACACGAAGGCCGTGACGATCTTGGCCGATCTGCAGGCAAAGAAGGCCGCAGAGCGCTACGCCGAAGCCCAGGCCCGCTACACGATGGTGATGTGGATGGTGGCGATCGGCCTGGCGGTCGGCCTGATCGTCGGCGTCGTCACGCAGATCACGCTCACGCGCGCGGTCGTCGGCCCTATCGACGACGCCATCAAGCACTTCGAACGGATCGCCGGCGGCGACCTCACGCAGCGCATCGAGGTCTGGAACGACACCGAGACCGGGCGGCTGTTCAAGGGCGTGAAGCATATGCAGGACAGTCTCGTGCGCACCGTGACGGAAGTTCGCTCGGGCACGGAGTCGATCACGTCGGCGGCGCAGCAGATTGCCGCAGGCAACACCGATCTGTCGGCGCGCACCGAGCAGCAGGCGGCATCGCTCGAAGAGACGGCATCGTCGATGGAGCAGCTCACGGCCACGGTCAAGCAGAACGCCGACAACGCGCGTCAGGCGAGCCAACTGGCCGTCACCGCTTCGGACATCGCGGCGCGCGGCGGCGATGTCGTGGGGCGCGTGGTGGGCACGATGCAAGGCATCTCGACGAGCTCGAGCAAGATCGTCGACATCATCAGCGTGATCGACGGGATTGCGTTCCAGACGAACATCCTCGCGCTGAACGCTGCAGTGGAAGCCGCCCGTGCGGGCGAGCAGGGCCGTGGCTTTGCGGTGGTGGCGGGCGAAGTGCGCACGCTGGCGCAGCGCAGTGCGGCGGCGGCGAAGGAAATCAAGGAACTGATCGAAGATTCCGCCCACAAGGTGCATGACGGCTCCGCCCTCGTCGAGCAGGCCGGTCAGACCATGGAAGAGATCGTGCAGGCGGTCAAGCGCGTGACGGACATCATGGGCGAGATCTCGGCGGCGTCCAGCGAGCAGTCGGGGGGGATCGAACAGGTCAACCGGGCGGTGACGCAGATGGACGAGGTCACGCAGCAGAACGCCGCGCTCGTCGAAGAAGCGGCGGCCGCAGCGGGCTCGCTCGAGGAGCAGGCCAATCGCCTGAAGTCGGTGGTCTCGGTGTTCCGTCTGGACGCGAGCCAGACCGCAGCAAGCCACGCGGCGCCGGCACCGGTGGCACGCCCGGTCGCGAAGAAGGCGGCCGCGCCCACGACGCTCGCTTCGGCACCGGCCCCGAAGGCCGCGCCCGCAGCGCCGCGCAAGCCGGCCCCGGCCGCTGCCGCCCCGGCGGCGAGCACCCGCACCGGCACGGACGACGCCAGCGGCGATTGGGAGACCTTCTGAGCAGGCTTCGCGCGCTCACTCGGGTCACCAGGTAACACTTTATTGGAACGGTGCACGCGTCACTTCCCGGAGCGGAACGAGCCGGAATCGACGGGGCGCGTGTCGGCAAGTGGCAACAATCGGCAAGACGAAAGCCATCGTGCGCATTGCGCCGCGATGCGCCGGTAGTGGAGGGTCACATCATGATGCGAATGAGTCTCAAGGCAAAACTCTGGTCCGCGCTTGCGCTGATGTGGCTCGGTCTTTTGATTTTTGGCGGCTGGGCGGCCTGGCATGAACGCAGCACGATGGAGTCGGAACGGCGTGCGGCGGTGGAGAACATCGTCACGAGTGCCGACGGCATCGTGCGCGACTACGCGGCGCAGGCGGCCGCGGGCAAGATCAGTGTCGACGAGGCGAAGCAGCAGGCCATGGCCCGCCTGAAGACCATGCGTTATGGCGACAGCGGTTATCTGGTCATCTTCAACACGAAGCCGGTCGTGCTCATGCACCCGACGCTGGCCGACCTGGTGAACAAGGACGTCTCGAACTACAAGGACTCGAACGGCAAGCTGCTCTTCGTCGAAATGGCCCGCGTCGCCAAGGAAAAGGGTTCGGGCTTCGTCGATTACTACGGCCGGGTCGCGGGCAGCGACAAGCGCCTGGCGAAGCTTTCGTTCGTGAAGTACTTCGCCCCCTGGGACTGGGGCGTGATGAGCGGCGTGTATGTGCAGGATATCGACGAGGCGTTCTACAGCACCTTGATTCGCTACGGCATTGCACTGCTCGTCATCGGCGCCATCGTGACCGCCGCCATGATCGCGATCATTCGCAACGTGCAGCGCAGCCTCGGCGGCGACCCGGAGTACGCGGCCGACATCGCGCATCGCATTGCGAGCGGCGATCTGCAAAGTCATGTGAACGTGGCGCCGGGCGATAGCAGCAGCCTGCTCTACGCGATGCAGGCCATGCAGCACACGCTGGCCGAGACCATCGGGCAAATTCGTGACGGGACGGAGTCGATCACGACCGCTGCGCACGAGATCGCGGCGGGCAACACCGACTTGTCGGCACGCACCGAACAGCAGGCGGCGTCGCTCGAAGAGACGGCATCGTCGATGGAGCAGCTCACGGCCACGGTCAAGCAGAACGCCGACAACGCGCGTCAGGCGAGCCAGCTTGCCGTGACCGCGTCGGAGATCGCCACGCGAGGGGGGCAGGTCTCGGGGCAGGTGGGCGCGACGATGGACGGCATCTCGACGAGTTCGAGCAAGATCGTCGACATCATCGGCGTGATCGACGGGATTGCGTTCCAGACGAACATCCTTGCATTGAACGCTGCGGTGGAAGCCGCCCGTGCGGGCGAGCAGGGCCGTGGCTTTGCGGTGGTGGCGGGCGAAGTGCGCACGCTGGCGCAGCGCAGTGCGGCGGCGGCGAAGGAAATCAAGGCGTTGATCGAAGACTCGGCCCGCCGCGTTCAGGACGGCACGGCACTCGTGGCGCAGCAACGCCAGACGATGGGCGAGATCGTGCAGGCGGTCAAGCGCGTGACGGACATCATGGGCGAGATCTCGGCAGCCTCTGCCGAGCAGTCGAGCGGTATCGAGCAGGTCAACCGGGCCGTGGCGCAGATGGACGAGGTCACGCAGCAGAACGCGGCACTGGTCGAAGAGGCGGCAGCGGCGGCCGGGGCGCTGGAATCGCAAGCGCATGACCTGCGCTCGGCGGTGTCGGTGTTCCAGACCCGTGGCGAGGGCGCGGGCGTGCATGCGATGGGCGCGACACGTCGCGCGCCAACGCTGCAAGCACTCGCGCGCGCGGCATAGCGTGAGCGACCGACCGCTGCCTTGGCAAAGTGAGACAACATGAGTGATTCGCGCAACCCCTCGCCTCCGACCCGCCGGACTGCCGCAGGCAGCGACGGCGACGTCGGCTCGCGCAGTGCGGAATTCGCGCGCGCGAGCGGCGCGGCGCTCTCGGGCGAGCGCGACTTCACCTTCTCGTTGACCGACTTCGGCCGCATCCGCAATCTGATTTATCAGCGCGCCGGGATTGCCCTGGCCGAGCACAAGCGCGAGATGGTGTACAGCCGCATCGCGCGGCGCTTGCGCGCGCTCGGCATGACGAGTTTTACCGACTACCTCGACCTGCTCGAGGCCGACACCGGCAGCCCCGAGTGGGAGTCGTTCACCAACGCGTTGACGACCAACCTGACGTCGTTCTTCCGCGAAGCGCACCATTTCCCGTTGCTCGCCGACTTTGTCCGTCATCGTGCCAAGCCGATCTCGATCTGGTGCTGTGCGGCGTCGACGGGCGAAGAGCCTTACTCGATTGCGATGACGCTCGTCGACACGCTCGGTGCACGACCCAATGCGAGTGTGCTGGCCACCGATCTCGACACGCAGGTGCTTGAACGGGCGTCGACCGCCGTCTACAACGGCGAGCAGACCGGCAAGCTCTCGCCGGAGCAATTGCGCCGTCATTTCCTGCGCGGCACGGGCGCGAACGCGGGCAAGATCAAGATCCGTCCCGAACTGCGGCAGCTGGTGACGTTCGAGCCGCTCAACCTGCTGGCGCCGTCGTGGCAGATTGGCGGACCGTTCGACGTGATCTTCTGCCGCAACGTGATGATCTATTTCGACAAGGCCACGCAGGCGCGCATTCTCGAGCGGTTCGTGCCCTTGCTCAAACCCGACGGGCTGCTCTTCGCCGGGCATTCCGAGAACTTCACCTATGTGAGCCGGGCGTTCCGACTGCGCGGGCAGACGGTGTACGAACTGGCCGGCACGAGTCCACGAGGAGCCTGATATGACGCAGCCGCTGGCCGAAGCCCTCGCGACCAATCACTACTTCGATAACGCGTTCAATACGCAGGCGGTGAAGTTGCTGCCGTCGGAGTATTACGTGACCACCGACGACGTCATGCTCGTGACCGTACTCGGCTCGTGCGTGGCCGCGTGCGTGCGCGACAGCGTCACCGGCATCGGTGGCATGAATCACTTCATGCTGCCGGATGACGGCGAGAGCGAGCGCGACCGTATACTCTCGGCGTCCATGCGCTACGGTGCGTATGCAATGGAAATGCTCATCAACGAGCTCATCAAGCTCGGGGCACGGCGCGAGCGACTCGAAGCGAAGGTCTTCGGCGGCGGCGCGGTGCTGGCGGGCATGACCACACTGAACATCGGCGACCGCAATGCGAACTTCGTGTTGCGCTATCTCGAGATGGAGCAGATTCGCGTGACTGCGCAGGATCTGCTCGGACCGCATCCGCGCAAGGTGTGTTTTTTGCCGCGCACCGGACGGGTGATGGTCAAGAAGCTGGGCGACCGGGGCGATCCGGCCATCGTTCAGCGCGAACAGGCGTACGCGCAGCGTCTGCGCGCACGCGAAGTACGGGGCTCCGTAGAACTCTTTGCGCCACCGGCCAGAAATGCCAAGCCTCGGCCGGGGCCTGACAACCGACAAATGGAGGGGGCTTGAGCGAACCCATCAAAGTCCTGTGCGTGGACGATTCCGCACTGGTGCGCAGCCTGATGACCGAGATCATCAATGCGCAGCCGGACATGACCGTTGTAGCGACCGCACCCGACCCGCTCGTGGCGCGCGATCTGATCAAGCAGCACAACCCGGACGTGCTCACGCTCGACGTGGAAATGCCGCGCATGGACGGGCTCGACTTCCTCGAGAAGCTCATGCGCCTGCGTCCGATGCCGGTGCTCATGGTGTCGTCGCTGACCGAGCGCGGCTCCGAGGTCACGTTGCGCGCGCTCGAATTGGGTGCGGTGGATTTCGTGACGAAGCCGCGTCTGGGCATTCGTGACGGCATGCTCGAATATGGCGAGATGATTGCCGACAAGATCCGTGGCGCAGCCCGTGCCCGGGTGCGCAGCGCGCCGCCCAAGAGCGCGGTGCCCGTGCCGGTGGAAGCTGCACCGATGCTGCGCAACCCGCTGGTGTCGACGGAGAAGCTGATTATCATCGGCGCGTCGACGGGCGGAACGGAGGCGATCCGGGAGGTGTTGGTCCCGATGCCGCCGGATGCTCCGGCGATTCTGATTACCCAGCACATGCCGGCGGGCTTCACCAAGTCGTTCGCGCAGCGCCTGAACGGGTTGTGCCGCATTACGGTGAAGGAAGCGGAGCATGGCGAACGGGTATTGCCGGGCCACGCGTACATCGCGCCGGGTGGCGACACCCACCTGCAGCTCTCGCGCAGCGGCGCCAACTACGTGGCGTTGCTCGACCCGGCACCGCCGGTGAATCGACATCGGCCGTCGGTCGATGTATTGTTTCGCTCCGCAGCCGTTCACGCCGGGCGCAATGCGATCGGCGTGATTCTCACCGGCATGGGCCGCGACGGTGCGGCCGGTCTGGTGGAGATGCGCCAGGCCGGGGCGCATACGTTCGCGCAGGACGAAGCGAGCTGCATCGTGTTCGGCATGCCGCGCGAGGCCATTGCGATGGGGGGGGCGGAAGAAGTGGTGCCGCTGCACGAGATGGCGCGCAAAGTGCTGCATCAGGTTGCGAAATTTGGCGAACGTACGCAGCGCGTTTAGGGTGACCAGACCCTAATAGGGCGCTTTTTGGCGTTTTTTCGCCGTATGCTTCGCGTCGATTTGCGCACACACTCAGGGCATTGAGTGAAGGCGAAGTTTGCGCATGAATATCGCCGGCCCCCAGTGGGGCGCCGGCCGAATTGGAGTGATGATGGTAGACAAGAACTTGAAATTCCTGGTCGTCGACGATTTTCCGACGATGCGCCGGATTGTGCGAAACCTGCTCAAAGAGCTGGGGTTCTCGAATGTCGACGAGGCGGAGGACGGTGCGGCGGCGCTGGCCAAACTGCGCGGCGGCAGCTTCGAATTCGTGGTCTCGGACTGGAACATGCCGAACATGGATGGCCTGACGATGCTCCAGCAGATCCGTGCCGATCCGAACCTCGCCAAGCTGCCGGTGTTGATGGTGACGGCCGAAGCGAAGAAGGAAAACATCATCGCGGCTGCCCAGGCCGGCGCTAGCGGATATGTCGTCAAGCCGTTCACGGCCGCGACCCTCGACGAGAAGCTGGGCAAGATCTTCGAGAAAATGGAAAAAACGGGGGCCTGAGCGTGACCCAAGAGGCGAGCACTGAATGGCCGGGTGAGCCCAACGGCGCTTACGTGACCGGCGAAGCCGATCCGGCCGAGCGCATGCTCATGCGCATCGGGCAGTTGACGCGCATGCTGCGCGACAACCTGCGCGAACTCGGTCTGGACAAGCAACTCGAGCAGGCGGCCGAAGCGATTCCCGACGCCCGTGACCGTCTGAACTACGTGGCCACGCTGACCGAACAGGCGGCCGTGCGTGCGCTCACCGCTATCGAACTGGCCAAGCCCCTTCAGGACCGCCTCGAAGCGGACGCCAACGCGCTCGACGAACGCTGGGCCAAGTGGTTCGACCAGCCGCTCGAACTCGACGACGCGCGCAAGCTCGTCGCAGAGACACGCACCTATCTGCGCCGCGTGCCCGAAGACACCCGTGCGACCAACCATCATCTGTTGGAAATCATGATGGCGCAGGACTTCCAGGACCTGACCGGGCAGGTCATCAAGAAGATCATGGAGGTCGTGCAGGAGATCGAGAAGCATCTGCTCCAGACGCTGCTCGACAACATGCCGCCCGAGAAGCGCAAGGAGGCCGAAGACTCGCTGCTCAACGGGCCGCAAGTCAAGAAAGACGGTCGCACCGATATCGTGGCCGACCAAGGGCAGGTCGACGACTTGCTCGCCAGCCTGGGCTTCTGAGGCCGCGCCGCGCCCGCCGGCGGACCGGTTGCCGGAGCGCGTTTCCGGTGCCGGGCCGGCCACTTCTCGGGCGCGGGCGCGAATTACCGCCCAATCCCGCCTCTATTCCCGCCTTTGTGACTTGACGGTTACGGCCATAATCGGTCGCGATGGGGTGGGTTCGTCCACCCGCGGTGGATAGGGCATGGCTGAGGAAAGCGATCTCGAAAAGTCGGAACCTGCGTCTCCCCGGCGCCTTGAAAAGGCGCGCGAGGAGGGTCAGGTTGCGCGTTCGCGCGAGTTGTCCACGTTCGCCTTGCTGGCGGCCGGCGTCGGCGGCCTGTGGATGTCGGCCGATCGCATCTCGCAAGGCTTCGCGCAATTGATGCGCCACGGCATGCAGTTCGAGCCGGCCACCGCCCTCGACACGCACCGCATGCTCTCGAACGCCGCGCACTCGGGCGCCGACGCCCTGATCGCCATTGCCCCGCTGCTCGGCGTGCTCGTGCTCGCGGCGATTGCCGCCCCGATGGCACTGGGCGGCTGGCTCTTCACCACCCAGTCGCTTGCCCCCAACTTCGGCCGCCTGAACCCGCTCAAGGGGCTGGGGCGCATGTTCTCCATGCAGGGGGTGGTCGAACTGATCAAGGCGGTAGCGAAGACCGTGCTCGTGGGCGCCGTCGCCTACTGGGCGATTGCCCGCGACCGCGACGCCGTCATGGGGCTCATGACCCAGTCGCCGCGCGCGGCACTGCCTTATGTCGGCGAGTTGATCGCGGTGTGCTGCGCGTTCATCGTGGCGTCGCTGCTGCTGGTGGCCGCCATCGATGTGCCGTTCCAGCTTTGGCAACACTACAAGAAGCTGCGCATGACCAAAGAGGAAGTGCGTCAGGAAAACAAGGAAAACGAAGGCGATCCGCATCTGAAGGCGCACATCCGTCAGTTGCAGCGTCAGACGGCGCGCCGTCGCATGATGCAGGACGTCCCCAAAGCCGACGTGATCGTGACGAACCCGACGCACTTCGCCGTCGCGCTCGAATACAAGGACAACATGCTTGCGCCGCGCGTGCTCGCCAAGGGGGCGGATCTGGTCGCGCTGCGCATTCGCGAGATGGGCGTCGAGCACAACATTCCGATTCTCGAGGCGCCGCCGCTGGCGCGGGCACTGCACGCGCACGTGGACATCGGTCAGGAAATTCCGGCCACGCTATACACGGCTGTGGCCGAAGTGCTGGCGTGGGTCTTCCAGCTTCGCCGCTGGCGTGCCGAGGGGGGCGTGGCGCCGCGCGCCCCGTCGGAACTCCTGGTGCCGGCCGAACTCGACGCGCCGCGGCGCGCCGGGGCGAAACGAGTGTAACGAATGAATCTCAACCCTCGCGCCAACCAGCTTCTGCGCTCGTCGCAACTGTTCCTCGGCGGGAATTTGAAGTCGCTCGCCGCGCCGGTATTGATCGTCATGATTCTCGGAATGATGATCCTGCCGTTGCCGCCGTTCATCCTGGATTTGCTCTTTACGTTCAACATCGCGCTGTCGGTGATGGTGCTGCTCGTGAGCATGTACACGCAAAAGCCGCTCGACTTCGCGGCCTTCCCGAGCGTGCTGCTGTTCTCCACGCTGCTGCGCCTGTCGCTGAACGTGGCGTCCACCCGCGTGGTGCTGCTCCAGGGCCATACCGGCCCCGACGCCGCGGGCAAGGTGATCGAGGCGTTCGGCCATTTCCTGGTGGGCGGCAACTACGCCGTCGGTATCGTGGTGTTCATCATCCTCGTGGTCATCAACTTCATGGTGATTACGAAGGGCGCCGGGCGCATCGCCGAAGTCGGTGCGCGCTTCACGCTCGACGCGATGCCCGGCAAGCAGATGGCGATCGACGCCGACCTGAACGCCGGCTTGATCGGCGAAGAGGAGGCGCGCAAGCGTCGCTCGGTGATCGCGCAGGAAGCCGACTTCTACGGTTCGATGGACGGCGCGTCGAAGTTCGTGCGCGGCGACGCCGTTGCCGGTCTGCTCATCATGGTCATCAACATCGTCGGCGGGCTGATCGTCGGCGTGGCCCAGCACGGCCTCGACATCGGCATGGCCGCCAAGAACTACACGCTGCTGACGATCGGCGACGGTCTCGTCGCGCAGATCCCGGCGCTGGTGATCTCGACCGCGGCCGGTGTCGTCGTCTCACGTGTGGCGACCGATGAAGACATCGGGCAG
This sequence comes from Pandoraea sp., assembly GCF_041919235.1. Lineage (NCBI taxonomy): Bacteria > Pseudomonadati > Pseudomonadota > Betaproteobacteria > Burkholderiales > Burkholderiaceae > Pandoraea > Pandoraea sp. The sequence continues at coordinate 36,999 of NZ_JAYRUC010000011.1, forward strand.
CAGGTCGTCTCGCAGCTTTTCAGCAATCCGCGCGTGCTGGGCATCACGGCCGCGATCCTCGGTCTGATGGGCCTGATCCCGGGCATGCCGCACTTCGCCTTCCTGCTGCTGGCGGTTGGCCTGGGTGCGCTGGCACGCTACCAGTTCCGCCGGGCCGAGGCCGAGAAGCAGCAGGCATCTCGCCCGACACCCGTGGCGGCCACCGCGCCGGCCGAAGTGGCGGAAGCGTCGTGGGACGATGTGGCGCTCGTCGACCCGCTGGGGCTGGAAGTCGGCTACCGGCTGATTCCGCTCGTCGACCGCAATCAGGACGGCGAGTTGCTCAAGCGCATCAAGGGCATCCGCAAGAAGTTCGCGCAGGAGATCGGCTTCCTCGCGCCGGTGGTGCACATCCGCGACAATCTCGAGTTGCGCCCGAACCAATATCGCATCACGCTCAAGGGCGTGATCATCGGCGAGGGCGAAGCGTATCCCGGCCAACTGCTCGCCATCGATCCGGGCCAGGTCAGCGCGCCGCTGCAGGGCACGCCCACGCGCGACCCGGCCTTCGGCCTGCCGGCCACGTGGATCGACGTCGGTCAGCGCGATCAGGCGCAAGCGTACGGATACACGGTGGTCGACGCCGGGACTGTCGTCGCCACGCACCTGAACCATCTGATCAACGCCCACGCCCATGAGTTGCTCGGACGTCAGGAAGTGCAGCAGCTCATCGAGCGCATCGGCAAGGACGCGCCGAAGCTCATCGAAGACCTGGTGCCGAAGACGGTCGCGCTCACCACCCTGCAGAAAGTGTTGCAGAACCTGCTCGAGGAGCAGGTGCCGATTCGAGACATGCGTACCATCATCGATACCCTCGCCGAGCACGGTGCGCGCGTGCAGGACGCGCACGAGCTCACGGCGCTGGTGCGACTCTCGCTGGGACGGGCGATCACGCAGAGCGTATTCCCCGGCAACGGCGATCTCGAAGTGGTGGGACTCGACGCCAATCTCGAACGCATTCTTACGCAGGCGCTGTCCGCCGGCGGGGGCACGGGACTCGAACCGGGTCTTGCCGACACGTTGCTGCGTGAAACTCAGGCAGCCGTGGCGCGACAGGAGCGGCAGGGTCTGCCGCCGGTCTTGCTGGTTCAACATCCGCTGCGTTCGCTGCTCTCGCGCTTCCTGCGCCGCAGCGTGCCGCAGCTCAAGGTTTTGTCGTATGCGGAAGTGCCTGACACACGGAACGTGAAAATGACGGCACTCATCGGAGGTCAAGCGTGAAGATTCGGAAATTCTTTGCGGGCACGTGCCGCGATGCACTGCGCCAGATTCGCGAGGAAATCGGACCCGATGCGGTCGTGTTGTCCAACCGTTCGGTTGCCAATGGCGTTGAAATCGTCGCCCTGGCGGAAGAGGATCTTGACGCGCTCGCCGGCGGCGACCTGCCGACGCACCGCCCGCGTGCGCGCCCGGCGGCGCCTGCGTCTGCCGCGCCTGTTGCACCTGTTGCGGGCGGCCATGACGCCGCTGCCGCGAGCGCGTTCGCGCAGACCATGATGGGCGAACTTCAGTCCATGCGCGGGTTGCTCGAAGAGCAAGTCGCCGGGCTGGTGTGGAACGACAAGCGACGCCGCTCTCCGGCGCAGGGCGAGATTCTGCGCACGTTGCTCGCCGCGGGCTTCTCGGCGCAACTGGGCCGCGCGTTGCTCGAGCACCTGCCCGAGGGCAGCGACAGAGAGAATGGGCTGGACTGGGTGAAAAGCGCGCTCAAGCGCAATCTGCCCGTCATGCCCAATGAAGACGAATTGATGGACCGTGGCGGTGTGTACGCCCTGATGGGGCCGACCGGCGTGGGCAAGACCACAACGACGGCCAAGCTCGCGGCGCGTTGCGTGATGCGTCACGGCGCTGAGAAGCTCGCGTTGCTCACGACGGACAGCTACCGTATTGGCGGGCATGAGCAACTGCGTATCTACGGCAAGATTCTCGGCGTGACGGTGCACGCGGTGAAGGATGCCACGGATCTGCGGCTCGCGCTGACCGAGCTGCGCAACAAGCATATGGTGCTGATCGACACGGTGGGCATGAGCCAGCGCGACCGCACGGTGCCGGAGCAGGTGGCAATGCTGTGCGGCGCACAAACGCAGGTGCAGCGCCTGCTGTTGCTCAACGCCACGAGCCATGGCGATACGCTCAACGAAGTGGTGCACGCGTATCGCAGCGCGAGTGCGGAGGGCGGCGGCGATCTGGCGGGTTGCATACTGACGAAGCTCGACGAGTCGACCAATCTCGGCTCGGTACTCGACACGGTGATTCGCCATCGCCTGCCCGTGCATTACGTTTCCACGGGACAGCGTGTGCCGGAGAATCTGCACGTGGCCGATCGGCAGTTCCTGGTCGACACGGCGCTTTCGGCGCCGGTGACGGGGTCGCCGTTCGTGCCGGCCGAGGAAGACCTGCCGGCGGTGGTGCGCGGGCTCGATCCCAACTACAGCGGGCTGTTCGCGCCCGCACAACCTTCAGGCGAGGCGTGCTTTGGTTAAACTCGTGCTCGATCAAGCGGAGGGACTGCGCCGGCTGGTGGCGCGCCACAGCACGCGCATTATTGCGGTGGTGGGGAGTGCGCCTGAAGCGGGTCAGACGAGTGCCGCGCTGAACCTGGCCAGCGCCCTGGCCCATCACGGGCAGGATGTGGTGCTGGCCGACGAAAGTGGTCATGCGGCGCCGGCCCTGGGCGTGCCGCTGCGCGGCGACCTCCACGACGTGCTTGCCGGGCGGGTGTCGCCCGAGGCGATTCGTGTGCGTACGCGCGGCAATGTGGTGCTGGTGCCGGTGGCGCACCGTCATCCCGAGCGTATCGATGCGTCTCGCGCGCTGCCGCTGCTGAGCATGGGTGAGCCCGACGTCGTGGTCATCGACTGCACCCACGCGGGAGCGGTGCTCAGCCCGCTGGCGGCGCATGCGCACGATGTACTGGTGGTGTTGGGGTGTGAGCCGGCGTCGATCACGGGGGCGTATTCGTGGATCAAGCAAGCGCATTTCGAGTATGCGCTGGCGCAGTTCCGGGTGCTGGTGAATCGGGCAGAGGATTTGGAGGCGCGCGTGGTGTGCCGCAATCTGGCGACGACGGCGAGCCGGTATCTGGCGGTGTCGCTGGAGCTGGCGGGCCATGTGCCGCTGGATCGGCAAGTCGGGCGCGCGCGGCAACTCGCGCGCACGGTGGTCGATGCGTTTCCGATGGCCCCGGCGGCGGTGGCGTATCGGCAATTGGCGGCGCAGGTGACGCATTGGCCGCTGGCAGTGCGAGAAACGGGGCGGGCGGCGCTAGGGGCCGGGGTCGGGGTCGGAGACATCGGCGGCGATCGCGGCAGCGAGATCACGCATGGCGTGGGCGCGGTGAGCGCGCACACGGCCTGAGCGCGGCACGGCACGCGTCCAGAGGAAGCGGAGGGAAACATGTATACCGCGCGCGGGAAGGTCGACACGAAAGACACGCTGACCCAATACGCGCCGTTGGTGCGCCGCCTGGCGCTTCAATTGATGGCGAAGTTGCCGGCGAGCGTGGAGCTGGAAGATCTGATTCAGGCGGGCATGCTGGGGTTGCTCGACGCGTCGAACCGATATCAGGAGACGCAGGGCGCTCAGTTTGAAACGTACGCGAGTCAGCGCATTCGTGGCGCGATGCTCGACGAGTTGCGCGAACTGGATTGGGCGTCGCGCGGCATTCGCAAGACGGCGCGCCAGATCGAGAAGGCGGTGCAGCGTCTGGAGCAACGGCTGGGGCGCGGGCCGTCGGAGAGCGAGATTGCGGGCGAGATGTCGATCAGTCTGGCCGACTATCAGCAGATGCTGCAGGACATACACGGCTGCCAGCTCGTTTATTACGAAGATTTCGATTCGGCGGACGAAGAGCCGTTCATCGACCGGATCTGTGCGGACCCGGGCGCCGACCCGCTGACGATGCTCCTCGACGAGGGTTTGCGCGGTGGCGTGATCGATGCGATCGATCAGTTGCCTGAGCGCGAGAAGTTGCTCATGAGCCTGTATTACGACCAGGGCTTGAACCTGCGTGAGATTGGCGCAGTGCTGGAAGTGAGCGAATCGCGCGTCTGCCAGTTGCATAGCCAGGCGATCTCGCGCCTGCGCACAACGTTGCGTGAGAAGGCGTGGACGTCGGCGAGTTAAGGTGTCTGAGCCGCTGTCCGATTGGCGGAGAGGATGTGGCCGACGGACTCGGCAATGCCTTCTGGCTTAGCCATTGCGGCGGGGCCAAAGTCCCCGCCTGCGAGCCACTTTTCTCTTGGGGGGATAACGCAGACATTCCAAGACTGAAGGCGAGCCAGATGCGTTTCCGTGGCGGGATGCTCCCACATGAATTTGTTCATCGACGGTGCGACCATCAGTGGTTTGACTCCCAATTGCCACGCTCGAAAGACCGTCGTGAGCAAGTTGTCGCATATTCCGCCGGCCAATTTGCCGAGGGTATTGGCTGTCATCGGTGCGATGACGAACAGATCGGCCCAGTTTCTCAGCGATATGTGCAAGATTCGATCGCCGCGCTGGCGCCATGTATACCAATCGTCCTCATCCGTGTGGACTTTCGCGCGACATTGCGCCGACGCCAGATCGAAAAATGCTAGCGACGAGGTGGACGCCACGACTTGAACCTCGTGTTTCGCGCAAAGCAACTCGATCAGCTTCACTGAATCCTTCGCGCCAACACTCCCCGTGATACCCAAGAGAACGCGACCTCGGATTTCGTTCGAGCTCATCCTCGTCTCCGTGATCTGTATGACTTGAGCAAGCCATATAGGCTGATCGAAGCCCAAAAGATCTCGATGAGCAGCGACGCTGGGTTAGGGTTGTAGATTAGCGAATAGACGATCATCGCCGATCCGCAAAGATTCAAGGCGGAATAGCGGTAAGCGCTGGTCGGGAGCGATCCGTGAAGATTCAGGAAGTAGGCTGCGACGACGAGGAGCGCGCCTGCGACACCGATAAGATCCGCAATGGTTGTTGTCATCATGTCAGGTCGGCATCGCGATTTTCTTTCCAAGGGCTGACGACGTGACCGTCGGCAGATGAATGGCATCCGTCCACCCGCGCGATGCACGGATAGTGGCCGTCGCACAATCCGACAGTTCGTTCTGAACAATCAATTCACATTGAATGGGCTCAAGAGCTTCGAAGAAGTCGTCAATGATCGACCAGCACGCTTGCTCAAGTGTCATTGCGAGCTTGGCGTATTTGCCCAGATACGTCTGGAATGAGAAAAATTCAACGAGTTGCTTTCTCGGGTGATATCTGAATTTCAAGCGGGCGACGTTCACCTCGGTCGGGTGAAGGTGTTCGTTGGTGCGGAATGCCGGTATGTCGAATGCGATTTCATAAGCCCGCATTCGGGCTTGTTGCTTGATGGCATTCGGAATGACGACAAAATCATGATCGACGTTCATTGAGACTCCCTGCCGGATAGCATGCATTGCTAAGACAGGGAAGTTTGACCCAATGAGTCGAGATGTTTGGATCGATGACGATGACAGATTCCGCAATGAACAGCGCGAAGGCGTTTAGCTAGCGCTCTCTTCTCGTTGTGTGAGGCGATGCGACAACGTGCCGCTTTTCGGAAGAGACTCAAGAAGTCTGGCTACTACGCGAGAAGGCATAGACGTCGGCGAGTTAAGTCACGCCTGTTGAGCCATGCCCTCGGACGTTCGTCTCCGAGGGCTTTTTGCATCTGGGAACGGCAAGGCTTCATCTTTTCGGACAAATCGGCCTTGAACGAATAGTGCTCTTATTGGCACCATTCTGGCATGCCGTCCTTATCCAAACTTCTCGCCAAGATTGCTCGCGAACCTGCCAATGTGCGATCTGTCGAGTTGGTGTTTCTCTGCGAAGCCTACTTTGGCGCGCCGCGCCGGTCAGGCAGCCACACCATCTTCAAAACGCCATGACATGGGAATCCTCGCATCAATTTGCAGAATTCGGGAGGCATGGCGAAGGCTTAGCAGGTACGCCGGGTCTTGAATGCCATCTGAAAATTCGAGGGCCGAGAGCATGAACATTGATCGTTACACCTATCGTCTGACCTGGTCGCCGGAAGATGGCGAGCACGTCGGGCTTTGTGCCGAATTCCCATCGCTGTCCTGGCTGGATGTGACGCCGGAAGGAGTGTTGGACGGTATTCGGAAGGTGGTGACGGACGTGGTCGCCGATATGCAGGCGAACGGGGAAACGGTGCCGGAACCGCTGGCCGAGCATCGTTACAGCGGTGAATTTCGCGTGCGGATTCCCCCAACGCTACATCGCGCGTTGGTCATCGAAGCGGCGGAACTGGGAGTCAGTCTGAATCGACTGGCGAGCCTCAAGCTTGCGGCGAACTAAGCCGCGTCAAGCCGTAGTCAAGCCGTAATGCTGCCGCCGCTCGATCGCGGGGCGGTGCGGCCGTCGGGGCCGTAGAGCGGGGCGTTCTGCTGCGGGCCGTACAACACGTTCAGCGCCTGCTGCGTGTAGGTCAGGCGCGTGCGAATCAGTACGCCGTTGGTCTCGTTGGCACGCTTGGCCTCGATCGCGGCATCCAGCAGCGCCTTCCACGCGGCGTCGATGCCGGTGTCGGCAGCGGCGGCCGCCGTCGCGCCCGATTCGTCCGGACGGTAGCCCAACGCTTCCAGCCGGGCGTCACGTTCGCGCCCAAGTGCCGCGAGTTCGGTCACGGCGTGCGTCTTGCGCTCGGTCAGCTCCGGCAGCGCGTCGAGCGTGCCGTTGACCAACGCCTGCTGTTCCTCGTCAAGCAGCGCCGAAAACGCGCGAATGGCGGTGGTTTCGGCAGCGAGGGTCTTCAGCAAGGCATCGGTGGTCATGACTTCGATTGCGTGGAGAGCAGATCGCGCGCGGTCGCAATGAGACCGTCCGCAATCTTGGTGGGATCCATGGCGAGCTTCCCTTCGGAGATCGCCTGCTTGATCGCCGCCACCTTGGCAACGTCGATATCGGCGGAACCCGTCTGGGCCAGCGCAGACTGCAAGGCGCGCATCTCCGACGACAGCGCGCTCGTGCTCACGTTCGCATCGTTGCCCGTGCCGGCGACGGACGCGCTCGCGCCATCGGCGCTCACAGTGCCAGCCGTCGTCCGGTCGGTCGGCGCCTTGCCCGAACCGACGCCGGTCAACGGATTGGCGGGTGGTTTGATCTTCATATGCTTTTCCCTGAAACCTGCCTGTGTAACGGCGTAATCGGGCATAACTTTAGGTAAGTTACATCCTGTTACCCGATCCTGCACGCAGCCGATTTCAGTGGATGTTAACCGATGGTGAGTGTTTGCTTACAGGGCAACTTCCACTTCGACACTCCCGTTCTTGCCCGTCTTGACGGTCCCGCTGACGAGCAGACCGGCGCGGGTGCGCACTTGCACGGGATCGCCGGCACTGGCGCGCGAGAGCACCTGTCCTTCCGTGCTGACCTCAAAGCCCGCACCACGCGAGACGACACGCACGGTTTGCCCTTGCTGGACGGCAATCGCACTGCGCAGCAGGTCGGATCGGATCGGCAGGCCAGACGTGATGCGGTTCACCGCCACTGTTCCGATGATTTGACCGGCGTCGGTGGCCACCGTGCGCGGCAGCAACGTGAGATCGCCCTGACGCGGCGACAGATCGTTCGGCCCGATGGCCTCGCCCGGATTGATCTGGCGGGCGGCGACGAAATAGGTTGCGGTGATGCTCACACGCGCCTGGAGATAGAGCGTCCAGGGGCGCTCGCCCGAGCAGCGCACGCCAACCGTCGTCGAACCCCACAACCGCGCGCCGGGCGGCAGAAACGGTTCGAGGCCGGCACACGCCGGCATCCGATCTGAGACGGCATCGCCAACGGTCAGGCCCACGCGTCCCGGCAGGCCCGTCGTCTGCTCTCGCAGGAAACGTTCGGCCGTCTGACGGATGACTTGCGTGTTCTCGAAAGGCGATTGAATGGCGGGGGCGGCCACCTGAGGCGCGGGCGCCTGGACGGCGGCCACGTTGCCGGCATTCGGATTGAAATTCGGACTGGCATTCGAACTGGCATTTGCCGTCGTGACCGTGCGGACCTGACTCGGCACGGTCGATGCGATACCGGGCGCCCCAGCGCGGTTGCCGGGAATGACCACTGCACCCGGGCCAAGCGTGTCGCCCAGCGTTTGCGCGGCCGGATCGGTGGCGATGCCGGCGCCCGGCGAGGCACCCTGTGCGACGCCCGGCACGCTCAGGCTTGCCACGCTTGCCAGACCGAGTGCGACGGCGAGCCAACCGAATCGTCCAGTCGCGCGAAGACCACGCCACGGCGCGCTGCGCTCGCGAGGGGCATTGGCGAGACCGCCGCCGATTTTGCCTGCCATGCTCACTCTCCTTCGCACCCGGCACCCGAGTCGTTCGCGCGGTGCCCGGCACACAACCTACGCCGCGTGGTGAAGCCGACGGCGCCGGGCAGCGTTCCTATGCCTGGGGGGCGAACCCCGCCCAGCGCCGTCAGGAAGCCATTCTAGAGAGGTCCCTGCCCCGGGCATGGCCCGAAATGGCGGTCAATCTCCTTCCTATTCCCCCGATTGAATCGTGAGGGGTACGCATACGATGCACAGCATGCCAAAAGGTCCGTCATTTTTTCGGGCCGGGCAGGGATATGCCGTCTGTGCACTGCCGTTAGGTCCGTGGGTCCGTCGATCGGCCCGAGCGGACCTCGGTGCCGAGGCGGAACGGCTTCTTGCGCAGTACCCAGCATCAAGGCAGGCATCGGGCGAGACGAGATCATGGACAAACTGGACGCGGCATTGCGATTTTCTCAGCAGGCGCTGGCCATGCGCGCCTACCGCCAGGAGGTGATCTCCTCGAACATCGCCAATGCCGACACGCCGGGTTACAAGGCGCGCGACATCGATTTCAACAGTGCGTTGAGCCAGGCGGTCGAGCGCGGCGCGCAACAACAGCTCGCTTCCGAGTCGAGCGTTTCGCTCGCGCGCACGTCGTCGCGTCACATCGCAGGGCGTGGCGTGAGCATGGCGCCGCCGTTGGGCGGCCCCGAGCTGCTCTACCGCGTGCCTTACCAACAAAGTATCGACGGCAACACCGTCGAACTCGATGCCGAGCGCGTGAACTTCGCGGACAACGCCGTGCATTACCAAACGGGCCTCACGGTCCTGTCCAGCCAGATCAAGACGATGCTGGCAGCCATCACCAGTCAAGGGTAAGTGCCATGCCACTGATGAGCATCTTCGATGTCGCCGGTTCGGCCATGACTGCGCAATCGCAGCGCATGAACGTGACGGCCAGCAATCTGGCCAACGCCGATTCCGTGACCGGGCCGGACGGGCAGCCGTACCGCGCCAAGCAGGTCGTGTTTCAGGTCAACCCCGTTGCAGGCACCGACGTCGGTGGCGTGAAGGTGGCGGGCGTGATCGAAGACCCGTCGCCGCTCAAGACCGTGTACGACCCGAAGAACCCGGCAGCCAACGCCCAGGGCTACGTCACCATGCCCAACGTGAATCCGGTGGAGGAGATGGTCAACATGATCTCCGCCTCCCGCTCCTATCAGGCCAACGTGGAGGCGCTCAACACCGCCAAGACGCTGATGCTCAAAACCCTCACGGTCGGCCAGTAAGGGGCCGCGCGGAGACCAGAAGATGGCCAGTATCAATACGTCGAACGCCTCGAACTTCTCGCAGTCGTTCCTCGACTCGATCAACGGCACCGCCAGCAGCAACGCCAGTTCGTCGGCCGGCGGCGCGAACGATTTGCAGAACAGCTTCCTGAAGTTGCTCGTCGCGCAGATGAACAACCAGGATCCGCTCAACCCGATGGACAACTCGCAGGTGACGTCGCAGCTCGCGCAGATCAGCACGGTCTCGGGCATCACCCAGTTGAACACCACGCTCTCGTCGGTGACCTCGCAGCTCAACTCGACGCAGAGCCTGCAAGCGGCCGCGCTGGTGGGCAAGGGCGTGCTGGTGCCGGGCAGCAACGTCGGTGTGGGCAGCAGCACGGCCACGGACGGCACGGTCACGAAGACCGCCACGCCGTTCGGCTTCGAACTGCCGAGCGACGCCGACACGGTAACGATTCAGATCAAGGACAGCACAGGCAAGGTGGTGCGCACGGTCAACGCGGGCGCGCTCGATGCCGGTGTGCAGGCCCTCACGTGGGACGCCAAGGACGATGCGGGCACCGCCGTGGCCGATGGCAAGTACACGGTCGCCGTGACCGCTTCGGCCAACGGGCAGGCCGTGACGCCGACCCTGCTGACTTACGCGCAGGTGCAAAGCGTGGTGGCCAGTACGACCGGCTCGCCGCTGCTCAACGTGGGCACGGGCTCGAACATCAAGCTCTCCGACGTACGCGAGATCCTGTAACAAACCCCTTACCGCGCAAGCCCTTAGCCGTTTTATCGCGACAGACATCGTCGAGCACAGAATTTCAGGAGTATCAACATGGCCTTTTCGACCGGACTGAGCGGCCTGAACGCCGCCTCCAAAGACCTGGACGTCATCGGCAACAACGTTGCCAATGCGGCTACCGTCGGCTTCAAGCAGGGTCAGGCGGAATTCGCCGACATCTACGCCAATTCGCTGTACGGCGCGGGCAACAATACGGTAGGTATCGGCACGCGTGTGGCGTCCATCGCCCAGCAGTTCACGCAGGGCGACATCACTGTCACGAACCGTCAGCTCGATCTGGCCGTCTCGGGCAACGGCTTTTTTCGCGTGTCGAATAACGGCACCATCGCCTACACGCGCAACGGCCAGTTTTCGCTCGACAAGAATGGCTACATCGTCGACGCCAACGGCGATCGTCTGACCGGCTATCTGGCCGGCCCGAACGGCATCATCAACAGCGTCTCGCCGGTCGATCTGCAGATCCCGACGGGCGATCTCGCGCCGACGGCCACCACCAAGATCACCGGCCAGTTCAACCTCGACTCGCGCAGCGCGGTGAACACGACCCCGTTCTCGATCACCGACCCGAACTCGTACACGAACGCCACGTCGCTCAAGGTCTACGACTCGCTGGGCAATTCGCACGACGTGAACCTGTACTTCGTGAAGTCGAGCGTCAACGCCGTGACGAACAACGCGACATGGACGGTGTACGCCTCGGTCGACGGCACGACGCAGGTCGGCACCGGCCCGATCGGCACCATGACGTTCAACTCGGCCGGCAGCCTCGTGGCGCAGACCGACTCGACCGGCACTGCCGTGACCGGTCCGATCACGCTGCCCGCGATCACCTACGGCAACGGCGCATCGAACGCCAGCATGACGCTCGACCTCTCGGGCACCACCCAATACGGCAACACCTACACGCCGAACACGCTTACGCAGAACGGCTACTCGTCGGGACGTTTGACCGGGTTCACGTTCAGCGCCGACGGCACCATCGTCGGCACGTACTCGAACACGGAGTCGATGGCGCTGGGGCAGGTGGCACTGGCGAACTTCAACAACGTGCAGGGCCTGATTCCGCAGGGCAACAACCTGTGGTCGGAGTCGGCCGCGTCGGGCATTCCGATCGTGGGTGTGCCGGGCGGTACGAACCTGGGCAAGCTGCAGGCGGGCGCAGTGGAAGCCTCGAACGTCGACCTGACGGCAGAACTGGTCCATATGATCACCGCGCAGCGCAACTACCAGGCCAATGCGCAGACGATCAAGACGGAAGACCAATTGATGCAGACGATGGTCAACCTGTAAGTCGGAGCCGCCCACATGCGTAACTTGCACGGAGGCCGTCGATGGATCGCCTGATCTATATCGCCATGACCGGCGCGAAGCAGGCGATGGAGCAGCAGGCGACCACCGCCAACAACCTGGCGAACGTCTCGACACCCGGCTTTCGCGCCCAGCTCGCGGCCTTCCGCCAGGTGCCGGTGCGCGCCGAAGACGGCGCAACGGGCACGCGTACGTTCGTCGCGACGTCCACGCCGGGCAGCGATTTCACGCCCGGCGCGATGCAGCAGACCGGCCGCCCGCTCGATGTGGCCATTCAAGGGCAGGGCTGGCTCGCCGTGCGCGACGCGCAGGGTCGCGAAGCATACACGCGCGGCGGCAACCTCGAGATGACGGCAGACGGTCAGCTCACGCTGCATGGGTTGCCGGTGATGACCGACGCCGGTCCGGCCGCTGTGCCGCCGGGCGCTGCGGTGACCATCGGCACCGACGGCACGATCTCGGCCTTAGGCCAGGGCGATCCGCCCAACTCGATTGCCGTGATGGGCCAACTGAAGCTGGTCAATCCGCCGGAAGGCAATCTGGTGCGGGGCGACGACGGTCTGTTCCGCACGGCGAACAACGCGCCGGCGCAGGTCGACCCGAACGTGGTCGTCGTCGCGGGTGCGATCGAGAACAGCAACGTCAATCCGGTCAATAGCCTGGTGAGCATGATCTCGCAGTCGCGGGCCTTCGAGATGCAGATGAAGATGCTGCAGACGGCCGATACCAACGAACAATCCGCCAACCAGTTGCTGAACTTCAGCTAACGGGCGTATGGCGCGAGGCGTCCGAGGGGACTGCGCGCCGCGACCGCACACGGGGAGAAACACCAAATGATCCGTTCGCTCTACATCGCTGCTACGGGCATGAACGCCCAGCAGACGAACATGGACGTGATTTCGAACAACCTCGCCAACACCAGCACGAACGGCTTCAAGAAGGGCCGCGCGGTGTTCGAGGATCTGCTGTACCAGACGCTGCGCCAGCCGGGCGCCCAGTCGTCGCAGCAGACGTTGCTGCCCTCGGGCCTGCAACTGGGTACCGGTGTGCGTCCGGCCGCGACCGAGCGCATCTTCACGCAGGGCAACCTCACGCAAACCAGCAATGCCAAGGACGTGGCCATCAATGGCGACGGCTTCTTCCAGGTCCTCATGCCCGACGGCACCACGGCCTACACGCGCGACGGCTCGTTTCAGGTCGATAACAATGGCCAGCTCGTGACGGCGTCGGGCTATCCGGTGCAGCCGGCCATCACGATTCCGGCGAACGCCCTGTCGCTGACCATCGCGCGCGACGGCACGGTCTCGGTCACGCAACCCGGTAACACGGCGAACGTGCAGATCGGAACGTTCCAGCTCGCCACGTTCATCAACAACGCGGGCCTGCAAAGCCTGGGCGAGAACCTGTACGCGGAGACCGCCGCCTCCGGCGCGCCCAACGTCGCGCAGCCGGGGACCAATGGTGCGGGCGTACTCAACCAGAACTACGTCGAGACGTCGAACGTGAACGTGGTGGAAGAGCTGGTGAACATGATTCAGGCGCAGCGTGCCTATGAAATCAACTCGAAGGCGGTCACGGCATCCGACCAGATGCTGCAACGTCTGACGCAGATGTAAGCAGCGGTGCGCCGCGCAAAGCTCCACAGAATGAACGTCGATATGTCAGCTCGAACGACCGTTACGCATCGCAGCGCAGGCCTCGCGCGGTTGCTGGCGCTGGGCGCCGCCGCCGCGTTGAGCGGTCTGGCGGGGTGCGCCTACGTGCCGCAGGAGCCGGTCGTCAATGGGCCGACGACCACGCGTCCGCCGCCCCCGCCGGTGGCGGCCGATCCCGAGGGCTCGATCTACCGTCCGCTCTACTCGAACCGCCCGCTGTTCGAAGACCGTCGTCCGCGTAACGTGGGCGACATCCTCACGATCGTCATCAACGAGAACACGGCGGCGAGCAAGAACTCGGCGGCCAACACCACCCGCGCGGGCAGCGGCTCGTTGACGCTCACTCAGGTGCCGGGCGTGATGGGCGGTGTGCTCAACAATCAGGGTCTGGACGCGAGCGGCGCCAACAAGTTCGACGCCAAGGGCGCGGCCAATGCCAATAACGTGTTCTCCGGACAGATCACGGTGACCGTGATGGAGGTGCTCTCCAACGGCAACCTTGCGGTGGCCGGCGAGAAGCAGATCGCGATCAATCAGGGTACGGAATACATCAAGTTCTCGGGCGTGGTCAGCCCGCAGACGATCTCGGGCGCGAATACCGTGCCTTCGACGCAGGTGGCCGATGCGCGCATCGAATACCGTGGCAAGGGCTACATCAATGAAGCCGAAACCATGGGCTGGCTGCAGCGCTTCTTCCTTAATATTTCGCCATTCTGATGTCGATCATGCCGTTCCCGTCGCCCCGTGCGCCGTCCTTGCGCCGTCTCCGCCAAGGCCTTCGCCGCTTTGCCGCCATGTTTGCCGTGGCAGGCGCGGCTACCGCCCTGCTGCTGATGCCGGGCGCGGCTCGCGCCGAACGCCTCAAGGATCTGGCTTCGATTCAGGGCGTGCGCGATAACCAGTTGATCGGCTACGGCTTGGTCGCCGGTCTGGACAACTCGGGCGATCAGACCACCCAGACCCCGTTTACCGTGCAGAGCATGACGAACATGCTCTCGCAGTTGGGTATTACCGTCGCGCCCGGGACCAACATGCAGTTGAAGAACGTGGCCGCCGTGATGGTCACCGCCACGCTGCCGGCGTTCACGCGACCCGGTCAGGCAATCGACGTGGTGGTCTCCTCCATGGGCAACGCCAAGAGCCTGCGTGGCGGCACGCTGCTCATGACCCCGCTCAAGGGGCCGGACGGTCAGGTCTACGCGCTGGCGCAGGGCAACCTGCTCGTGGGCGGCGCCGGCGCGTCGGCCAACGGATCGAGCGTGACCGTCAATCAACTGGCCTCGGGCCGTATTCCGAGCGGTGCGATTGTCGAGCGCGCCGTACCGAGCGCCATGGGCGGGCAGCCGGGCACGTTGCAGATGGAGTTGAACGTCACGGATTTCTCCACCGCCCAGCGAGTCGTCGACGCCGTGAATCGCCGCTTCGGCTTCGGCACCGCACAAGCACTGGACGGCCGCGTGATCCTGCTGCACACCCCGACCGATCCGTCGGGCCGTGTGCAGTTTCTGGCACAGCTCGAGAGTGTCGACGTGCACCCGGACAACTCGGCCGCTCGCGTCATCATCAACGCACGCACCGGTTCGGTCGTGATGAACCAGAACGTGACGATCCAGCAGTGCGCGGTGGCGCACGGCAACCTGTCCGTGGTCATCGACACGCAGAACAACGTGAGCCAGCCCGCGCCGTTCTCGGGCGGTCAGACGGTGGTGGCGCCGAACTCGCAAATCTCCGTCCAACAGGAAAACAACGCGCTGAGGATGATCAAAGCAGGCGCGAACCTCGCCGATGTCGTCAAGGCACTGAACTCGCTCGGTGCGAGCCCGGCCGACCTGATGTCGATTCTGCAAGCCATGAAGGCTGCGGGCGCGCTACGCGCCGATCTGGAGATCATCTGATATGGCCGACGGCTCACGACTCACCGGCGCGGGCATGCCCTTGCCCGACCTCACGCAACGCGCGACGTACGACATGCAGGGCCTGAGCGCGTTGCGTGCGGCGGCGCACCAACAGACACCGCAAGCCACGCAGCAGGCGGCCAAGCAGTTCGAGGCGGTGTTCACGCAGATGATGGTCAAGAGCATGCGCGACGCGACGATGTCCGGCGGCCTGCTCGGCAGCGATCAGGAAAAGATGTTCAACGGCATGCTCGACGACCAGCTCGCGCAGCAGCTTGCCTCGCACAAGGGCATCGGTCTGGCCGACATGATGCTCAAGCAGCTTGCCCGCACCGGCACCACGCTGCCTGCGGCGGCGATGGGGCGCCAGCAGTCGCTGCAGGGCCGCGCTTACAACGCCGCAGACGCGATTGGCGTTGCCGACGGCGCGCCGGCCGTGGCGGGAGAGTTCGTCGAGCGCATGGCCACGGCGGCACAGAATGCCAGCGCCAGCAGCGGCATTCCCGCGCGCTTCATGCTCAGTCAGGCGGCGCTCGAATCGGGCTGGGGCAAGCGCGAAATCCGCCGCAGCGACGGCAGCACGAGCTTCAATGTCTTCGGCATCAAGGCGGGCAAGCACTGGAACGGACCGACGGTCGAGGTCGCCACGACCGAGTACGTGAACGGGCAGCCGCGCAAGGTGATGGCCAAGTTTCGCGCGTATCGATCGTATGACGAGGCGTTTGCCGACTACGCCAACCTGATCTCGAACAACCCGCGCTACGCCTCGGTCGTGGCGAGCGCCAACGACGCGGCGAGCTTCGCCACCAATCTTCAGCGCGCAGGTTATGCCACCGACCCGCAATACGCCAGCAAGCTGATAAAGATCATGAAGCACTTCGCCTGACCGGCAGGGGGGGGCGGCTCGCCGGGCGGCCTCCGGCGCGAAGGACGGAAGGCGATACGAAATCCTCGGCGCGGCGGCCTCAATATTGCCGCCGGGCTGCCGTAAACACATCGGTAACGGTGCGCAAGCGGGCCCGTCGCCGCCGCACGTACCCCTATTCAAGCCGCGAGATCATGAGCCTAATCAATATTGGCATGAGCGGGCTGAACGCCTCCCAGTTCGCCCTGAACACCACCGGCAACAACATCTCCAATTCGGGGACGGCCGGTTACAACCGTCAGATCGTCAACTACACCGAGGCGGACAGCCAGTTCGCCGGTGTGGGCTACATCGGCCAGGGTGTGTTGGTGAACGACGTGTCGCGCGTGTACGACCAGTTCCTGTCGAATCAGGTCAACCAGGCGCAGACCCAGTACAGCCAGCTCAACACCTATTACCAGCAGATCTCGCAGATCAACAACGCGCTGGGCAGCTCCACGACCGGCCTGTCGGCGACGATGTCCACGTTCTTCACGAATCTGCAGACGATCGTGACCTCGCCGAACAACTCGGCCACGCGCGCCACGGTGATTTCTTCCGCGCAGACGCTCACGAGCATGTTCCAGTCGCTCGCAGGCACGCTGTCTTCGCTGCGCACCAGCGTGAACGGCAACATCGCCCAGTCGACCGAGCAGATCAACACGTACGCCAAGCAGATCGCCACCCTCAACGACGCGATTGTGCAGGCGCAGGGCAACAGCACCGGGGCCACGCCGAACGACCTGCTCGACCAGCGCGATCAGGCCATCGCGAGCCTGAATGCCATCGTGCAGACGAATGTCGTCAAGGACAGCAACGGCTCGTATAACGTGTTCGTCGGCAACGGCCAGTCGCTCGTGACGGGCAATTCGGCCTATCAGCTCACGACCGTGGCCTCGGCGAGCGATCCGT
This sequence comes from Pandoraea sp., assembly GCF_041919235.1. Taxonomy (NCBI): domain Bacteria; kingdom Pseudomonadati; phylum Pseudomonadota; class Betaproteobacteria; order Burkholderiales; family Burkholderiaceae; genus Pandoraea; species Pandoraea sp. Next base: position 54,069 of record NZ_JAYRUC010000011.1, read on the forward strand.
CGCAGATGACCGTCGCCTATGTCACCCCCAGCGGTGCGAAGGTGCCGATTCCGGAATCGTCGCTCACCGGCGGCTCGCTCGCGGGTCTGTTGTCGTTTCGCAGCGGGGCGCTCACGCAGGCGCAAAACTCGCTCGGCCAGATCGCGCTGTCGCTGGCCGGCACGTTCAACGCGCAGAACCAGTTGGGTCTGGATCTGTACGGTCAGATGGGCGGCAACTTCTTCACGGTGCCCAACCCGACGATCATCGCGAACACGACGAATTCGAACGGCGCCACGCTCAATGCAAGCATCACCGACGCTTCGAAGGCGACCGCAAGCGACTACACGGTGAGCTTCGACGGCACCAACTACACGCTCACGCGCCAGACCGACGGCGCCAAGTGGACCGCCGGTGCGCCCGCCGTGCCGGGCACCGCGCTGAACTTCCAGGACGGCGGTGGCGTGGCGTTCCCCGACGGCTTCTCGGTCACCACCAGCGGCATGGTGGCCGGCGACAGCTTTACGATCCAGCCGACACGCAACGCCGCCCAGAACATCGGCGTGGCCATCACCGACCCGGGCAAGATCGCGCTGGCCGCACCAATCATCGCCTCGAGCGCCAGCAGCAACAGCGGCTCGCTCAAGGTCGATCAGGGCAGTGTGGACGCCAGCTACCTGTCGAACGTGCTGAGCGCGCCGGTCAATTTCACGTTCAGCAAAGACGCCACGACCGGCGCGCTCACGTTCGTGGCTCCGTCGGCGATGACGGTCACGGTCAATGGCGTGGCGACCGCGTACGCCGCCGGCGCCACCGTGCCTTACAGCGCCACCAACGGCGCCAAGATCACCACGAACGGCATGACGGTCAACGTGAGCGGTACGCCAGCCAATGGCGACACGTTCACCATCGCGCCGAACACGTCCGGCGCCGTGACCGACAACCGCAACGGCCTGGCACTCTCGGCCTTGCAGAACGACAAGACCAAGGTGGGCGGGTCGCAAAGCTATGCGTCGGCTTACGCGAATCTGGTGTCGTATGTCGGTTCGACCACGAATACCTACAAGTCGACCAGCGCTGCGCAGCAAACCCTGCTGCAACAGGCGCAAACCGCGCAGCAGTCGAATTCCGGCGTGAACCTCGACGAAGAGGCGGCCAACCTGATCAAGTTCCAGCAGCTCTATCAGGCCAATTCGAAGGTGATTCAGACCGCGTCGACGCTGTTCGACACCATCCTCCAGATGGTCAACTAAGCGCAGGGGCAACGTCATGCGTATCAGCACCAACATGATTTACGATCAGGGGATGCGCTCGATGAGCCAGAACACCTCCGATCTTCTCAACGTTCAGGCACAACTCTCGTCGGGCACGCGCGTGACCACGCCGAGCGACGACCCGATCGCGGCCGCCCAGGCGGTGGCCGTGTCGCAGGACAACGCCATGAACACGCAGTACGCGGCGAACCGTCAGTCTGCGACCACGCAGTTGCAGCTCGAGGATTCGACCTTCGGCAGCGTTATCAACTCGCTGCAGCATGTGATGTCGCAGATCGTGTCGGCGGGCAATTCGTCGCTCAACGACAGCGACCGTACGACCATCGCGACCGATCTTCAGTCGAGCTTCCAGCAATTGCTCTCGCTGGCCAACACGACCGACGCCAACGGCCAGTACCTGTTCTCGGGCTACAAGGGCAACTCGGCCGCCTACGTGGCATCGGCCACAGGCGCGTCGTATGGGGGCGACTCGGGGGTGCGTTATGTGCAAGTGAGCCCGAACCGTCAGATCGCGATCAACGACATCGGCTCGAGCATCTTCGAGGCCGTTCAGGCCGGTACGGCCGGCACGCTCATCAGCGGCAGCGCCGCCAATCAGGGGACCGCAACGTTCTCGCCCGTCTCGACCACCAACGTGGCCGCCGCCGGCGCGGACCATCAATACCAGATCAGCTTCGCGATCGACACCACCACCACGCCGCCCACGACCAACTACACGGTCAAGGATCAGACGGATACCACCGTGCCGGACGTGACGGGCGCGTACACCGCCGGCCAGCCCATCACCTTCGGCGGCAAGTCGGTGACGTTCTCCGGGGTGCCGGCCACTGGCGACAGCTACACCGTGCAGCCGGCCAGCACGGGCAGCACGAACATGTTCGACAACCTGCAGTCGCTGATCAACACGCTCAAGACGCCCATCGCCAGCACGAACGGTACGGGTCAGGCGAACCTGAGCAACGCGCTCACGACCTTCGGCCAGATGTTCAGCAACACCTACGATAACGTCACCACGGTGCGCACGACGACCGGCTCGCGCATGAACGAGCTGAGTTCGCTCAATAACATCGGCGACACGAACTCGCTGAATTACCAATCGCAACTGGGCGATCTGCTCGACGTCGACTGGAACTCGTCGGTGACCAAGTTCTCGCAATTGCAGGCGGCGTTGCAAGCGTCGCAGCAAAGCTTCCTGCAGACGCAGAAGCTCTCGCTGTTCAGCCTGCTCTGAGCGGAGCGCTGGCGCGGCGGATGCCGCGTGCGACAAGACGAACGCAAGCGGGCCGCCGAGCATCACCGGGCGGCCCGTTGCCATTGGGCTGGGGGTGGCGCTGGGGTGCGTGGCACGGACCGTTGGCGGGCGGCATTCAGGGAGACGGTACGAACGCGGCCGTCGTGCGGATCATCATGTCGATGCCGATGGCGATGAAATGATCCATGACCGGGGCGATGCGCGGCATCATCAGCTCGATCACGACGAGGCCCACGCCCAGTGTGAGTGGAAAGCCCACCGCGAAGATGTTGAGCTGCGGGGCGGCACGGTTCAGAATGCCCAGCGACAGATTGCAGATGAGCAGCGCGGCCACGAGCGGCAAAGACAGCATGAGCGCCAGCATGAAGAGCTGGCCGCCGAGCATGGCGAGATAGTGCCAGCCTGCGCTCGCGAGCGGTGCGGCCGAGATCGGCAGCACCGTGAAGCTTTGCACCAGCGTGGCGAACATCATCAAATGGCCGTTGGTGGCGAGGAACACGAGCATGGCCACCACGTTGAGCAGCATGCCGAGCACGGCGGTGCTGCCGTCGCTGTTCGGCGTGAGCAGCGTGGCGAAGGACAGCCCCATCTGCAACCCGACGAAGTCCCCCGCCATGCTGATCGCCGAGAACACGATCTGCATGCACCACCCCAGCGCCGCACCAATCATCACCTGTTGCGCGAGGACCCAGAGGCCTTCCCATGAGAACGGCGAGATGGCGGGGGCGGGCAGGGGGCCGAGCACCGGCGCGAGCGCCAGGGCGACAATGCCCGCCAGGCCGATCTTGACCGTGCCGGGCACGGTGGCGTCGCCGAACAGCGGCGCGCTCATGGACAGCGCAAGCAGGCGCGCGAACGGAAACAGGAACGTCGCGATGACGCCCGAGAGCTGTTCGTAAGTGAAGCTGATCAATGCGGGCGCGGCTTACCCGACGAGGCCGGGAATGCCGGTGAGCAACTGGCGCATGTAGTCGACCATCAGGTTGAGCATCCAGGGCCCTGCGATCACCAGGGTGACGAACACGGCGAGCAGCTTGGGGATGAACGACAGCGTCATTTCGTTGATCTGCGTGGCCGCCTGAAACAGGCTCACGAGCAGACCGGAGACGAGCGCGACGAGCAGCAGCGGCGCGGCGAGCAGCAGGGTGACCTGCATTGCCTGATGGGCCAGCGCCATGACGGTTTCCGGAGTCATCTCGTTCGCCTGGGCTACATGGTGAAGCTCTGGGCGAGCGAGCCCAGCAGCAGGTGCCAGCCGTCGACCACCACGAACAGCATCAGCTTGAACGGCAGCGACACCGTGGAGGGCGAGACCATCATCATCCCCATCGACATCAACACGCTCGCGACCACCAGATCGATGATCAGGAACGGAATGAAGATCGTGAAGCCGATCTGGAACGCCGTCTTGAGCTCGCTCGTGGCGAAGGCCGGCACGAGAATGCGCATCGGCACGTCTTCAGGCCCGTTCATCGGCGGTGTCTTGGCGAGCTTGGCGAAGAGCGCGAGATCGGCTTCGCGCGTCTGCTTGAGCATGAAGGCGTGGAACGGCTTGGCGCCGGTGTCGATGGCCTGCTCGAAACTGATCTTGTTGGCGGCGAACGGCTGATAGGCGTCGGTGTAGGCCTGGTCGAACACCGGCGACATGACGAAGAACGTCAGGAACAGGGCCAGTCCGATCAGGATCTGGTTCGGCGGCGAGGTGGTCACGCCGATGGCATGGCGCAGCAACGAGAGCACGATAATGATGCGCGTGAAGGCCGTCATCATCAGCAGCACCGCAGGCAGGAAGCCCAGCGATGTGAGCAGCAGCATCGTTTGCACGGACAGCGAATACGTTTGTCCGCCGCCGGGAGCCGGTGTGGTGGTGAGCGCGGGCAGCGTGGCCTGTGCGAGGGCCGTACCCGGCAGGGCGATGCACACGAGCGCCAGTCCAAGTGCCAGACCGAGCGTCACGCCCGCCGTACCCGACAGACGCGTCAGACGCGCCGGACCCGCCAGACGCGGCTTCGTCCCGGCGCACAGCAAGCCAAGCACCATCAGGAATCCTTTTTCATCGATTCGCGCAATTTTTGCGCAAACGCTTGTGCGGCACGGTTGGCTTGCGCGCCCGGATGGGCGGGCGTCGGGGCCGCTGGCATGTCGGCGACGCGTTGCGCATCGATCACATGCAGGCCGCGCACCTGACCGGGTGCAACCCCCAGCACAATCCAGTCTCCCGCGACCTCCACGACGACCACGCGTTCGCGCTGGCCCACGGCGGCGCTGCCGACGATGCGCACATTGCCGCCGCCCAGCGGGCGTTGCAGCCCGAAACGCTTGGCAAGCCACGCCAGGCCGAACAGCAGCGCCAGCACCAGCACGAGGCCCAGGCCCGTTTGCACAATGCCCGCACCGCCGAGACTCGGCACGGCTGCCGCCTGCGAGGCGGTGCCTTGCGCGTGGGCAGATGCGGTGCCCAGGAGGGCTACGGCGGCGAGAGCAGCGCCGCGAACGCGGGCCAGACCGGCGAACGGCCGCCCGGCCAGAGCCTGCGAGGCGCGCGCGGCACGTGGGGCATTCGGGGCACGCTCGGCGCAGCGCGCCCCGAGGGTGGCGATGGCCGTCGGCGTCGCGGCGGCTGCCACGGCACGCCGCACGGGGCTGCCGCGGACTTTTGTTGCAATCATCGGTTGAGCTTTCGGATGCGTTCGGATGGCGTGATGATATCAGTCAGGCGGATGCCGAACTTGTCGTTCACGACCACCACTTCGCCTTGCGCGATGAGGCAACCGTTGACCAGCACGTCCATCGGCTCGCCGGCCATGCCGTCGAGTTCCACCACGGAGCCCTGAGCCAGTTGCAGCAGGTTCTTGATGGCGATCTTCGTGCGGCCCAGCTCCACGGTCATCTGGACCGGGATGTCGAGAATCAGGTCGATGTCGTTGTGCGTGGCCGTCGCCGGATTGCCGGCGGTGGCCGCGAGCGGTTGAAACACCGGGGCGGGGGCCGGTTGCGCCGCCGCGTCCGTGGCCGTCTGCTCCGCCATGGCACTGGCCCACTCGTCCGCCATGGCCTGGGCGTCGTCACCGGGCGTTTGAGGGGTATCGCTCATCACTCGTTGTCCTTCGTGTAATCGCTGTGCGAATGGTTGATCATCTGGTTCACGCGCAGCGCGTATTGACCGTTGAACACACCGTAGTTGCAGTGCATCACGGGCACGCCGTCGACCTTGGCCTCCAGCACCTCGGGGACGTCGAGCGGAATCACGTCGCCCACGCGCATATTGAGCAACTGCGAGAGCGTCATGTCGAACTGCGCGAGATTGGTCACGATTTCGACGTCCGCCGCCTGCACCTGTTGCGAGAGCAGACGCACCCAGCGCTTGTCGACCTCGAGCGTCTCGCCTTGCAACGGGCTCGAGAGCTGGTCGCGCATCGGCTCGATCATCGAGTACGGCATGCAGATGTGAAGTTCGCCGCCGACCGAGCCGAACTCGATGTCGAACGTGGTCGTGACCACCACCTCGTTGGGCGTGGCGACATTGGCGAACTGGGTGTGCATTTCGGCGCGCACGTACTCGAACTCGACCGGATACACCGGCTTCCACGACGCGCCGTAATTCTCGAACACCAGATCGAGCAGGCGCGCGATGATGCGCTGCTCGGTCTGCGTGAAATCGCGTCCCTCGACGCGCGTGTGAAACCGGCCGTCGCCGCCGAACAGGTTGTCCACCACGAGGAACACGAGGTTCGGATCGAACACGAACAGCGCCGTGCCGCGCAACGGCTTGATGTGAACCAGATTGAGGTTGGTCGGGACCGGCAGGTTGCGGATGAACTCGCTGTACTTCTGCACACGCACCGGGCTGACCGAAATTTCGGCGCTGCGGCGCATGAAGTTGAACAGGGCAATGCGGAAGAGGCGCGAGAAGCGGTCGTTGATGATTTCGAGCGTAGGCATGCGCCCGCGCACGATCCGCTCTTGCGTCGCGATGTTGTAGGGTCTGATACCGGAATGATCTTCCGACTCGGACCGGTCATCCTGCTCGCCGGTGACACCCTTCAGAAGGGCGTCGACCTCTTCCTGCGACAGGAACTCCTCATGCGCCATGAATCACTCACTGAATTACAAACGCGGTGAACAGCACTTCGCCCACGGCCTGCGGCGGCATGTTGGCCGCGAACGGCTGCGCGACCAACGTGCGGATCTCGCTCGCCAGACGGCGCTTGCCGTCGATCGTGGCCAGATCCTGCGGCTGCTTGGACGACAACAGCAGCAACACGCGGCTGCGCACTTCGGGCATGTGCTGCGTGATGCGGGCCTGCGTCTCGGCGTCTGCCACCTTGAGCGAGAGGCCGATATGCAAATATCGCTCGCCGTCCTCGCCCGACAGATTCACCGTGAACGGATCCATGCCGACGAACACGGGCGGCGGCGGGGGCGGAGGGGCTTTCACCGTTTCGCCGCGCCCGGTCAGCAGATACACGGCCGTTGCCGCACCGGCAGCGGCCATGAGCGCTACCGCAACGATCAACAGAATCACTTTGCGCATGCCCCCTTTGGCGGGAGCCGCGGCTTGCGTCGGTGCGGGATTTGCCATGTGTTCGCCTGCTATTGGGTAATGATTGTCGGCCAACCCGTCAACGGGTGATCGGCCGAAAAGAAGGGACAATCGCGTCTAACTCGCGTCTTTGTCTTAACGGCAGGAAAACCCGCTGGCTTTAGGGCGGTGCGGCGCCCGGTCGCGCCGGCGGGGCCGACCCGGGCGATCAGGCGAAATCAGGCAAACGTGTCCACAAGCCCGTTGCGGGCGCGCACCGGAACGCTCACGGTCGTGGCAAGGGCGGCGTCATCGGTCTGGCCGAAGCCCGGCGTGCCCCTTCCGTTGCCACTGCCGTTCCCGCCGCCGTTGCCGTTCGCGCCCTGCTGTGCGAAAGCCTGCTGCTGCGAACTGTCACTGCTCACGGTCGCATTGCCCAGCGCGATGCCGTTGTTGGCCAGGCTTTCGCGAAGTTGCGGCAAGGCCGCCTGCACGGCGTCACGTACGGCAGCGTGTTGCGAGACGAACATCGCCTGAGCGGAGTCGTTCGCCACGTTCAACACCACGTGCAGGGGTCCGAGGTCGGGCGGATTCAGGCTCAACTGCGCGGTCTGCGCATGGGCAGACGAGAGCCACACCACTTGCTGCGAGAGCTGGTTGTTCCAGTCCTGGGTCCCCACGCGTGCGTTCAGGGCGAGCGCGGCCGGCAGATTGGCCTGGGCCTGCAACTGCGGTTGGGCGTCGATGGCAGGCGTGGCTGTCTGCACCGCCTGCGCGGCCGCTTGCGTGGCGGCGGTGGCGGTCTGTGCGGCGGTGTCGCGGCTGCCCTGCGCTTGCGCCAGGGCGTCGGCCACGCGCTGCGTCTGGGCGTCTGTACCTGCCGGGGCCGTCGCCGTCTTGGCATCGGGGCCTGCCGGTTGTGCGTTGGCCGTCGTCTGCGTTGCCGAGCCGTTCTTGGCCAGCGCGTCGAGCGACAGTCCGCCGGTCTTGCTGCCGTTCGATGCTGCCGGCGTCGCTGTACCGTTGACCGGTGCGCCCGCGTTGGCATTCTTGGCGTCGGTCGCGGCGCCACCGGCCGGCGCTTGGCCGGTCAGTTGTGCGGCCCCGTTCGCCTGCAATGCCCCGTTCACGGCGGCAGCGATGGCCGCGCCGGTGCCGGGTTTGCCGTCGGAAGCCGTGCTTGCGGCCGTCGCCGGTGCCGGCGTTTGGGGCGACAGCGGCGCATTGTTCATGGCGGCCAGCGCGACGGCCAATGCGGCTGCCGGGTCGCCGGGTGCAGCGGTGGCCTGCGTTTCGTCGTCGGCGTTCTTGTCTTTGTCGCTCTCGGCCGTCGTCGATTTCGACGGTTTGTTCGCGGCGTTGGCTTGTCCGGCTTGGCCCGTCTGTCCGGTCTGTCCCGCCTGTCCTGCCTGCGCGGTTTGTTCGGCCGATGTGTTGCTGTTCGCGGCGTTGTCCGCCGACCTCGTGCTGCCGCCCGACGCAGTCGTCTGACCCGACTGCGCGGCGGTGTCGTTCGCGCTGCTCGCGGCAGGCGGGGCGCTCTGGCGCGTCTGCTCGGAGAGCACGGCGGAGAAGGGCAGCGCACTACCGTCGTCGGGGTTCGACGCGCCAGCGCGATTGGATTTCACGGCCTGCAGGGCCGCGCCGGCGGAGTCGGTCAGGAAGCTCAAAATCGACATGGTGGGCTCCTCTTGTCCTTCAAATCGGGGATTCGGCACGACGGCGCAGGCTGCGCGCGGCGTACTCGTCGTTTTCCTTCTGCTCGCGCCGCGCCACTCGAACGGCCGTGCGGGCTTGCTCGCGCGAAGCGAGCGTGCCGAAGGAGTTCAGGCGGCGCTGCTGCGCCTGCCATTCGCGGCGCGCAGCCGCGAGGCGCTCCTCGGCCTGTTCAAGCAGCATCGCTTGCTGTCCGATGGCCGTATCGAGCGTGTCGATGAATTGCTGGAAGTTGCGCCAGTCGCAGCCTGCCATGCCCTGAATCGTCGCCGTCTGCATGCGCGTACGGTACTCGTGACGATACTGGCGCAACGCGACGAGCTGACGCTCAACGTCGGCGCGTTGCGTCTGACGCTCGCCGAGCAAGCGCGCGGCTTCGTCCACATCCTTCTGAGCGAGTTCGATGAGCAGCTTGAGGGGCAGGGTGGAGTTCATGGCCGCCTCCGGTTAGTGGAACAGCGTGTGCATCTGATGCACCGCGTCCGGATAGCTGGACCGCTCGCGCATTCCTTGCTGCAGGAAATTTTCGAGGCGGGGATACAGCTCGATCGCCTGATCGAGCATCGGGTCGCTGCCCGGCGCGTACGCGCCCACATTGATGAGGTCGCGGTTGCGCTGATAGCGCGAGAGCATTTGCTTGAAACGCCGTACCTTGTCGAACTGCGCGTCGTCGATGAGCGCCGTCATGGCACGGCTGATCGACTGTTCGATATCGATGGCCGGGTAGTGCCCCGACTCCGCCAACTGACGCGAGAGCACGATGTGGCCGTCGAGAATCGCGCGGGCCGAATCGGCGATCGGGTCCTGTTGATCGTCGCCTTCGGTGAGTACGGTGTAGAACGCCGTGATCGAGCCGCCGCCGTGGGGGCCGTTACCGGCGCGCTCAACCAGCGCGGGCAGTTTCGCGAACACCGAGGGCGGGTAGCCCTTGGTGGCCGGCGGCTCGCCGATCGCCAGCGCGATCTCGCGCTGCGCCATGGCGTAGCGGGTGAGCGAATCCATGATCAGCAGCACATCCTTGCCTTGATCGCGGAAGTACTCGGCCAGCGTGGTCGCATACGCGGCGCCTTGCAGGCGCAACAACGGCGAGACGTCGGCCGGTGCCGCCACGACGACCGAGCGCGCTAGGCCGTCCGGCCCGAGAATGTTCTCGATGAAGTCCTTCACTTCGCGCCCGCGCTCACCGATCAAGCCCACGACGATGACTTCGGCCTGCGTGAAGCGGGCCATCATGCCGAGCAGCACGCTCTTGCCGACGCCAGACCCCGCGAAGAGACCCATGCGTTGACCGCGTCCGACCGTGAGCAGCGCGTTGATGGCGCGCACGCCAACGTCGAGCACCGAATCGATGGGCGCACGGCCTAACGGATTGATCGGCACCGACGCGAGCGAGGCGCTGTCGGTCAGGCCGAGCGGGCCGAAGTCGTCGAGCGGACGGCCGGCGGCGTCGACCACGCGGCCGAGCAGCGCTTCGCCAACGGGCAGGCGCTTGCCGTTGTGACGTTGACTCGGCAGCGGGCCGTCGGCGGCGGGCTCCATCGGGAACACGCGCGCGCCCGGCAACAGCCCGGCGACTTCCGTCTGCGGCATGAGAAAGAGGCGGTCGCCGCCGAAGCCGACGACTTCCGCTTCCGCCGTGGCTGGCTCGCGGGTGGCGTCGTGCACCGGCAGCTCGATCAGGCAGCCTGCCCCGACCGGCAAGCGCAGGCCGACGGCTTCGAGCACGAGTCCGGCCGCGCGCGTGAGGCGGCCGCAGCGTCGCGTCGGCTCGACGGCGTGCACGTGCGCGATGCGCTCGCGCAGCGTGTTCTGCCAGCGTCGCAGATGCGCGTCGCGTGCAATCTCGCGGGCGTCCAGTGCGTGCACGGCCGCTTTGGGCGCGGCCGGCGCAGCAACGCCTTCCCGATCGATGTCGCCGGACGCGGTGGCCGCGCCAGACAGGCCGGAGGACCCGGACGAACCGGACGAACCAGACGAACTGGTCGGCCGAGCAGGCGCGTCTTCGAGATCGTCGGGTTGCAGGGCACCGGCCTGCGCGACGTGCGTGGGGTGATCGAGTTCATCCCACAGGCGCACCGAGGGCGTCGTGCTGTCGTTCGCCGGGGCGGGAGCGGGTTCGGGCGAGGGGGCAGGCGGTGGCGCGTCGACATGCGTATTCTCGGTGCCGGGGAGCACCGGTGCATGCGCGGTGAGCGGGGTGAGTTCGGCGTTCACCATGGCAGGTCCTTGCCAAGTGCCGCCATGACACGCTGCCAGCGCGTGGCCACGGTGGCGTCGACTTCGCCGCTCGCGGCTTCGGCTTTGCAGCCGCCGCGCTCGATGGTGGGATCGGCACGGACCGTCCAGCCGGCGGCGCGCAGTTCCGCGCCCACATGGTCGTCGACGAGCGCGACATCGTCCGGATTCAGAAGCAGTCGTGGCGAGCCGGTGAGCGGATCGTTGGAAAGCAGCTCGCGCACGATCGGCAGCAACGTTTCCGGGTGAATCGTGAGCGTCTGGCCCAGCGCTTGCCGCGCGATATCGAGCGCCAGCCCGAGCAGCGGCTCGGCCACTTCGCGATCGATCGCGTTGACGGCGTTGCCGAGACCATGGGCGATATCCGCGAGTTGTGCGGCGCGCGTGTCGACGGCCTGCTGACCGGCGGCTTGCCCGGCGGCGTAGCCCTCGGCGTGACCGGCCGCGTAGCCTTGCGCATGGCCCTCGGCGCGGGCGTCTTCACGCCACGCGGCGATCTGTTCCGCGAGTGCCGGATCGTCGAGCGGGCTGGGCGGCAGGGCTTGCGGCGGTGGCGGGGGCGGCGGCGGGTCGAACGACGCCATCTCCCAGCGTTGCCAGGCGGAGAGGCGTTCCTTTGGGATGATGGTCGACATGTGCGCGGGCCCGGTCCGGTTAGACGTAAGCGTCGTCGCCGCGACCGCCGATCATGATGGCGCCCTGATCGGCGAGGCGGCGCACCACTTGCAGCACCTTCTTCTGTTCGGCTTCCACTTCCGAGACCCGCACCGGGCCACGCGATTCGAGGTCTTCGCGCAGCAGTTCGGCCGCCCGGGCGGACATGTTCTTGAAGAACTTCTCGCGCAGCTCGACCGGTGCGCCCTTGAGCGCGATGATGAGCGACTCGGACTCGATTTCCTTGAGCAGCACCTGAATGCTGCGGTCTTCCACGTCGAGCAGGTTCTCGAACACGAACATCTCTTCGACGATCTTCGCCGCGAGGTCCGAATCGTAGTTGCGCACGGCTTCGATGACCGATTCTTCGTGCACGCCGCCCAGATAGTTGAGAATCTCCGCCGCCGTACGCACGCCGCCCATCGGGCTGCGCTTGATGTTCTCGCTGCCCGAGAGCAGTTTCGTCAGCACGTCGTTGAGCTCGCGCAGCGCGGCCGGCTGAATGCCGTCGAGCGTGGCAATACGCAGCACGACGTCGTTGCGCAGACGCTCGGTGAAGAGCGCCAGCACTTCCGAGGCTTGATCGCGGTCGAGATGCACGAGGATCGTGGCAATGATCTGCGGATGCTCGTGGCGAATGAGCTCGGCCACCGCCGTGGAGTCCATCCACTTCAGGCCCTCGATACCGCTGGTGTCGCCGCCTTGCAGAATGCGCTCGATCAGGCCCGCGGCCTTGTCGCTGCCCAGCGCCTTGTTGAGCACCGAACGGATGTATTCGGACGAATCGAGCGAGAGCGCCGAATGCTGTTCGGCTTCGAGCACGAAGTCCTGCAACACATCGGCGATCTGATCGCGCGAGACCTGCCGCAGCGAGGCCATGGCCGCGCCGAGCTTCTGCACTTCGCGCGGCGCGAGGTACTTGAAGACCTCCGCCGCTTCGTCTTCACCCAGCGACATCAGCAGGATGGCGCTGCGTTCAAGTCCCTCAGCCGCGCTCATCGCCACCACCCACCCATGATTTGACTACCGTTGCCACGATCTTCGGATCCTGTCGCGCGACCTGACGCGCGTACTGCAAATTGCGTTCGTAGGCACTGAGTTCGCCCCGCTTGCCGGCTTCGCCGTCGGCGCCCTCGCCATCGGCTGCGTCCTCACCCGCTGCGCCGGTTTTCGCCCCGGCCAACGACGGCTCGGCCGGTGGCGGCGGGCTCAGGTGCTTGCGGATGGCCGGACGTATGACGCCGAACCACAGATAGATGCCGACCAACCCGATCAACGCCCACTTGCCGACCTGTTTGGCCAGTTCGATGTTCTGACGCTGGCGCCACCACGGCAGGTTGGCTTCCGGGTCTTCCTCGACCGTGAAGGGGCTGTTGACGACGTTGAGCGTGTCGCCGCGCTGACCGGAGAAGCCGATGGCCTCCTTCGCCAGATTCTGGATCTGGTCGAGCTGGGCTTGCGTGAGCGCCACCATCGCGGCCTTGCCCTTCGCGTCGGTGCCTGGACGATAGTTCACCACCACGGCCGCCGACAGGCGCTTCAGGCCACCGGTGGCTTGCTGCATGTGGCGTATGGTGCGGTCGACTTCGTAGTTGACCGTGGCATCCTTGCGGTCGCTGCGCGGGCCTTGCGGTGCGCTGACGGCGCTCGCCGGGTTTGCGGCATTCTGCTGGGCGAGCGGCTGTTGGGGCTGCTGGGGCTGTGTAATCGGGGCGGTGGCCTGACCCGGCGGTTGATTCGACAGAGCGCCCGGCACACCGCCTGGCGGCGTGATACCGATCTGCGACGCTTCGCTGTTCTGCTGACTGCGCACGGCCTGCTCGCCCGAGTTCGGCTTGTAGTTCTCGGAGGTCTGCTCGACCTGGTTGAAGTCGACGTCCGCGGTCACCTGTGCATGCACGTTGCCCGGCCCGACGATCGGGTTCAGGATCGCCTCGATGCGGCGCGCATACGACTGTTCGAGTTCGCGAACGTACTTGAGCTGGCTGGCGTCCAGGCCCAACGCGTTGCCGCTCTGCGCGGAGAGCAGATTGCCGTTCTGATCGAGCACCGTGACGTTGTTGACCGGCAGATCCGGTACGGCCGACGCCACCATGTGCACAATCGCGCTGACCTGGCCGTCGTCGAGCACGCGGCCCGGATACAGCGTGACGAGCACCGAGGCGCTGGGCTTTTGCTGCTCGCGTACGAAGACCGACGGCTTGGGGATGGCGAGATGCACGCGCGCGGCTTGCACGGCAGCCAGCGACTCCACCGAGCGGGCGAGTTCGCCTTCGAGCGCGCGCTGGTAATTGACCTGCTCGGCAAACTGGCTGATGCCGAACTTCTGGTTGTCCATCAATTCGAAGCCGACCAGACCGCCCTTGGGCAGACCTTGCGAGGCCAGACGCAGTCGCACTTCGTGCACCTGATCGGACGGCACCAGAATGGCACCGCCGCCCTCGGCGAACTTGTACGGCACGTTCATCTGCTGGAGCGACGTAATGATGGCACCGCCGTCGCGATCGCCCAGGTTGCTGTAGAGCACCTTGTAGTCGGGGGCGCGGCTCCACAGGAAAACGGCGATCAGCAACGCGACGAGGGCCGCGCCACCCACGAGCAACGGCAGGCGCTCGCGCGAGCGCAACTGCGACAGCAGGGGCGGCTTGGCGGCAACGTCCGCCGCCTGGGTGGCGGCATTCATGCGCGGCTCCCCGCCAGGGGCGTTGACACGACGTTCTTCGCGGTGGAAGTGCTCACTAACATGCGACAGAATTCTCCGGATACGCTTGGCATCGCACGCGCGCCTGACGGGCGTTAAGGATTGGAAAGATCCATAACGCGGTGCGCACGATGCCGATGGTCCTGATTATTCGTTGGCGAATATGGAATCGTTTTGAGGATTAGGCGGGTGTTTTGCCGCCAATTAGGGTCTTGGGGGCTTGTCAGAGGGTGCTAAGCTCCGACCTGACTGATAAAGGGCAAACCGATGCGTGCGGCGCGATGTCGTGGCGCGAGCGTTGCCTGTCGAGGACAAGCAAGGACAAGCGAGGACAAGCGTCATGGCCATTCCGGGGATCGAGTCGGTATTGCAGAAGTTGGGCAGTGTGGCGTCGCAGGCAGCGGGCTCGATCATGGGCACGTCGAACGCCGGCGCGGGTGCGGCATCGGCGACGGGCGGTTTCGCGTCAGAGCTGGAGGCGTCGCTCAAGCGCGTGTCGTCGGCGCAGAACGGTGCAGAAGCACAAGCGAAAGCGTTCGAATTGGGCGAGCCGGGGGTGGCGCTCAACGACGTCATGGTCGATCTGCAAAAAGCCAACATCGGCTTCCAGATGAGCTTGCAAGTGCGCAACAAACTCGTTTCGGCCTATACAACCGTGATGAACATGCAGGTGTGACGCATCGCACGAGAGGGCGCGCCCTCGGCACCGGGAAGGCCCCGTTCAGATCGACGGGGCTTTTTTATCGTCTGTGGGTTCGTTGCCACGCTGAGGTTGGACGTCCGCGGGTGATGATGCGGTGCGACGGGTAGGGCACCCACCGGCTACGCCGCACCGGCGCAGAGGGGGTACGCCGGCATGATGCGCTCCAGAAACTCATGAAAGCGCGGAACGGTGAACGCAGCGTCGTCTAACGGGGTACTGTAGAGCATGCCTTTTCCGTCCCATTCCCATCGAACCGGTTCAAGCGCGTCGAAGGGCTTGCCGAGTTCGGCGGCGACGGCATGCAGGTCGTGCGGGCCCTCGCCCAACGCCGCCATGGCACGCAGATAGCGCTTTTCCATCAGGGTCAGACGCTCGAAGCGGAGGCGGTAGAAATTGTTATCGAGGGCATCGATGACCGCCGTCGACGCAAGTCTGACGTGTTCCGAGGTAATCGGACTTTCATCGACCGCCTTCCATACGAGCTATCCCCATCGCGGGATTGCCGGGGAAGCCGTTGCCCCTGGGTGTTCGCTGCTCGTCAGCGGTCAAGGGGCGGGACGGATACTTCACGTCATTCCCGCCAGACGTGCGAAAGGCGGGATCTAGCGCGTGCGGTGGTCTGTGGACGGACCGGCGAGACCGTTGGAAGGTGGCGTGGGCGCGGTCGCCGGCGTGTCGGCTTGATGTTCAGGGGCAGCGACACCCGGTGGCAGCGGCGGTGGATTGCCGCCCCGGCTCGCTTCGAGCTTATAGAGCCACGCCAGCAATTCCGCGACAGCCTGATAGAGCTGCGCGGGAATCCGTTGATCGAGATCGACCTGCATCAGCAGGCTCACCAGTTCCGGCGATTCGTGCACGTACAACCCGTGCTCGTGCGCCGTGCGCACGATCGTCTCGGCGAGCAGGCCGTAGCCCTTTGCGACCACGCGCGGCGCGGTGTCTTTCGCCCCGTAGGCGAGTGCGATCGCCGTTCGACGTTCGGGAGGCAAGGTCATGCGGTACCTCCGGCGGCTCCGGCATCGCGGGTCGCCGACGCGTCGCCTACAGAGGGCGCCGTCGACCCGGTCGCATCGGCGTGCGCCGGTGACGCAACCAGACTCGCGCTCGCCGCCTCGCTCGCTCCGCCCACATTGGCGAGCGCGCCGAACGACAACTGGCTCGCGACGAGTCCGACGGCGGCCAGTCGTTGACGCAAGGCCTCGCCCTCGTGCGACAGGACTTCCGCCGAGTTCGTCGAATCGGTCAACAAGCGGGCTTGCAATTGCTGCCCCGACAAGCCGAGCGTGACGTCGACCGTGCCCAGCAGCGGTAGCGTGAGACGCAGATGGGTATGCCACGTCGACGGGGCGGCCGGCTCACCGGGCGTCGTTTGCCCGGCGCGCTCTTCGACCTGCCATGTCATCGGCGCGCCCGGCCACGCCGCGCCGTTCCACTGAAATTGCGGATTCACCAACATGTCGAGCTGCTGGCGCACCAGTGTCACGCTCTCGGCAGGCGCATTCGCCACGGCGGCAATCGCCCCGGCCGGGCCATGCGGCGCGCCATTGGCGAGCGAGCCATTGGTGCTGGCCGCAAGCGTGGGGTCGCCACCCTGAGCGCCCGGCAGCACGCTGCTCGTCGCGTGCGCAACGCTGGCGGCATGGGCGAGGGCATTGGCCGAGTTCGGCAGATTGGTGCTCGCGTGCAGGCCGCCATCGGCGACCTCGCCCGTCGTGGACGATGTGGGTGATGCAGGTGAAGCGGGAGCGTCCGGCAGTGCCGGCGCAGGATTCACCGCAGTCGCGAGGGTCGGATGGCCGAGCGCCGGCCAGGCGGTGGCGAGTGCGGCTTCCGCGCCCGCCGGTCCGAGTAGCCGCGTGAGCGGCCCAGGGCCGGGCAGGGTGGCGTCGGCACCGGCCGCTCGCAACTGCGCAGCGAGATTCGCAGACGCGGGCCAGCGTAGCTGCGGTTCGGCCTGCAACTGCTCGAACGACCGGCTACCCGACGCCCACTGCGCCAGGTGCGATTCGTAAAAGAGACCGCTCGCGGACAACGCTTCCTTCAACGCGGCGGCGAGCAGCGGCGCAAGCGCTGGCGCGCCGGTGCCGGGGGCGGCAGGCCAGACCGGTGCGCTCGCCTGCACAGGGCCGGGCGAGTCGGGCGCCAGACGCAGAATCGTGTCGATGGTGCGCGCGGCGGCGGAGAGCGTCGCTTGCTGAACCGAGGTGGGGAGCCGATCGGTGCTCGGCGTGGATGTGTTGCCAAGACCCACGGCCGCTGGCGACGTTCTGGCCGCCAGGTTGCCAAGCGCGGAGGTCGCGTCGCCAGTCGGCTGCGAGCCGGAGACGGCGCTGGGGGCGTTGGTCGAGGCGACGCCCGGTCCAATGCCGAGTAGTGAATCGAGCCGCCGTGCGAGCGTTGTGGCCAGCACCGAGTCGAGACCGGCCATGTCTTGCTCCGAAGGGCGGACGACGAGACGCGCTGGCGCGTCAGGTGCCCAGGTTCAAGCCGTAGACTTCGTGCAGGGCACGTTGACGGCGTGTGCTGTTGATCATGGCGTCCAGATGGGCCAGACGCGGCACCACGAGATCGCGAATCGCGGCATCGTCCGCCAGAATGCGCCGGATGATGGCGTGTTTGCGCGCGCGTTCGTCTTCGGTGAGAGGCAGGGCGGCGTCGATCTGTTTGATCGAGTCGACCTGCGCACGATACCGGGACTCGAGATCGATGAGTGCATCCCAGTCGCCATCGCGCGCCACGCCAAGCATGCGCTCCGTGAGGCCGGCAATACTCTCGTAGCAGTTCAGCAAGGTCGTGGCTTCATTCATAGCGCACTCCGGTGCCCGCCTGTGCGGCGGGGGCGCCCGTGCCGGCCGCCGGGGCGATCTCGCGCCAGGCCGAGGCAATCGTATCGAGCAGGGTGTCGACTTCCTGAACCTTCGACACATCGTTCTCGAGATTCGCCTCGAGCAGCTTGCGCGTCATGTGATCGTACAGACTCGCCAGGTTGGCCGAGAGTTCGCCGCCGACCTCCATATTGAGGCCGTCCTTGAGTCCGCCGATGATCGAGATGGCTTTACCGATGGCATTCCCGCGCTCGGCGATATTGCCCTGTTCGAAAAACAGTTGCGCACGAAGCAGCGCGGCATGCGTGCCGTCGAACAACATCATGACGAGCTGGTGCGGGCTGGCGGCAAGCACCCCCGTCTCCAGCCCGACCTTGCGATAAGCATTGGCGGCGTTCTGGCCGTACATGAGCGTTCTCCAGGAGCCGGGCTTACTTCGATGACGACGAAGAAGACGACGAACCGCCAAGCACCTGCTTGAGATAGTCGCTGGTGTTCTGCAGCTTGGCCATCGTTGCGTCCAGTGCCGTGAACTGGGCGAGATAGCGGTTCTGCATCTGCGTCATCTGGTCCTGCCAATCGCTTTCCTGCTGCTGCACTTGCTTGATGCTGTCGTTCAGGTTCGACTGGGCGGTGCTGATGGCCCCCTTGGCGCTCAGGAAGTTGCTGACCTGGTTCGACAGCAGCGACGCATAGCCTTGCGAGAAGCTGATGGTGCCGCGATTGCCGAGATTGGTGCCGGTGACCTGAATCTTGAGACCGTCGGTTTGCGTACCCGCCGCGCCGGTCAGGAACTGGCCGCTGCCCGTCGCGATCACGCCACCGATCGAGCCACCGACATCCACGCCGTCGGTGCTGGGCGACGCGCCCGTGCCGAACAGCGCGGTCAGCGCATTGCCCGACGTGACACGCACGTTCGACGCAGAGCCATAACGGTTCGACGTAATCGAGAGCACCCCGGCGGTCTGCTTGACGGCCACCGTCGAGCCGTTGGCGACGAACTGCGAGTTCCCGTTGATCGCGGCCTGCAAGGCGGCGGCCATCTTGTCGGGTGTGTAGGTGCCGTTCGGGATGGTGATCGACGTGCTCTTGCCGTCGACTTGCACCGTGAGCGTATTGTTGGTCCCGTCGATGACGGTGTTCGCGCCAAGCGTCACGGTCGACGTGAGCGTACCCTGCGTCGCCAGACGCGTAACCACCACGTCGTACTGGCCCGGTTGCGTGTTGCTGGTCGAGCCCTGGTAGCTGATCAGGCTGTCGCTGGTCGTGCCGTTGGTGGCGAGCAGCGAGGCGAGTTGGGCAAACCCGCCCGAGGCGATGGCTTTTTGCAGCTTGCCCGAATCGACTGCGAGCTGACCCGACGTATCGGTGGCGGTGCCGCTGCCGTCGCCGGCCTGGAATGTCACACCGATGTCCGCGAGCGATGTCAGCACCGATCCCGAGACCCCCGGCAGCTTGCCGTTCAGGATCTGTTGAATCTGTGTCGTGATCATCTGCGTGGTCGAGTCGCCGATCAACGGACCGTTGTTATTCGAGGTGCTGCCGGGCGAGGCGCCCGACTTGTCGAAATACGTCAGTTGGGCGATGGCCGAATGCAGCGTGTTGTAAGCGGTGACGAAGTCGTTGACCGACTTGGTGACGCCGTCGCTGTTGTTGCTCACGCTGACGGTGGTCGTGCCGGTCTTGAGCAGGCTCATCGACAGACCTTGCACGGCGCTTTTCACCGTGTTGGTCGGGCTCGACACGGCGAGGCCGTTGATGGTGAGGCTGGCGTTCTGGCCCGCCGCCGTTTGCGTCAGGTTCTGCGTGCCGGTGGGGTCGTACGCCAGCATGTTCGTGAGCGTGGCGTCGCCGCCGGCGGCCACGTCGACCTTCATGCTCATGGTCTGACCGGTCTGCGTCGAGGTCAGGACCAGGCGGTTCGGCGTGGCGCTGCCGTCATTGACGATCGTGGCCGTCACGCCGCCGTTGGCGGCATTGATGGCGTCGCGAATGCCCTGCAGCGAGTTGTTCTGGTTCGTGATCGTGACGGTGAACGGCGACTGCTGGGCATTGGGCGAGAAGCTCGCGCCAGTGTAGGTGCCGTTCGCGAGCGTGCCGCCCGAAATCGTGCCGAAGCTGAAAGTCAGTTGGGTGGACGTGCCGCTGCCGATCGAGGCCGCGGCGTCCGACACGCCCGCCGTCGACAGGCTTTGCGCCTGCGCCAGTTGCGTCGTGTTGATCGTATAGCTGCCGGCCTTCGCCGTGGTATCCGCCGAAGCCGTGAGGAAGGTCGCATCGCCTGGCGTGGCGGTCATCTGAAGAAACGACGACGCAGACGACAGGTTCGACAGCGACGATTGAAACGTACTCAGCGCCGATTGCAGACTGCCGAGTGCCGAGACCTTGGTCTGATAGCTGGCCTCTTGCGACTTGAGCAAGCTTAGCTTTTTCGTAGCCGGCTGCATCAGGCTGGTGACGAGCGCGTTGACGTCCAGCCCGGAGCCAATGCCCGGAGACGAAATGGAGCCCGTTGTAGAACTGCCGCTACTCGCCATAATTGCTCGCTCTCAAAAATAGTTGCACTACTTGCAAAACACCGGCACTCAAGATGGCTGCCTTTGTAATGCTTGCGGCGGCGCCCCCCGCGAAGGTGGCGCCGCCGGCAGCCCGGCCAAGTGGCCGCCGGGCGTCAAACCCTGCCAAACAGGCGCTTACTGGAGAAGCTTGAGCACTTGTTGCGGCAGTTGGTTGGCCTGGGCCAGCATCGAGATACCGGCTTGTTGCAGGATCTGCGACTTGGTCAGGTTGGCCGTTTCCGCAGCGTAGTCGGTATCTTGCACGCCCGAACGCGCCGTGGTCAGGTTCTGCGTCGTGGTCGACAGGCTCGAAATCGTCGACTGGAAGCGGTTTTGAATAGCGCCCAGGGTCGATTGCAGCGTGTCGACGGTGCCGATGGCCGAGTCGATCTGCGAGAGCATCAGCGTGGCGCTGTTGACCGTCTTGACGTCGGCCTGTGCCAGGCTACCGCTCGTGGCGTAGGTCGTGGCAGCCGTCGGCAGGCCCAGCTTGGTCAGAATAGCCGGCGTGCCGCCGCTGATCTGGAATGCCGAACCCGAGCTCAGGTGCATCGCGCCCGTGTTGTCGACATACGCGTTCACGCCGCTGTTCGACGAGTTGATCGCGTTGGCCAGGTCGCTGGCGCTGTTCATCTTGCCAGTGATGTTCGTGGCCTTGCCGTTGACGGTCAGGACCAGATCGCCTGCAGCCAGCGTCTGCGAGAACGTCGAAGCGACGGCAGTCGACGTGGTCGTCACACCGGCGGCGGCACCGGCGACGGCCAAGCCCAGCGTGGTGGCGTCTGCACCAGCGATCGTCATCGTTTGTGCCGCGTCGGTGTTGGTGATGGCGATTTCACCGGCCGAGTTGACCGAAGCGACGTTGCCCGTGAAGCCCGCGGCTTGTGCGGCGGTGTTGATCGCCGTGGCCAGGTCGGCCGAGCTGTTGTACGTGCCGGCCTTGACGTTGACGGCGGTGCCCGTGCCCAGTTGAACGGTCAGCGCGGAAGCGGTGAAGCTCAGCGGGTTGGCGGCCGACGTCGTTTGCGCAACCGAGCCGATGCTGGCGATGGTCATGCTTTGTTGCAGGTTGACCGAGATGGTCTGGCCTGCGTTGGCGCCCACCTGGAAGTTCGCGGTGCCCATCGAGCCGTCGAGCACGTTCAGGCCGTTGAACGACGTTTGCGTGGCCAGGCGGTTCACTTCAGCCAGACGCTGTTGAACTTCCTGGTCCAGTGCGGCGCGGTCCGAAGCCGAGTTCGTCGAGTTGGTCGACTGAACGGCCAGCGTGCGGATGCGTTGCAGGTTGTCGGTGATCGCCGACAGGGCGCCCGCGGCGGTTTGCACCAGCGAGATACCGTCGTTGGCGTTGCGCTGCGCTTGCTGCGTGCCGTTGATCTGGGCCGACATGCGGTCCGTGATCGCGAGGCCGGCGGCGTCGTCGGCGGCGCTGTTGATGCGCATACCCGAGGACAGGCGCGTGATCGAGGTTTGCAGGCCCGATTGCGAAGTGCTCAGGTTACGTTGTGCAACCAGCGAGAAGATATTGGTATTGATGACAGATGACATTTAGCCACTCCTTTCCCAAAATTTTTGGCTCCGGCTTAAGCGCCGTAACTTCGGCTCCACAGCCAATCGCCGAAAGCCGCCGTTGTAGGGGATATCGGACGGCCATTGGGAAAATTTAGGGTGATTTCACAAAATGCTCGGTCACCCCCCACCGACGGGTGCCGTCGATGTAGGAAAAACGCTAGTGAGCCAGTCTACAAATTTCCTCCACGATTGATCGGCCAAGCAAAGGGGCAATGTGCCGCTTATTCATGCCCTGTAAGGCTTGGAGAGGCGGCGAAGGCGATTTCGAGCGCTCGACATGGCGCTCGATTCTCGATCGATGGGGGTGCTGTGGCGGTGTCTAAGAAATTTTTTTGTGCGCGCGAAAATTCTTCGTGGGGCGCGGTGCCGCCAGCAACGACACCCGGAAATGCGCATGGCCCGCTTGCGCGGGCCATGAAGTGATTGCTTACTTTTTGTGGCGGGCGCCGCCGCTTAGTTCAGGCGAAGACGGGCCCCATCTCGGCGCTGACCAGGCCGTGCTGCATCACGTAATACGTGAGTTCTGCGTTGTTGTTCAGGCGCATCTTCTCCAGCAGGCGCGTGCGATACACGCTCACCGTTTTGACCGAGAGCGAGAGCGCGTTGGCGATGTCCGTCAGGCGCTTGCCCGAGCCGATCATGCACAGCGTTTGATACTCGCGGTCGGACAGGCGCTCGTGCGGGGGCTGATCGGCGTCAGGACCGAGGAAGTCGGCGAGCGTTTCGGCGACCATCGGGCTCACGTATTTGCGGCCGGAGGCGACCTGCCGAACGGCCGAGACCAGTTGCTGCGCGTTCGAGCGTTTGCTCAGGTACCCGGCAGCGCCGGCCTTGAGCGCCCGAAGCGCAAACTGGCCTTCGCCGTACATGCTGAAGATCATGACCGGCAGGCGCGGGTGTTTGCGCCGCAGCGTCTTGAGAATTTCCAGGCCGTTGGTATCGGGCAGCGAAATATCGAGCAGGACGATGTCCCACTGCGCCGCGTCGGTCATCTCCAGCGCTTCCGCGCCGCAATCGGCTTCGCCAATGACGGCGATGCTCCCGCTATCGGAGAGCAACTGCCGCACGCCCTGACGCACGATGGCGTGGTCGTCGACGATGAGCACTCTGAGCGTCATGATGGGTATCCGTGAAGAGCCAGGGATTCCGGGACATGGCGCCCGGTGGCGGGGGCCGCCGCCGGGGCCGGCAGGATCTGATGCCAGGGAAGACGTGCGCTCACGAGCGTTCCCGATCCTTGACCACTGCCAATGCGTAACGTGCCGCCAAGCGCTGTGCAGCGCTCGCGCATGCCAACCAATCCGAAATGACCCTGCTTGCGACGAGCGCCGCGGGCCAGGCCGCAACCGTCGTCGGAAATCGTGAGTTTGAGTGAGCGGTGACTGCCGTCGAGTGCCACGACCACGCGCGAGGCGCGCGCATGCCGGGCGACGTTGGTCAGCGATTCCTGCGCGATCCGGTACAAGGCCAACACCGCGTCGGGGGTGAGGTTCGTGACACGCTCGCGCGTCACGTCGTCGCAGCGCCAGATGCACGTGAGGCCGCTTTGCTCGCCGAAGCCGCGCAGCCAGCGGCGCAACGAAGCGACAAGGCCTGCGTCGAGCGCCGGCGCACGGGTGCGGCCGACGAGTTCGTCGGCGGCCTCTTGCGCAGCGTTTGCGGCGCCTTGAATCTCGGCGCAGAGCGATTGCCATTCGGCGGCGTCAGCCGGGGCCCGCAGCGCAAGACGTGCCACCACCAGTTGCAACGCCGTGAGTTGCGCGCCCAGTCCGTCGTGCATCTCCCGTGCCAGACGCGCGCGCTCGGCTTCGCGAGCGGCGTCGATCTTGCGCGCCACGGCCTGCGCCAGCGAGCGCGTTGGCCCTACGCGCACAGTGCGCGCGGCAGGCTCGACCGGCAGCGGCGTGTCGCACCCGGCCGGCGAGTCCGAGATCGGCGTCACGGCGCGCGTGTGCAGCGCGTCGTCAAGCGACACGCGACGTCTCGCAACCTGTGTGGCACGATCGACGAGATACGGCATGAAGGCAAATCCCTGAGAGAAAAAGTCCCGTGCCGCACCCCGCGCGGCCAGACCCACATTCAATTTAACAAACTTTACATTTCGTCACAAATGCGTGCGATCAGCGCCCGAACGGCTGACGAAAGATCATAACTATTTGATTTGGATCAAGAAGTAGTCACTTCCCTAAGAAAGTTTCTGCAATGACCCCAAATCTATCAGGGTTTGTCCTAGCGAAATGCGTCGAGCGCATGTTTCAAACGAAATTTCCGATATAAACAATTGTAACGCCTTAATTTTTATCGCGACTTCATACAGTTGTGATTTTCTTGCAGACAACGACGAGGGTTTTCCGTGCGCATCATCGGTAACGTAGCGCGAGTGCCGTTCACTATGGGGCGTTGCGCTCGATATCAGCATCCAGCGGTAACGTCACGGTGACGATCAGGCCGCGGCCGTCGTCGCCCGGCGCCAGCGTCACCGTGCCGTGACTGGCCGCGACGATTTCCTTGACGATGGCCAGCCCCAGGCCGGTGCCGGGCTGACCCGGCGGCGCGTTGCGGTAGAAGCGTTCGAACACGCGCTGACGTGCCTCGGCGTGGATGCCCGGCCCGTCGTCGACGACGCGCAGGCGGGCCGTGCCGTCCTGGCCGTCGATGGCGACGGTCACGCGTCCGCCTTCGTGGATATAGCGGATCGCATTGTCGACAAGATTCATGACCATCGCGTGAAACAGTTCGCCATTACCCGCGACCCACACATGCGCCTCGACCGTCTCGAGTCCCAGATCGATATTGCGCCGTTGCGCGAGCGCGACGAGTTCTTCGAGCACGCCGGAGGCTGCGGCCACCAGATCGACGCGCGAGCGCGAGAACGCGGGGGTATCGGCCGCCTCGGCCTGCGAGAGCAACAACAGCTTGTTGGTGAGGTCGGCCAGCCCGCGGCTGCTCGTTTGCATGGCGGCGAGCACGTCGACGAGGGCGGCGCGGTCGTCGAGCTGCGCGGCGAACTGCAATTGCGTGTCGAGCAGCGTGAGCGGCGTGCGGAGCTGATGCGCAGCGTCGGCCACGAAGCGCCGCTGTTGCTGGGCCTGCGCCGAGAGGCGTTGGATACACAGGTTGATGGCGTCGACGATTGGGCGCAGTTCGGTTTGCAGATGGCCGGCGCGAATCGGCACCAGCTCCTGCGGCGCGCGTCCGGCGACCTCATCTTTGAGGCGGATGAGCGGATGCAGCTCGACCGTGAGTCCGATGAGCACCAGCACGGCGGCCAGCGCGGCCATTGCGATCTGCCGATGCAGCGACGGCTCCCACAACTGCGCGAGCATCTCGTCGTGGGCGTGCATCGTCTCGGCCACCACGACCGCCACCTGATAGGGCGTGCCCGAGTTGTACATCGTGCGCACGTAGCTGACCGCCCGCAGCGGTTCGCCATCGACGACGACGCTCGAGTAAGCGGGCGACGTGGGGGGGAAGAGCGCGGGACGCGGAAAATCAGGGGGGCCGGCGAGCAGTTGGCCGTCTTGTGTGACGACCTGATAGAACACCCGGTCCCGCGCAGGGGACGCGAACAGTTCCAGCGCGGCGGGCGGCACGCTCACACGCAGCGCGCCATCGACCCAGGAGAGTTCGCCGGCGATGACCTGTGCCGAGGTGAGCAGTGCCCGGTCCTGCACGAGTGCGGCGGTGTCGCGGGCGCTGCGATAGGCAAGCCAGCCGCTCGCGCCGATATAGAACGAGAGGGGCAGCATCAGCCACAGCAACAGCCGCACGCGCAGGCTAAGCATCTTTCTCGCGCAGCAGATAGCCCAGGCCGCGCA
Source organism: Pandoraea sp. (assembly GCF_041919235.1). NCBI lineage: Bacteria > Pseudomonadati > Pseudomonadota > Betaproteobacteria > Burkholderiales > Burkholderiaceae > Pandoraea > Pandoraea sp. The sequence goes on from NZ_JAYRUC010000011.1 coordinate 79,878, forward strand.
GCGTCATGATGGCGGCGTGGCTCGTCTCGAGCTTCTTGCGCAGACGATGAATATAGATTTCGATGGCGTCGGCGCTCGGTTCGTCGTCGAGACCGAATACGCCGTCGACAAGTGCGCTCTTGGCGACCGTTTTGCCCTGCTTGCGCATGAGAATTTCGAGCACCGCGTGCTCGCGCGATGGCAGCGCGAGCGGTGCCCCCGCGATCGTGAATTGCCGCGTGCCCGCGTGATAGCTCAGATCGGCGCATACCAGATCGGCGCTTTGCTCGGGCGCATGGCGACGCGCGAGCGCTTTGACGCGCGCGATCAGCTCGCGCACCTCGAACGGCTTGACGAGATAATCGTCGGCGCCGGCGCCCAGGCAGTCGACCTTTTCGTCGACGGAACCGCTGGCCGTGAGAATGATGACCGGCACGTTGTTGCGCCGCTCGCGCAGCCGTCGCAACACATGCTTGCCGCCCAGCTTGGGCAGCATGAGATCGAGCAGCACCACGTCGTACGTCTCCGTTTGGAGCAGACGGTCGGCGGCGTCGCCGTCGCGCGCGGCGTCGACCGTGAAGTTGTCGTCGCGCAGCATGCGGGCGAGCCAGTGGGCGAGAGTATCGTTGTCTTCGATCAGCAGCAGTTTCATGACGGCAAAAGCGTAATGCGACGGCGAGTGTGCCCGCGTAACCCGCACAAGCCAACAGCGGGTAAACACCCACCTGCCGCGAACGAAAACCTGCATGGAGCGAAAGCTCGATGAAAGCTTCGATTTTCTACAATCGGTACCAAGGCAGAGGACACGATTCAGAGGACCGCTGCCCGGGCCCTGCGGCGAAGCACGCGGGGCCGGCCGGCGCCGCAACCCGACGCTTGAGCCATTATCCCTAAAAACGATGGAGACACCATAATGCGAGCAAGCCTTGGCGTGCATACGCCGAAAGCCTTCGTGAAACCTGTTCTGGCCGCCGTGTTCGGCGCATCGCTGGCGATGGCCGCCGTGCCGAGTTTTGCCGCCGACAGCGGCAAGATCACGATCATGGTGGGCGGCATCACGAAGATGATCTATCTGCCGGCCAAACTTGCCGAACAACTCGGGTACTTCAAGGACGAAGGTCTGAACGTCGAGCTGCTCTCGCAGCCGGCCGGTGTCGACGCCGAGAACGAATTGCTCGCCGGCGCCGTGCAGGCCGTGGTCGGCTTCTACGATCACTCGATCGACCTGCAAAGCAAGGGCAAGGAAATCGAGGCCATCACGGTCTTCGGCCAGGTTCCGGGCGAAGTCGAACTGGTCAACGCGAAGAGCCGCGACACCATCAAGAGCATGGCCGACATCAAGGGCAAGACCCTTGGCGTGACCGGCCTGGGTGCGTCGACGAACTTCCTCACGCAGTACCTCGCTGCCAAGCACGGCATCACGTCGTCGCAGTTCTCGGTGCTGCCGGTCGGTGCGGACAATACGTTCATCGCCGCCATCAAGCAGAACCGTATCGACGCCGGCATGACGACCGAGCCGACCGCATCGCGACTGATCAACACGGGCGATGCAGCGGTGCTCGTCGACATGCGCACGATGAAGGGCACGGTCGATGCGTTGGGCGGCGCTTACCCGGCGTCGAGCCTGTACGTGCAGCGTGCGTGGGCCGAAACCCACAAGGCCGAGGCGACCAAGCTTGCCCGTGCATTCGTGAAGACGCTCAAGTACATCAACACGCACACGGCTGCCGAGATCACCGAGAAGATGCCGAAGGACTACTACGGCAACAACAAGGCGCTTTACTTGCAAGCGCTGCAGAACTCGCTGCCGATGTATTCGCCCGACGGCCGCATGCCCAAGGACGGTCCGGAGACGGTGCTCAAGGTGCTCGCCGCGTTCAACCCGAACGTCAAGGGCAAGCACATCGACCTCTCGAAGACCTACACCAACGCGTTTGTCGACGCCGCGAACGCTGGCAAGTAAGCGTTCGATCGCTCGTCACCCTTTGACGCTGCGGTACCGACTCTGTAGTACCGACCCTGTAGTACCGGCCGCGCGGTCCCCTCGACGCGCTGCCCACCGAGCCGCCCGCACCTGACAACCGTCCGGTGTGCGGGCGGGCTCACCCCTAGAAAACCGCAACGACACCGTTCGCCCTTCGACGTAACTGAGGAGCCGGGCATGACCCAGACCATCACCCCCACTGCGCCGGCACGCGCTGCGAGTACTGTCTCGCGTGACACGCCGGCCATCGAATTCGACAACGTGTCGTGCCGCTTCATCTCGGCAGACGGCCACGCCACCATCGCGCTGCGCAACTTCAACATGTCGGTCGCGCGCGGCGAGTTCGTCGCCATCGTCGGGCCGACCGGCTGCGGCAAGTCGACCACCCTGTCGATGATCACGGGCCTGCTGCGCCCGACCGCCGGCAGCGTGCGTGTGATGGGTCAGCCGGTCAACGGCATCGATCCGCGCATCGGCTTTGTCTTCCAGAACGACGCCGTATTCCCGTGGCGCAGCGTGCGCGAGAACGTGGCCGCCGGCCCGCTCTTTCGCGGACAGTCCAAAGACGCTGCCTATGCCCTGGCCGACCAATGGATCAAGCGCGTAGGCCTGGACAAGTTTGGCGATCACTACCCGCATCAACTCTCGGGCGGCATGCGCAAGCGTGTCGCGCTGGCACAGACGTTCATCAACAATCCCGAAATCCTGTTGATGGACGAACCGTTCTCCGCACTCGACATGCAAACGCGCACGCTCATGCAGGACGAGTTGCTGCAACTGTGGTCGTCGACGTCGGGCTCGGTGGTGTTCGTCACGCACGATCTGGAGGAAGCGATTGCGCTGGCGGATCGCGTGTTTGTGCTCACTGCGCGTCCGGCCACGTTGAAGAGCGTGTACACGATCGATTTGCCGCGTCCGCGCGTGATGTCCGAAGTTCGCTATGAGCAGCGCTTCATCGACATTTCGCGTGAGATCTGGGCGGATCTGCGTGAAGAAGTGAAGATCGGTTGAATTCGAGGTCCCCGCCGGGGCATCGACAGTGATTTTGCGGGCCGCGCAACGACGCGCGCGCCTACGCCGTCAGGAGGAGGGCATGAACATGAGTGAACAGGCCATGCTGGCAGGTTTCAGTGACGCAGATCTCGCGCGCGAGGAAGCCAACGCGCAGCGTCGCATCAAACAACGCCGCGCGCTGGTGATTTTCCTGCGCGTGGCCATTCTGGTGATCGGGCTGGGCGGTTGGGAAGTGGGCGCCCGCGTGGGCTGGATCGATCCGTTCTTCTTCTCGCAGCCGAGTCAGATCGTCGCGCAGATCTACGAGTGGTGCGTGGAAGGCACGTCGCAGGGCCCGCTCTGGACACAGGTGCTCGTCACGCTCGAAGAAACCGTGCTGGGCTTTCTGATCGGCGGTGTGGCCGGTGTGATCTGCGGCATCGTGCTTGGACGCAACAAGCTGCTCTCCGATGTCTTCAGTCTCTACATTCAGATCGCCAACTCGATTCCGCGCGTGGTGCTGGGGTCGATCTTCGTGATTTCGCTGGGTCTGGGCATGGCGTCGAAGGTGGCGCTCGCCGTGGTGATGGTGTTCTTCGTTGTGTTCGCCAATGCGTTCCAGGGCGTGCGTGAAGCCGACCGCTACATGATCGCGAATGCGCAGATCCTGGGGGCGTCGCGTCGCCAGGTGACGATGTCGGTGGTGATTCCGTCGGCGCTGTCGTGGATTCTCGCGAGCCTACACGTCAGCTTCGGCTTCGCTCTGGTGGGCGCGGTGGTCGGTGAGTTCCTCGGCTCCAAACAGGGCATCGGTTTGCTGATCTCGACCGCGCAGGGCGCGTTCAACGCGAGTGGCGTGTTCGCCGCCATGATCGTGCTCGCGGTCGTCGCGCTGGGAGCGGATTACCTGCTGACCTCGCTCGAGAAGCGACTGCTGAAATGGCGTCCGGCGGCGTTCGCCAACGAGTGATGCCCACGCTCATCGCCGGCGCCTGAAGCAAAACGGCGCCACCCATCGCGGGTGGCGCCGTTTTCATTTGAGGTGGGACGCGAGGTGACTCGACCTCCCGGCGTCGTCAAATGTTGAGCTTGGAGACCTTCGTGCCTTCGATGTTCAGGTTGGCCATGAGACCGGCGTTGGTCATGACGATCACTTCGACCGGCGAGGTCGCGGTGTTCAGATCGACGGCACCGTTCGCGCCGATCTTGACCAGGGCGACGGATGCATCGGCACCGGCGGTCCAGCCGTCGGTACGCTGGAACTTGTCGAGGGCGTCCTGCGTCATGAACAGGAAGATGATGGCCTTCGACTGTGCGCCGATCTGCAGGCCGAACGACGCCGTCACGGTGTTGTAGTAGCCCCTCGTGGCCCCGCCTGAGCGCAGTGCGCCTTCACCATATTGACCACCCACGACGAAGCCGGCTTGCAGCACCTTCGGGAACACGAGCACGCCGCGGGCCTTGTTCATCAGCTCGCGCGACCCCATCACGGACGAATACATCTTGGCGAGCGTGGCATCGACGGCGGCATCGATCTCACGGCGCTTGTTGGCGTTCGCGCCGGGCGAGTTCTCGCTCATGCTGGATTGCGACGGACTCGTGGTCGTGCAGCCGGCGAGTGCGAGCGCGGCGGCGGCCGCCGCGACGGAAGTTTTCATCAGGAATTCGCGTTTTTGCATTTTCTCCCTCCAGATGGCATGTGCCGCACGTCGGGCGTGACGGCATGGATTTGGATAAAACGTCGGGCCTGTCAGGCCGATGAAGCGGGTGACGAGGACGATGAAGAGGATAATTCGGCGTCCGACGGATTGCGCTGTCTCGTGAAGCGCGGTGAGTGACGGGCAACGCGTCCGTATGACGTCGATTATGCGGTCTTCGCCTGTATTGTCAAGATAATAGTGCGATAAGTTCCGCTAACTAGCGTTGATCTTTCGCTAACTTGTAGGCCTTCGCCTACATGCACTTGCGCGCGTACTCTTCCTTGAGCGCCTTGCGTGGGTTTGTGCGTTTTGGCATGTCGACGCGATCTCCTGCGGGCGACTCGACTCGCCGCCCACGCGTGTAGACCGGTTTGTCGGGGGTGTTGGCGATCTTGTCCGCGAGGGCGCGGCACTCTTCCTGGAGGGACGGCGATCCCGTGCCGGACGCGGCGGCTTGCGATGCCGCCTGATCGCGTGCGGCCTGCGAGCATTGCTCGGACGGCAGCGGGTGGCCGAAGCTATCGAAACACACGGGTGTTTGCGCGAACGCAAAGCTGCTGACACCGAACAGGGCGGCGGCCGCGACGGTTTGAAAAAGACGTTTGATCGGAGCGCGCGACGACGTTGGCTGGGCAGTGCCGAGCATCGACCGCGCGAAGGGGGGAGCAAATGAAGCGGACATCGGAGGTATCGGGAGCATCGGGAGCATCGGGGACAGCGTGGCGGCGCGGCGTGGCATCGTCTATCTCCTCAATGGAACCGCGCCGAGGCGCGGATGGACCTATTCTGGCATTGCCCCGGCCAGCTTGTCGATAGCCGCGACGCTATGCCACGCCGCGCGCCCCTGCGGGAGCGTCCGTTCGCAACTCGAGCCGATAGCCCACACCATAGATCGACCGCACGATTTCCTCGTCGGGGCGGATCGCCTGCAACTTGCGACGCAGGTTCTTGATATGACTGTCGACCGTGCGGTCCGCGACCACGCGGTGATCGTCGTACATTCTGTCGAGCAAGTGCGCACGCGGGAACGTTTTGTCGGGATGACTGGCGAGCGTGGCGAGCAGTCGCAGTTCCACGGGGGTGAGCGGTAATTCGTGTCCATCGAGTTGCGCATGATGCCGCACGGCGTCGATGACGAGCGCGGGCGGCTGCGGTGTGATGGCGAGGGCGGCCGCCCCCTGCGCTGCCGAGGCGATGGCAGCACCGCGAACCCGGCGCAGGATCGCCTTGACGCGCGCCACGACCTCGCGCGGGCTGAAAGGCTTGCAGATGTAGTCGTCGGCACCGAGTTCGAGGCCCAGCAGCCGGTCGGTTTCCGCCGCGCGGGCCGTCAGCATGACGATCGGCACTTCGCTGATCTCGCGTACGGCGCGACAGACTTCGAGACCGTCCATGCCGGGGAGCATCAAGTCGAGCAGCACCAGCCGGGGCTGCGTTGCGCGTACGGCCGGGAGCACCTCGCGTCCGTCCGAGAGAAGGCGGCACGGCATGCCGGCCACACGCAGGTATTCCGCGAGCAACGCGGCGAGCTTGGGCTCATCTTCGACGATCAGAATCGGGGCTGTGCTGGAGGCTGGCATCGCGTCGGTCGGGAGATCGGAGGGCGGGGAATGCGGTTGCGCAAACGGTGAGGGAAACGAAGCGTTTGAGTGCATGGGCGGCGGGCTCAACACAGGGTTGACGGTGCTTGGGAACCGTGGCCGCAGCGGTGCGTGGCGCCGGACGATCCGCAGCACGCATCGTTCGCGCCGCCGGGCACGGGGCGTCGGCAGGGCAGCGTGATCGCCAACGCCAGCCCGCCCAGCGGGGAATGACGCGCAGCGATCTGGCCGCCGTGCGCTTCGACAATGTGTTTGCATAGCGCCAGTCCAAGACCCGCGCCTCCGCTGCGCCGGCTGCGCGAGGCTTCCACGCGGAACAGGCGTTCGAACAGGCGCGGGAGCGCGTCGTCCGGTACGCCGGGGGCCGAGTCTTCGATTTCCAGCCGCAGTTGCGTGTGCGTCGACGACAGGTACACGCGCACCGTGCCGCCGCCGTCGGTGTAGCGCAGCGAATTTTCGAACAGATTGCCGAGCAGTTGCGTCACGCGGTGGAGGTCGCCGTCGATGACGAGCGTGTCGTCGGGGAGGTGCACGTTGAGCGCGATGCCCTTGGCGTCGAACCAATCGCCAAACGCCGCCACCGTTGTGGCGACGCGCTCGGTCATGTCGACGGGGGCGAACTGATAGGTGAGCGCGCCAACGTCGGAGAGGGACAGTTCGTAGAGATCGTCGATCAACTTGGAGAGCAGCGAGATTTCGACGCGCAGCGAGGCAAGCGCGTTCTGCGTGAGCGGACGTACGCCGTCTTCCATCGCTTCGATTTCGCCGCGCAGAATCGAGAGCGGCGTGCGCAACTCGTGCGAGATATCGGCGAGCAGGTCGCGGCGCAGGCGGTCGTTGCGGATCAGGGTATCGGCCAGGCGGTTGAGGTCGACCGCCAGGCGGGCGAGTTCGTCGGTGCCGGCGGTCGGCGCGCGCACGCTGTAATCGCCCATCGCCATGCGGTGGGTGGTTTCCAGCAGCGGGGTGACGGGCACGAGCAAACGTTTGGCGAGGCGCAATGCAACGGCGCCGAGCAGTGCGACGCCCAGCAGCGCCAGATACATCAGGTTGTCGCCGCGTAGCCAGCGATGCCCGCCGACGGCGGCGCGCACGACGAGCGTGGTGGCCGTCATGGTGATCAGGCCCGTCGCGAAGATGGCGACGAACAGTTTGCGGGCGATACCGGAGTTCATGCGCTTGGTGACTGGGCTAACGGTGACGACTCGGGAAAACGGCGCCTGACGGGTGCGCCTGCGTGGCCTGGCTGGCCGTGGCGCGCCATTTTCTCAGCTTCGGGGCGGTGCGCGATGGGCCTCCACAAATTTTCCTCTATTTGTGCTTAGTGGCTGCACGCGCGGTCCTTACTATCCCTAACGAAGCTGGCCGTCGAGCCGTCTTCGCCATTTGCATATCGTTGATACACCTATCGAAGACGACCGGATAAGGCATCCGGACGCGGCGCGGGGGCGCCTCACCATGTCGAAGCTGTCGATGCCACCGCGCGCTACCGCGTGCGACGCACTCCGCACGGCCGCGCTGTTGGCGGCGACGGGCGTGATGCTGGGCGCCTGTTCGAGCACTGCGCCGGCGCCCACGCCGATGGCCGTGATGCCGATGCCGCGTGTCGCTAACGTGCAGACGGCTGGGTCCATCTACCAGCCGGGCACCGCCACGAACTGGTTCGAAACACCGGTTGCGCATCGGATCGGCGATCTGCTCACGATTGCGGTATCGGAAAGCTCGTCGGGCAGCAACAAGTCGCAGAGCGATATCTCGCGCAACGCGAGCGTCACGGCCAAGAGCGCGAAGGCCGATGGGGCCGATTCGGTGCTGGAGCGGTGGTTCAACATCGGTCAGTCGGCGAGCAGCTTCAAAGGCAATGGCACGAACAGCACGACGACGGCGCTCACGGGCACGATCGCCGTGGCGATTGTGGAGGTGCTGCCCAATGGCGCCTACGTCGTGGGCGGTGAGAAGCAGGTGATGCAGGGGCGCAACATGGAGACGTTCCGCGTGACTGGCGTGGTCAACAAGTTCGATATCTCGCCGGGCAATGTGGTGGCGTCGAGCAAGGTGGGTCAGGCAAAGGTAGTGCGGGTGGAGGACGGCCAGGTCGCCGATGGAAGCAGCGGCGGCTGGCTGCAGGGCATTCTGCTTGGCGTGTCGCCATTCTGATGAAGCGACTGGCGAGGGTGTTGGCGCTGGCGGCGGCGGCCAGTGCGACCTTGAACGGGTGTCTCTTCGCGACGCCGGTGCCGGTGCTGGCTGCGCAGGTGGCGTCCAGCGTGGTGACGACGGGGATGGCGCTGTCGGACCAGTTGCCGTCCGTGACACCGCCGACGGAGCCTGCCGCGCCGGAACTGCTTTCGCACAATGTGTGCATCGAGTTGGCGCCGGACGGCATCTCCGATCTGCTGCCGGCCATTCAGGGACGGTTGCGCGCGTACGGCATCATGAGCGCGATTTATAGCCCGGGCACATCGCCAACGGGCTGCCTCGTGCTCAATTATTCGGTGCGCCGGGCCTGGCGCAATTCGTTGTGGGGGAACGCGCCGAGCGAGTACCTCGCCTACGCAACGCTGACACTCAGCCAGAATGGCGCGGTCATCAATACGGTGTATTTCGACGGCAGATCGAAGTCGGTCGAATCGTGGTCGGCGTCAAACTCGCGCATGGCGCAACTGGTCGACCGGCTGGTGGTGTTTTGAGCGACGTGGACGGGGTGAAATGCGGTGAGTGGGGCGAATGGGGTTGGTACGGCAATTTGGTGCGCCCGACTGGAATCGAACCAGTGACCCTCGGCTTCGGAGGCCGATACTCTATCCCCTGAGCTACGGGCGCTGTGTTGACCACCGGAGAAGAGGGCGCGAACGCGCGACCGGCAGGCAAAGAGGTAGAAGCATAGCGGTTTTGTGGCGCGCCGTCCATGCCCCGTGCATTCTCATGCCCCACAATGCGGCAATTCAATGCCAGGCACCTCGCACGCGCGGATTTGCTGTGCATGCAGTGCCCCCGCACTTTGCGCACGAAGTACGCGGAACACCGCTTTGGGTTTCGCGTAAGCTAGGGAAAACACGGGACTTTTGCGGCGTCTGCGCACCGCCTTGGCATGTCATCGGCCAAGCGTTTGTTGCTACAATGGCTCGTTATTTTGACTGGATGGTGCCTGCTATCCGGTGTGACGCACTCGGTTTCCACAAAAACTATTGAGAGATCCCGCATGAGTGAAGCACATAACGAGCACGAGTCCCTGATCAAAACACCGAAGCAACTCATTCTCGCCGTCATTGCCGGTTTTCTGGTTCCGATCGTTATCATCGTCCTGCTGGTCAATTACGTGGGCAACAACGCCCTGACCGGCGCCGGCAGTGGCGCCATGACCGAAAAGGCCATCGCAGCGCGTATCGCGCCCGTGGCGAAGGTCGAAATCAAGGATGCCAACGCGCCGCGCGTCTACCAAACCGGCGAGCAACTCTACAAGGCCGTTTGTGCCGCCTGCCACGCGACCGGCGCGGCCGGTGCGCCGAAGGTGGGCACGGCCGACTGGGCCCCGCGCATTGCGCAGGGCTACGACGGAATGCTCAAGATTGCGCTCGCCGGCAAAGGCGCCATGCCCGCGCGCGGTGGTACCAGCCCCGACGACGTGACGGACTACGAAATCGGCCGTGCCATCGTCTACATGGCAAATGCATCCGGCGGCAAGCTGCAGGAACCGGCCGAACCGGCTCAGCCCGCGTCGGGTGCTGCTGCGGCCGCCCCGGCATCGGGGGCGCCTGCTGCGGCCTCGGGCGCGGATGCCAGCGCTGCGGCCACCGCCGCTGCCGCGATGGCCTCGCTCAAGACAGCCGCCCCGGTGGCCGCCAGCGCAGGCGGTAATCTCGAAGCGGGTAAGCAGCTTTACAACACCGTTTGTATGGCCTGCCACGCGAGCGGCGTAATGAATGCCCCGAAGTTCGGCGACAAGGCCGCGTGGGCGCCACGCATCGCCACCGGTATCGACACCCTGCACAACGCCGCCCTCAAGGGCTTGAACGCCATGCCGCCGAAGGGCGGTGCCACCAACGCGTCGGACGACGACGTCAAGGCCGCCGTCGACTACATGGTGAGCGCTGCCAAATAAGCGTCAAGCGTCGCGCCTCGCTCGCGCGAGCACTGAAAATTTCCGCACCGCAGCGGGTCATGCCGCTTCGACGTAGATCGAAGCGGCATTTTTTCAGGTTCGTCGTGGATTAGCGAGACGCGTGACGCATCGCTGGGGCTGCCGAGCCCCCTGCCTGCATGCCCAACTCAATGGCATTACCCGCCTCGGCGGGAATACGCATTCGGCGTCCGAACGCGTAGCTGCGCCGCATTACACCCGGACAATCATCCGTGGATCGAACGCAGCATTCTCAATGCGTCCCTCGAAGCAATAGCCACGCGGATTGCATAGCACCCGCGTGTCGCCAACACGATAGTCGAACGAATCGTGCGTATGGCCATGCACCCACAAAGCCGCGTCGGATTGCTCGACGAATGAGGTCAAATCCGAAATGAAGGCCGGGTTGACGAGCGATCCTGCGAAGCGCGGATGAATGCTCTGCGGTGTCGGGGCGTGGTGCGTGACCACGACCGTCGCCCCGTCGTGCGGTATGCCGAGCACGCGCCCGAGCCACGCGACATTCTCGCGGCACAGCGCCGCGCAGTCGTCCGGTGAGAAGAACGGCAGATCCGACCATGGCGCGGCCGGATCTCCAACGCGAATCCGGGTAAAGTCGCGCACGAATTTGAGCGACTCGTCGACAGCGACATCGTGTTGGCCCTGCGCATCGTACAACGCGAAGTCGGTCCACAACGTGGTGCCGACGAAACGCACGCCGTCAATGACCACGGACCCGCGTTCGAGCAGATGCACGTTGGTGCCTGCCGCGAGACGTCGCAATTCGGCCAGCGTCCCCGCGAGCGTCGCGCCGTAGAACTCGTGATTGCCGGGAACGTAGATGACGGGGCGCCCCAGTTGCGTCGCCCATTCGATGGCTTGCGCCGGCCGGCTGATATCGCCCGCGAGAATCGTGACGTCGGCCTCAACCTCGGGAATGGCCAACGGCGCCACGGACAAATGCAGGTCGGACAGAATATGCAGTTTCACGTACCACGCTCCACAAAAGCTTGAGGATCGGTGTCACCCACGCGACGCCGCCGTGGGTGCCAGACGCAGCACGCGTGCAAAGGAGTCGTGTGGGCATTGGGCCGAAATCGACGCAATTCACGTCTTCTTTCGCCCGTTTTTTACTGACTATCACCCGCGTCGAACCGATGGTCAAGATGTCTTTGTCATCGAAAGGATACGCCTCTATAGTGAAACCTCACCTGACGAGTGGAGGCGAGCCTATGCGGAATCTGTTGGTTGCTGTTCTGCTTTGTTTGACGGGTCTGGTGGGCATGGTCGTGGCGTCGAGCCCGGCAGCCGCTTGTGACCAGATGTCTTCGGGTAGTGGCAAATAGCAGCAAGCATTGACTTCACGGCGTTGCGTGCCGCCGCCGACAGCCCCGGTACGCATTCGCCGTTCCTCAAGCCAGCCCCCGCTCGCGGGGGCGCTTCGTTTCAGGGCGACGAGTGGCTTAGGCGCCCGACGACGGGGGTGTCTTGTTCGCCCCGCCGGCGAGCATCGCCTTGAGGCTGGCGAGCCGGTCCTTCGGCGACATGGGGGCGTCTTCGGGCGGCGGAGGCGGCGCTTCGTCGAGTTGCATCTCGGGCACGAAGCGCGACACTTCGCACGAGTAAGTCTCCCGGGCACGCTTGCGCTTTTTGCACCAGGACAACTGCAGCGAGCGTTGCGCACGTGTGATGCCGACATACATCAGCCGACGCTCTTCTTCGATCTTCTCGGCAGTGACTTCCTCATCCTCGCGGATGTGCGGCAAGATGCCTTCTTCCATGCCGACGAGAAACACGTGGGGATATTCGAGGCCCTTCGAGGCGTGCAGTGTCGAGAGTCGGACAGCGTCCGGGTCGTCGCCGTCGCGGCCGTCGAGCATCGACATCAGCGCAATGGTTTGCGTGAGTTCCATCAGGCTCTTGCCGTCGTCGTCGAGGCCGTCGGCCGTGTCGAGACCGGTCGTGGCCGACGCATCGCCGCGCGTGCCCTTGCGCTTCATCCATTCGAGGAATTCGAGTACGGTCGTCCAGCGCGATTGGGCCTGGCGCTCGTCGAACGTGTCGTAAAGATAGGCCTCGTAGTGGATACCTTCCATCAAGTCGTCGATGACCTCATTGGCCGGGTCACGCGCCGCGCGTGCCGCAATGCGCTGAATGAAATCGCAGAAGGCGCGCAGTGGCTCGAGCTGGCGCGGTTGCAGTCGCGCCTCGACGGCGCCCATGTAGACCGCCTCGAACAGCGACACCTTCGCCTGCCCCGCGAAGCTGCCGAGCACTTCGAGCGTCGTGCTGCCCACGCCTCGGCGCGGTGTGGTGACGGCACGAATGAATGCAGGATCGTCGTCGGCGTTGGCCAGCAGACGCAGATACGCGCACAGGTCCTTGATTTCCGCCTTGTCGAAGAACGACTGGCCGCCGGAGAGCACGTAGGGAATGCGCTCGCGCCGCAGCACCTGCTCGAAAATGCGCGCCTGATGGTTGCCGCGATAGAGGATGGCATAGTCGCGGAACTCCGCGCGCCGCTCGAACTTGTGCGCCGAGAGACGAAAAACGACCGACTCCGCCTCGTGCTCTTCGTCGTTCATCGCCGTGACGGTGATCGGATCGCCCAGACCGTGCTCACTCCAGAGTTTCTTCTCGAAGAGTTTCGGATTCTTCGCAATCACGTTGTTCGCCGCCGTCAGAATGCGTGACGTCGAACGGTAGTTCTGTTCCAGCTTGATGACCTTGAGCGTGGGGAAGTCGATCTGCAACTGCTTGAGGTTTTCCAGCGTGGCGCCGCGCCAACCGTAAATTGCCTGATCGTCGTCGCCCACGGCAGTAAACGCCGCGCGCTTGCCCGCGAGCAGCTTGACCAGCAGGTATTGGCAGGTGTTGGTGTCCTGGTACTCGTCGATGAGCAGATAGCGCAGCTTGTTCTGCCAGCGCTCGCGCACGTCTTCGTCGCGCTCGAAGAGTTGCGCGGGCAACCGGATGAGGTCGTCGAAATCGACCGCCTGATAGGCTTGCAACGTCGCCATGTAATTGCGATAAACGAGCGCGGCCTGATGCTCGTCGGCGGTCTCGGCGGCGGCCAGCGCCATCTCCGGTGTGACGAGTCCGTTCTTCCAGAGCGAAATGGCTGTCTGCACGCCGCGAATCATGGCCTTGTCGGTCGTGCCCAACTGTTCCTGAATCAGCCCGAAGCAGTCGTCGGCATCGAGGATCGAAAACTGCGGCTTCAGGCCGACATGCTCCGCCTCGCGTCGCAGAATCTGCACGCCCAGCGAGTGGAATGTGCAAATCGTGAGCTGGTTGACGGGCACCTTGCGGCCCGCCTTGCCCGGGGTGGTGAGCAGCTTGCCTTCCAACTGTTTGGCCACGCGCTCGCGCATTTCGGCGGCAGCCTTGTTCGTGAAGGTCACCGCCGCGATGTGCTTCGGCTCGAACCCTTTCGCCTCGATCAGCCACGCGATCTTCTGCGTAATGACACGCGTCTTGCCGCTGCCCGCCCCGGCCAGCACGAGGCATGGGCCGTCGAAATAGCGCGTGGCTTCGTTCTGAGCAGGATTGAGGGGGAAGGAGGACATGATGTGACGCGATGGGGGATGAAGGCGATGGCCGGTGACGGCGCGCGGATGGCAACGCACGCGCATCGGCGCGTCGGCTTGAGTGAAGCATCGGCATGCGCCGGGCGGTGGGCAAGTCTATCACGCGGCATGCGCGTGGCCGTGACCTCCCGGCGGACGTTGTGCGTGCGCCACCTGTGGGGCTGGCGCGACGACGCAGGCTGGCGTCGATGGCGGCCGGATGCCTATAATAAAGAACGTTGCCATCGTGGTGAGGTCGCCGTGCTATGTCCAACCTGTGGGACGAACAATGCGCCGCGTGCGCTGCACTGTGAGAAGTGCGGCGCGAGGCTTGCGGATGCCGAACCCGGTTTTCGGGTCGACCGCTCAGTGGCGGGGGCAGCGGGTGCCGTCGGCACCCTCGACGGCCTGAGCGCGCCACCGCCCCGTGGCCGAGACGAAGCGGTCGACGCGCTGGGCGCCACCGCCGCCACCGCGACTGCCACCACCGCCGATGACGTCGCCCCCGGCCACAATGTCAGACCCGCGCGCGGCGAAACGCCCGGCTGGATCAACGGTGCACTCGTGCTCGGCACGGCAATTTTCGCCGCCATCGCTTTGCTCGGCATCTGGTGGAATCTGCGGGCGCCGTATGTCGACCCGATGCCCAAGCCACCTGGCGGTCTAACCATCACCCCCTTCAATACCGGTAACGGCACATTGCCGGTTTCCGCTGCGGGCAACGCGCCAGTGGCGGCATCCGAGCGTGCTGCAAGCGAGGTGTCGGCCGCCCTGGCGGGAGCGCAGGCGGCGGTCGATGCTGCGGCGTCCGGCGCGGCTGCCGACGCGGCCTCGGCGAGCGCGCCCGCACCGCTCACCGCGTCTGCCGCCACTGCGGCGTTGACCGCCGCCGCCACGGCGCCGCCCCCGGGCGCGGCCCGTCACAATGCGCCGGACGACATGATGCAACTGCTCAGTCGTCGCGGCACTGGCGGCGCGCCCGGCAGTTCGGCGCGTCCGGTGACCAATGCCGACCTGCCGGCGCATTACGACAACAACGATATTGGCGCCATTGCTGCCGAAGCGCAGCATGCGGAGGCACCGGCGGCGCTCGCCTCGGCACCGTCGGCGGCAAACACCGTTGCCGCAGCGCTTGCACAATGCGACCGCTATCGCTGGTACGAGGTGATTCCGAAGCAGCGATGTGTCTGGGCGGTGTGCAACGGACGTTGGGGCAAGAACGGTTGTCCTGCCGGCGCGAACCCCGGCGAGGCGCGCTGAGCGGCAAACCGGATCGGCGAGCTCAAAAAGCCCGCCATTTCCGCGGCGCGACGACAAGCGTGAAACGCCCGCCCAGCGCTGCTCGGGGCCGATGCGCGCTCAGGAAACCTGTGTCAAATTGACAGCCCTCGGCTTTCCTCGTAAAGTGCGCAAGCGTGGTCGGGAGAGCGCACCGGGAAGCACATGCCGGCGCCGCCGAAGGGGTAATACCCATAAACTCTCAGGCATCAAGGACCGTCCGCGCCGAAGGCATCGCCTTCGATCTCTGGAGAGCGGTTGCGGCGTGCGTGGCACGCGGGCAGCCCACCGAAGGGGCCGGCACAAGCGGCATGGCGCACAGCGCGCCACTCGCACCGGGCAATCTCTCAGGTACCAAGGACAGAGGGGTCATCTCGCCAACTGGCATTGCGCCGGGTACGTGCACCAGCACGTGCCTGACGCGGAAAGTGCCGGTCGTCGAGATGACCCCTTTTTGCGTTTTCGGACGGTGTTTTCCGAAATCCCTGAACCTTGAGCCCCTGAGGCCCCTGAGGCCCCGACGCCCCGATGACCGAACTCAAACGTACCCCGCTCAACGATACGCACCGCGCTGCAGGCGCCCGCATGGTCGACTTCGGCGGCTGGGACATGCCGGTGAACTACGGCTCCCAGATCGAAGAGCACAACGCCGTGCGTACCGACGCCGGCATGTTCGACGTCTCGCATATGTGCGTGGTCGATGTGCACGGCCCGAGCTGCCGCGAATTCTTGCGCTTTGCCGTCGCCAATAACGTCGACAAGCTGCAGACCCCGGGTAAGGCGCTCTACACCTGCATGCTCAACCCGAGCGGCGGCGTGATCGACGATCTCATCATCTATTTCATCGCCGAAGACTGGTTCCGCGTGGTGGTGAACGCCGGTACCGCCGACAAAGACCTCGCCTGGCTCGGTCAACTCAACGCCCACGGCGATTACAGCCTGACGATCACCCCGCGCCGCGACCTGTCGATCATCGCCGTGCAGGGGCCGAACGCGCGCGCCAAGGTCTGGCAGGCGGTGCCCGGCAGCCAGGCGGACAGCGAAGCGCTCAAGCCGTTCAATGCCGCGTTCGCCAAGGACACGCCATTCGGCGAATTGATGATCGCGCGCACCGGCTATACCGGCGAAGACGGCTTCGAGGTGCTCGTGAGCGCCGACCACGTGGCGGCGCTGTGGAAGGCGCTGGTCGCGGCGGGCGTGCGTCCGGCGGGGCTTGGCGCACGCGACACGCTGCGCCTCGAGGCAGGCATGAATCTGTACGGTCAGGACATGGACGACGACGTGTCGCCGCTCGACGCCGGCCTGGGCTGGACGGTGGAGAAGGAGAGTGAGCGCACGTTCGTCGGCAAGGATTCGCTGCTCTCGCGCGGCCAGACATGGCGCTTCGCGGGCCTCGTGCTCGACGGCAAGGGCGGTGTGCTGCGCGCGCATCAGGTCGTGGCGACCGAGGCGGGCGACGGCGAAATCACCAGCGGCACGTTCAGCCCGAGCCTGCAGCAATCGATTGCCTTTGCCCGTCTGCCGAAGGGCGTGCCGGACGGCGCCATCGTCCATGTGCAAATTCGTGACAAGCAATTGCCCGCACGTGTGGTCAAATTACCGTTCGTGCGTCACGGCAAGGCCGTGGTGGCCTGAGCAACATCGGCGCCACGGTGCGGCGGCACGAATCACCGATAACCGAATACCCCAAACACTGAATCCCGGAGCGTCAACATGGCGAATATCCCCGACAACCTGAAGTACACCGAGTCCGACGAATGGGCCCGCCTCGAAGCCGACGGCACCGTGACCGTGGGCATTACCGATTTCGCGCAGGAGTCCCTGGGCGACATCGTGTTCGTCGAGCTGCCGGATACCGGCCGCACGGTGGCCGCCGACGAAGCGTCGGCCGTGATCGAATCGGTCAAGGCCGCAGCCGATGTGCACTCGCCGGTGAGCGGCGAGATCCTCGAGACCAACACGGAAGTGTCGGGCTCGCCGGATCTCGTCAATACCGATGCCTACGGCAACTGGCTGTTCCGCGTGAAGCCGTCGAACGCTGCGGAGCTGGACAAGCTGCTGGGCGCCGAGCAGTACGCCAAGAAAATCGGCGGCTGATGCCGGCACACGGCGCCGCGCGACCTTCGGCTCGCGCGGCGCCGTCTGCGTTTGCAATACCCCCGCCGTCACTTGCCGTGATCGAACGAGAGATTTGACCCATGAATGCTTTGACTGACCTGCAAGCACCGCGCCGCTCGCTCGCCGAGCTTGAGCAGCGCGACAACTTTTCCGCGCGCCACATCGGCCCGGACACCCCCGAACAACAAGCGATGCTCGCCGAACTGGGCTATGCATCGCGCGCCGCACTGATCGACGCCGTCGTGCCCGCGTCGATCCGCCGCGACGGCGCTCGCTTTGCCACGTCGCTCGGCCAGTTCGCCGCACCGCAAACCGAGTCGCAGGCGCTGGCGCAACTGCGCGCGCTCGCCGACCAGAATCAGGTCTTCAAGTCGTTCATCGGTCAGGGCTACTTCAACACGTTCACGCCGGGCGTGATCCTGCGCAACGTGCTCGAGAATCCGGCCTGGTACACGGCCTACACGCCGTATCAACCGGAAATCTCGCAGGGCCGTCTCGAAGCGCTGCTCAACTATCAGCAGATGATCATCGACATGACGGGGCTGGCGATCGCCAACGCGTCGATGCTCGACGAAGCGACCGCCGCCGCCGAAGCGATGACGCTGGTCAAACGCACGGGCAAGTCGAAGTCGAACACGTTTTTCGTGGCCGACGACGTGCTGCCGCAAACCATCGAAGTGATACAAACGCGTGCCAAGCCGCTGGGCATCGAGGTGCAGGTCGGCCCGGTGGCCGCAGCGACCGAAATCGATGCGTTCGGCGTGCTGGTGCAATACCCCGGTGTCGGCGGCGACGTGCGTGACTATCGCGCGCTGGCCGACGCGATTCACGCCAAGGGCGGCATGCTGATCGCCGCCGCCGATCTGCTCTCGCTCGCGCTGCTCACGCCGCCGGGTGAGTGGGGGGCAGATGTGGCCGTCGGTAACAGCCAGCGCTTCGGCGTGCCGATGGGCTTCGGGGGGCCGCACGCGGCCTATCTGGCCACGCGCGACGAACTCAAGCGTTCGATGCCGGGACGTCTGGTCGGTGTGTCGATCGACTCGCAAGGCAAGCCTGCGTTGCGTCTGGCGCTGCAAACGCGCGAGCAACACATCCGCCGCGAGAAGGCGACGTCGAACATCTGTACCGCGCAGGCGTTGCTCGCCATCATGGCCAGCATGTACGCCGCTTATCACGGTCCGCAGGGGCTGCGTGTCATTGCCGAGCGCGTCCATTGCCTGACGGCCGTGCTCGCCGCCGGTCTCACCGCACTCGGCGCCGCTCCGCGCAACGCCACGTTCTTCGACACGCTGACGGTGCCGGTGACCGGTCGCGCCGACACGGTCCACACGGTGGCCGCCGCGCGCCGCTTCAACCTGCGTCGCGAAGATGCCGACACGGTGGGCATCTCGCTCGACGAGACAAGCACGCGCGAGGACGTGATCGCGCTGTGGGAAGTCGTGGCCGAAGGTCTCGGCAAGAGCGCCGTCGCGCTGAACTTCGACGCCATCGAGACCACCGTCTCGAACGGTTTCCCGGCGGCGCTCGCACGTCAGAGCGCATACCTGACGCACCCGGTGTTCAATCGCTATCACTCCGAGCACGAAATGCTGCGCTATCTGCGTAGCTTGTCCGATAAGGATCTGGCGCTCGACCGCACGATGATTCCGCTCGGTTCGTGCACGATGAAGCTCAACGCCACCTCGGAAATGCTGCCGGTGACGTGGCCGGAATTCGGTCAGATTCACCCGTTCGCGCCGACGGAACAAACGGTCGGCTATCGTTCGATGATCGACCAGCTCGAGCAGATGCTGGTGGCGGCCACCGGCTACGCCGCCGTTTCGTTGCAGCCGAACGCGGGCTCGCAGGGCGAGTACGCCGGCTTGCTCATCATTCAGGCGTACCACGCGTCGCGCGGTGAATCGCATCGCGACATCTGCCTGATTCCCGCTTCGGCGCACGGCACGAACCCGGCGTCGGCCCAGATGGCCGGCATGCAGGTCGTGGTGGTCGCGTGCGATGCCAACGGCAACGTCGATCTGGCCGATTTGCAGGCGAAGGCCGAGCAGCACCGCGACCGTCTGGCCGCGATCATGATGACGTACCCGTCCACGCATGGCGTGTTCGAAGCGGGCGCGCGTCAGATCTGCGAAATCGTGCATGCCAACGGTGGCCAGGTGTATGTCGATGGCGCCAACATGAACGCGATGGTCGGTCTGTGCGCACCGGGCGAATTCGGCGGCGACGTCTCGCACCTGAACCTGCACAAGACATTCTGCATTCCGCATGGCGGCGGCGGCCCGGGCGTGGGTCCGGTGGCCGTGGGCGCGCATCTGGCGCAGTTCCTGCCCAACCAGCGCTCCACGGGTTACTCGCGCGATGCCCACGGCATCGGTGCCGTGTCGGCGGCGCCCTATGGTTCGGCGTCGATTCTGCCGATCTCCTGGATGTATGTCGCCATGATGGGCGCGCAGGGTCTGACGGCCGCGACGGAGACGGCCATTCTCAATGCGAACTATCTCGCGAAGAAGCTCGCGCCGCACTATCCGGTGCTGTACTCCGGTCCGGGCGGGTTGGTTGCGCACGAGTGCATTCTGGATCTGCGCCCGCTCAAGGACACCAGCGGCATCACCGTCGACGACGTGGCGAAGCGCCTGATGGACTTCGGCTTCCACGCCCCGACGATGAGCTTCCCCGTGCCGGGCACGCTGATGGTCGAGCCGACGGAGTCGGAATCGAAGCACGAACTCGACCGTTTCATCGAGGCGATGGTCGCGATCCGCGAAGAAATCCGTGCGGTGGAAGAGGGCCGCGCCGACCGCGAGGACAACCCGCTCAAGCACGCGCCGCACACAGCCGATGTCGTGACGGCGGACGAATGGCCGCACGCATACGCGCGCAGTCAGGCGGCGTACCCGGTGAAGGCCCTGCGCGAGCGCAAGTACTGGCCGCCGGTCGGACGTGCCGATAATGTCTACGGCGACCGGAATCTGTTCTGCGCCTGTGTACCGATGAGCGACTACGAGTAAGCGTCGCAACATCTCGACAAACGGGGGCTGGCAGAAACTTGCCGGCCCCTTTTTGTCACTATGGACATTCCGCGAATGCGCCGGTCCGGTGGCATTCTTTGCGTCACAACTACGTTTCAGAACTTCAGGAAAGTCCCATGGCCGTTTCAGTCTTCGATCTGTTCAAAGTCGGTATCGGACCGTCGAGTTCGCACACCGTGGGGCCCATGCGCGCGGCGCTGATGTTCGTGCAGGGGCTCGCGCGTGACGGCCTGCTGCCGCAGGTGGGGTCGCTGCGCGCCGAGCTGTACGGCTCACTGGGTGCCACGGGCAAGGGCCACGGCACCGACAAGGGGGTGCTGCTCGGCTTCATGGGCGAGGCGCCCGATACCGTCGATCCGTCGACGATTGCGCAGCGCTTGGCCACGCTGCGCCGCGAGAAGGTGCTGTCGATTCTCGGCACGCACGAGGTGCCGTTCGTCGAGAAGGAACACATGGTGTTCTATCGTCGCGAGGCTATGGCGGAGCATCCGAACGGCATGAAATTCCACGCGTTCGACGCCGACGGCAACACGCTGCGCGAAGGCCGGTATCTGTCGGTCGGCGGCGGTTTCGTTGTGACGGCCGGTGCATCGAACGCGCAGGTGCTTGCGGCCCACGACCAACTGCCGTATCCGTTCCGTACGGGCAAGGAACTGCTGGAGATGTGCCGCGCGAGCGGCAAGAGCATTGCCCAACTGATGTGGGAGAACGAGAAGGTCTGGCATCACGGCGAGACGGCGGAAGAGGACATTCGTCGCGGGTTGCTCAACATCTGGCATGTCATGCAGTCGTGCGTGACGCGCGGTTGCGGCATCGGTAACGACGACGCCGACGGCGAACTGCCCGGGCCGTTGCATGTGCGCCGTCGCGCGCCGGAGCTGTATCGTCAGCTCACGCAACGCGCCGAGCGTACCTTGTCCGATCCGCTGTCGGTGATGGACTGGGTGAATCTGTACGCGATTGCGGTCAACGAGGAGAACGCAGCGGGCGGTCGCGTGGTGACGGCGCCGACGAACGGTGCGGCGGGCATCATCCCGTCGGTCTTGCATTATTACGACCGCTTTGTGCACGGTGCGAACGAGCAGGGGGTGATCGACTTCCTGCTGACCGCCGGGGCGATTGGCATTCTGTACAAGCTCAACGCGTCGATTTCCGGCGCGGAGGTCGGTTGTCAGGGCGAAGTCGGCGTGGCGTGTTCGATGGCGGCGGGGGCGCTTGCTGCGGTGCAAGGCGGTACGGTCGAGCAAGTCGAGAACGCTGCCGAGATCGGCATGGAGCACAACCTTGGTCTGACGTGCGATCCGGTCGGCGGGTTGGTGCAGATTCCTTGCATCGAGCGCAATGCGATGGCGTCGGTCAAGGCGGTGAACGCGGCGCGCATGGCGTTACGGGGCGACGGCGCGCATTACGTGTCGCTCGATTCCGTCATCAAGACGATGCGTGAGACGGGCGCCGACATGAAGACGAAGTACAAGGAAACGGCGCGCGGCGGGCTGGCGGTGAATATCGTGGAGTGTTGAATTTGCGTCGATGGATGGGAAAGCTGCGTGGCGAGCGTCACGCAGCTTTTTCTTTTTGCGGCGCGACTTCCGTATCTGGGTCAGCCGCTGATGCTTATCGGCCATATCCCAACCCCAAAGCGAGTCGCGCCGCGCAGAATGTCACCTTTTAACGCCGCTGCAATCGTCGACGCCTCCACGCGGAGCGTTTGTCAGCTGTTCCGGAGGGGCACAACAATGCGAAGAAATCAGTCAGGGATCTTCCTCGTTTCCGCCGCGATCGCGATTGCTGTGGTCGGCATGCTGATTACATTCTGGGGAGTGAACCAGATGCGGCAGATGCGGATCGAGCGGGCAGAGCGCGTCGGTCAAGGACTCAAGATCATCGGCAGCGCGGCGGATACGTTCGTGGCGAAGCACTACAAGCAGCTCGAAGAGCTGCTATCGACGCCGGGCAAAAAGCTCCCGATCAACGGGCATACGTTCACCAACGTGCCCGCTTCGGCGTCGTTCGCCTACTCGCATGTTGGCAATCTGGACGCGGCAGCGCTCATCAAGGTTCTCGATATTTCCGGAGTGGGCAGCAAGCCGCCGCATGGTCTGGGCAACTACGAGATTCGCATCTACCGAAAATGCGATCAGAAGAACCCGACAAGTTGCCAGATTAATTCGCTGACGTATCTCACCGAGCCGGCAAAGCGAGCGTATTCGACCGCGCCCGACTACGCGTTTGCGGCAATTGTCGTGAAGACGGTCGGTGCGTTCGGTGGGACGTCTACGATGGAGAAGCCGCAGGAATTCCGCTTTGTCGACGAGAATATGCAGCCGATTCCGCAGGCGGTGCCCAATCCGTTGGGGAAGCCGGGATTGGTCGCGATGCGGGGCGGTTTCCTCACGCATAGCCTGGACGTCAATGTCCGGCGCGATGGATCGCGCAACATCACGGGCGATCTGGACTTCGAGAACGGTAGCACGCACCAGAGCATCAAAGGGATCAAGAACATCGTCGGCATGGGCAAGCTCAGCATGAACGAACTTGAGATCGCGGGCACGGCCAGAGTGAAGGGCACGCTACACCTGAGCGACGAGACAGGCCGGAGCAGGCAGGACATCGTTGGGGCTCGCAATATCGAAGGCGATGGCATGCTTACGATGAGAGGCCTCGAGGTAGAGGCGGCGACGGTGTCGGGCGATGCGACAGTCAGCGGCCGGCTGACGGCGCAACGCGGGGCGACCGTCGGCGGTGCGCTGAAAATGCAAAGCAACAATATCGAGCGCGCGGGGCAAGTGACGGCCAACAGACTTCAATCCGAATCGGGCGTCATTCGGCTGGATCGATCCAACGAGCAAAACAAGTCCTGCCAACCCGGCGAAATCGGGCGTGACCACAGCGGCAAAATGCTCTCCTGCCAGAACTCCAGCGACGGTTGGACATGGCAACTTGCTCGCACCACCGAATACGTCACCAGAGTCGTGCATAAAGAGGTTGAGCGAGTCGTTGAAAAGGACCGGCCGCTCATCATGGCGAAATGGACCCAGTCATGGGGCGGTTGCAACGGGTACAAGAAGATCCGGGGCGGCAGTTGGCGGTGGAGCGGGTGGTTCGGATCAATTCCCGGCGCGCAGTTCTGCACCATCGTCTCGAGAGGATGGTGTAGTTCAGTGGGCTATTCCGATACTGCGGTCGTGTACAACGTCAACGAGAGGGGCCAAATGGTCACCGTGGGCGGTACGCCCTACGCCGAATTCGGGAACACCTATGGTGAACTGATCTGTGCTTTCAGATCGAAGGAAGACGCGCGCGCGCGAGGCTTTTCGCTCTGCGACCCGCATACACAGAATTGCTCCCTAAACTTCTAAGCGCGGCGGGCACCCCCGTCTTGCGTGTCTCACCCATCTTCGTTTTGCGTCGGCCGCTCACCACTTTCGAGCGGCCATATCGCCCGCGTCTGCCCTTCTGCCCTTCTGCCCTGGGGCATCCCCGTGACTGACACATGACCGACACATTCCTCGGCTAACCTGCTTGCCGATGTCTCCTTGCCTTGTCTTTGAGCCGCGCGGCGTTTGCCGGGCGGCTTTTTTCTTGTCGCGCAGTTGCGTATGGGCAATGGCTCAAAGTTATGCCTGGTCCTGTCGTGCGGGACCAAATCTTGAGATTCTTCGTCGCTTACCCCTTTGTTCCGGGGGTCGACAAGTGGTTGCGACAGGAGACACGAGACATGGAGAGCTGGCTCAAACCGTTGGTCGATGCCGTCGGCGGGGTACTTTCGGGGTACCCGCTGGTGATTGCCTTGTTAGGGGCGGGGCTTTACTTCACCGTGCGGTTCGGCGGGATTCAGATTCGGGCGCTCTGGCATAGCATTTGCCTCCTGCGCACCTCCGGTAGCACCTCCGGCATCTCGCCGTTTCAGGCGTTCGCCACGGGACTCGCGAGCCGCGTCGGCACGGGCAATATCGCGGGGGTCGCCGTCGCGCTGACCATCGGCGGGCCGGGCGCCATTTTCTGGATGTGGATGACCGCGCTGCTCGGCATGGCGTCGGCGTTCGTCGAATCGACGCTGGCGCAGATCTTCAAAGTGCCACGCCACGACAACACCTTCCGTGGCGGTCCGGCGTATTACATCCAGATCGGACTCGGCTCGCGCAAATTCGGCATTCTGTTTGCGTTGGCGCTGCTCTTCACCTTCGGGTTCGCACTCAACTCCGTGCAGTCGCACTCGATCGCCGAGGCGCTGGAGGCGTCGTTCGGCTGGGAGCGAACGTGGATCGGCATCGCACTGGTGTTGATGACGGCGCCGATCATCTATGGCGGCGTGCGACGCGTCGCGCGCTTTGCACAATGGATCGTGCCGGTCATGGCGCTTGCCTACGTCGGGCTTGCGGCCTACGTGTGCATCGTGAACCTCGATCGGATTCCCGGCATGATCTCGATGATCTTGCGTCACGCGTTCGGGCTGGAGCCCGCTGCGGGCGGCATCGCCGGTTACGCCGTTAGTCAGGCGGTGTTGATGGGGGTGAAGCGTGGCCTGTTCTCCAACGAAGCCGGCATGGGCAGCGCGCCCAATGCCGCCGCCGTGGCGACGACCAGACATCCGGTGCAACAGGGACTGATGCAGATGCTCGGCGTGTGCTTCGACACCATTGTGGTGTGTTCGGCCACGGCGTTCATGATTCTCCTCTCGGGCGAGTTCATGCCGGGCGCCGCGCCCGAAGGCGCCGTGCTCACACAACGCGCACTCGCCGCGCACGTGGGCCCCTGGGCGGTCGTCTTCACCGGGGTGACCGTGTTCTTCCTCGCTTACTCGAGCGTGCTGGGCAACTACGCGTATGCCGAAGTGAACATGGACTACCTGACGCAGCGGCCCTGGCTGCTCAACATCTTTCGCGCGCTGGTGCTGCTGGCGGTGATGCTGGGGTCGGTCGCGAGCTTGCCACTGGTGTGGAGCTTTGCCGATGTCGGGACCGCACTGATGGCGTTCATCAATCTTGTCGCCATCGGCATGCTGATGAAGTATGCGCTGATCGCGTGGCGCGACTACCAGGCGCAGCGCAAGGCAGGTATCGCAGAGCCGGTCTTCACGCGCGATGTGCTGCCGCCGGAGATGCGCGAGCGTCTGCCAAAGGATGTCTGGTGACGTGTCTCGCTGTCATCTTGTGAAGGCGTACCGTCGTCGGGTGATGCGGCGACGGGGCGATGCCGTAATACCGTAATGTAGTGATGCAGTGATGCAGTGATGCAGTGATGCAGTGATGCAGTGATGCAGTGATGCAGTGATGCGGCGTTGCAGCGATGCCATGATGCAGGCATCAAGGACAAGGGCCGGTGAGTCATCCTCACAGGCCCTTGTTGCTTGCCGCTACCGGAACCTCGTCAGGCGCTTACTTGCCGCCGACGGTCTCCAGCACAGTCCACTTGCCGTCGACCACCTTGTAGAGCGTGATCGAACCGTACTTCAGATCGCCAAACTTGTCGTAAGCCAGCTCGCGCGTGGTCACGCCCGGCATGCTCGTTTTCGCAAGCACCGGCAGGTACTTCGCCGGGTCGGTCGAGTTGGCCTTCTTCATGGCCGACATCATGGCCATTGCACCGTCATAGGCGTACGGCGAGTACGTTTCCGGACCCGTGCCGAACTTGGCCTTGTAGCGCGACTCGTAAGCGGCACCGCCAGGCATCTTGTCGAGCGGCAGGCCGGCGAGCGAGACGACCGAACCGTTGGCAGCGTCGCCCGCGATCTTCAGGAACGCGTCGGACTTGACCATTTCACCGGCCATCAGCGTGCTCTTCATGCCCAGTTCGCGCATTTGCTTGGCGAGCGGGCCGGCTTGCGCGTCGGCGCCGCCGTAGAAGACCATGTCCGGATTGGCGCGCTTGAGGTTGGTCAGAATGGCGCGGAAGTCCACGGCCTTGTCGTTGGCGTACTCGCGGCGCACGATCTTGCCGCCCGCCGCCTTGGCCGCCTTCTCGAACTCGTCGGCCAGACCTTGACCGTAGGCGGTGCGGTCGTCAACGATGGCGATGTTCTTGAAGCCCAGCTTCTTCACGGCGAACGTGCCGACGACCGAGCCCTGCTGGATGTCCGAGGTCATCATGCGGAACGTCGTCTTGAAGCCCTGCTTGGTGTATTCCGGAGCCGTCGCCATGGCGATTTCCGGAATACCCGCTTGCGCATAAATGCGCGAAGCGGGAATCGTCGTGCCGGAATTGAAGTGGCCGAGCATGCCCTTGATGCCCGAGTCGACCAGCTTCTGCGCGACCAGCGAGCCCTGACGCGGGTCGGCCTGATCGTCTTCCGACTGCAACACGAACTTCACCGGCTTGCCTTCGATGGTCGGCTTCGTGGCGTTGTACTCGTCGACGGCGAGCTGGATGCCGTTCTGCATGTCTTTGCCGTAGTGCGCCTGAGCGCCCGTGAGCGGTGCGGCAAAACCCAGCTTCACTTCCTGCGCCTGCTGCGCGCTGGCCGTGCCGTACGCGAGCAGTCCCGCGACTGCGACTGCGCTGAGCGTAAGCTTCGATTGCATCAACCCTCTCCTTGCATGTGTATGTCATTGAGTGGCGTGCCTGCGGGATCGCCGCGGCACGCCTTTCTTGGAACGCCGTCTGCAAAAGGCCGGTCGGCCCGAGACGGCATCAATCGCAATCAAACGCATAATGCGTCCGACGCGGCAGTATTGGATGGCTGCGCGCGCTGGTCAAGAGGGAGATATTCCGATGGCAGGTGCTACTCGATTATGGCGACGGTTGCGCCGCCGGACCGCCGGTGCTACCCGTACCGTCCGGCGCGCTCTGCCGGATCTCGCGCAAGGTCGCCTCGGCGGCCGCGTAGCGGGCGAGCACGTCTGCGCCCGGCGCCCGGTCGAGGCGGCTCACGACGATGAGCGCCAGGCCGCCCAGCACGAAGCCCGGCAGGATCTCGTACAGGTCGAACCAGCCGAACTGTTTCCAGATCAGGACCGTGGCTGCACCGACGACAATGCCTGCAAGCGCCCCGTTACGGGTGACGCGTGGCCACAACAGCGTGGCCAGCACCAGCGGACCGAAGGCCGCCCCAAAACCCGCCCAGGCGTAGCTCACCATGCCGAGAACCCGGCTTTCCGGGTCGAGCGCCAGTAGCACGGCGATGACCGCCACGCTCAGCACCATCGCCCGGCCGATCCACACGAGTCGGCGTTGGCTGACCGGCCCGCGCGCAAACGTCTTGTAAAGGTCCTCCGTCAGCGCGCTCGCACACACGAGCAATTGGCAGGACAACGTGCTCATGACGGCCGCGAGAATGGCCGCCAGCAACACGCCCGTGAGCCACGGGGTGAAGAGCTGGGTCGTCAGCGCGATGAAAATGGTCTCCGGGTTCGCCGCCACGCCAGCACCGAGATCCGGTCGCGCACTGTAAAACGCCAGGCCGAAGAAGCCTACGGCGACGGCACCCGTCAGGCACAGCACCATCCAGGTCATGCAGATGCGGCGCGCCTGCGGAATCGCCGCGGCCGTGCGCGTCGCCATGAAACGCACGAGGATGTGCGGCTGGCCGAAATAGCCCAGCCCCCAGGCGAGCATCGAAATCACGCCGATGGGGGCAAGATCGCCGAACCAATCGGTGTGCGCCGGGTGCACGGCGGTCACCGCGTCCACGGCCGCTGCCGGACTGCCGTCGAGCGCAATCACGGCAATCGGGGTGACGACCAGCGCAGCGAACATCAGCGACGCCTGCACCGTATCCGTCCAGCTCACCGCGAGAAAGCCGCCGATGAACACATAGGCAATGGTCGCCACGGCACCGATCCACAACGCCGTGCGATAGTCCAGGCCGAACATCGTCTCGAACAGACGGGCGCCGGCCACGACCCCCGAGGCGCAATAGATCGTGAAGAAGATGAGAATCACGAGCGCCGTGACGATGCGCAGCACATGGCTGCGGTCGCCGAAGCGCTGCGTGAGGTACTCGGGCAAGGTCAGCGCGTTGCCGCACACCTCCGTGTGCACGCGCAGGCGCGCGGCCACGAGATGCCAGTTGGCCCATGCGCCGATGGCCAGGCCCACGGCGATCCAGACGCCCGACAGGCCGCCGATGTAGATGGCGCCCGGCAAGCCGAGCAACAGCCAGCCGCTCATGTCCGAGGCGCCGGCGGAGAGCGCAGTGACGAAGCTGCCAAGGCGGCGTCCGCCGAGGATGTAGTCGGAAAGATCATGGGTGGCCCGGTAGCCGAGCCATCCGATCACCAGCATCAACAGCAGATACACGGTGAACGACACCGCTGTGGGATTCCAAAGGGACATGTAGCCTCCTTGAGCGCCGGTATCACGCGCGGCGGGCACCTCTTCCGGCATGACGAAAGAGGCCTCGACGCGGCATGACGACCGCGATGGCCGGCGATACGTGTCGCCGGCACGGGTTGACCGCACGAAGGCGGTGAGACGCGTGATATGTCGGGGGCGGGCGCGAAGATAGCGCGAATGCGCGTCATGCGCGTGGCTACGGGTGTTGCGTGGGGGCGCAGAGAGCGGTGAAGGTGGTGAGGACGGTGACGGAGATGGCGGTCGAGGGGCGCGTGGGAATGGGCGGGTTGCTCACGCGATGCGGCCGCCAGTGTCCCGAAACGCGGGATGCCGGCGGCCGCGAGTGACGGCGCGAGTGGTGGCGCAAGTGACGGCGCGATTGGACGATTCGACCGGTCGGTCGACCGTCAAGTCGCCCTTCCGGTCGTCAAGGCGCGCGGTCAGATTTCAGACGAATCCGAAGGAATTCGTTACGAGACCTGACGGCTTGCCGTGATCATCCGATGGTCATGAGGTTGGCGTTACCCCCTGCGGCGGCCGTGTTGACGGACACCGAGCGCTCGCACAGCAGTCGCTCGAGTGCGTAGTCGTCGCCGGCGGCCAGCGCCTCGGGCGAGAGGCCTTGCATCGACAGGATCGGACCGTTGCGGGTCGCGATGCGGCGGTTCAGGGCGCGTAATTCGTCGCTGTCGCCCTCGAACAATACGGCGCAGAGCGACGCCTCACCGGCCGCGTCCGTACCGGCCGCGAGCATCGACGCGCGGTCCTTGAGCGCGGCGGGCAGGGTGCTCACCAGTTCACGGGCGGCGGCGCTTTCCGTGAAGATCGCGTTGTTGCCCGTCGCCAGCGCTGCGGCGAGTTGCGTGCGCGCGCCCAGCGGCGTGGCAGCCACGCACAGCACCGGGCCGCGCGGCTCCAGGCCGTAGGTATTGCGCTCGCCGGTCGGCCCCGGCAGCACGGCGGTGGCGTCGAGCGCCGAGGTCGCCAGGTAGCGGTCGACGCGATCGATCGCGGCGGCGTTGTCCACCGCGTTGCCCTGTGCATGCAGCCAGTCGCGATAGCTCACCAGCGGCGAGAGCGCGGCTTCGTTGCGGTTCAGCTCCGGGGGAAGCGCGGCCGGACGCGTCGCGAGCAGACGCGGCAAATACATCGGACCGCCTGCTTTCGGACCCGTCCCAGACAAACCTTCTCCGCCGAACGGCTGCACGCCGACCACAGCGCCAATCACGTTGCGGTTCACGTAGATGTTGCCGACGTGGGCGCGCTCGGTCACGTAGGCGATGGTCTCGTCGATACGCGTGTGTACGCCGAACGTCAGGCCGTATCCGGTGCCGTTGATCTGGTCGAGCAGCTTGCCGAGTTGTGCGCGCTTGAAGCGGATCACGTGCAGCACCGGTCCGAAGACTTCGCGTTGCAGGGCCGTCAGATCGGTCAGCTCGATGAGCGTTGGCGGCACGAACGTGCCATGTCGGGCGGCGTCGGGCAGCGGCAGTTGTTCCACGGGGAAGCCCTTGCCGCGCATCTGTTCGATGTGACGGTTGATGCCGTTCTGGGCTTCGGCGTCGATCACCGGACCCACGTCGATGGACAGGCGATCCGGATTGCCGATCGACAGTTCCTGCATCGCGCCCTTGAGCATGTGCAGCGTCTTGTCGGCAACGTCGTCCTGCAGGCACAGCACGCGCAGGGCGGAGCAGCGTTGACCGGCCGAGTCGAATGCCGACGCGAGCACGTCGTACACGACCTGTTCGGGCAGCGCCGACGAGTCGACGATCATCGCGTTCTGGCCGCCGGTCTCCGCAATCAGGGGAATGGGACGGCCGTTGGCGTCGAGCCGGTCGGCCAGCGTGCGCGCAATGATGCGGGCCACTTCGGTCGAGCCGGTGAACATGACGGCCTTGGTGCGGGCGTCGGCCACGAGCGCGGCGCCGACCGTCTCGCCCGTGCCGGGCAGCAGTTGCAACGCCCCGGCCGGAACGCCGGCGGCATGCATCAGGCGCACGGCTTCGGCGGCGATGAGCGGCGTCTGCTCGGCCGGCTTGGCAATGACGGGGTTGCCGGCGGCCAGGCCTGCGGCAACCTGCCCGACGAAGATCGCCAGCGGGAAGTTCCACGGGCTGATACACAGCACCGGGCCCAGCGGGCGGTGCGTGTCGTTGGAGAAGCCCTGGCGGATCTGCGCGGCGTAGTAGCGCAGGAAGTCGACGGCTTCGCGGACTTCGGCCACGGCGTTGGGCAGCGACTTGCCGGCTTCGCGTACGCACAGGCCCATGAGGGTGGGCATGTGGGCTTCGAGCAGATCGGCAGAGCGCATCAGGCAGTCAGCGCGCTCCTCGACCGGCGTGGCTTGCCAGATCGGTGCGGCGGCCACGGCGTGCAGCAGCGCGGCATCCACGTCTGCCGAGGTGGCTTCGATGACCTGACCGACGGTGTCGCGAAGATCGGCGGGGTTACGGACAGCGCGCGGCGTGCCGGCGGTGCGTTCGCCGTCGGCGAGCATGGGGGCGGCGCGCCACGGCGTGCCCGCGCTGGCGAGCAGGGCCGACGACAGTGAGGCGAGACGGTGCTCGTTCGACAGATCGAAGCCCGCCGAGTTGGCGCGCGCCACGCCATACAGATCGCGTGGCAGCGGAATCTTGGCGTGCGGTGCGCCGAGCGGTTGCACCTTTTCGGCTTCCGAGATCGGATCGGCGATCAGTTCGTCGACACTGACGGTCTCATCGGCAATGCGGTTCACGAACGACGTGTTCGCGCCGTTCTCGAGCAGACGGCGCACGAGGTAGGCGAGCAGCGTCTCGTGCGTGCCGACCGGGGCGTACACGCGGCACGGACGCGCGAGCTTGCCGGCCGCAACGGGGCCGACGACTTCTTCGTAGAGCGGCTCGCCCATGCCGTGCAGGCACTGAAATTCGTACTGACCCGGGTAGTAATTGTTGCCCGCGAGATGATAGATCGCCGAGAGCGTGTAGGCGTTGTGCGTGGCGAACTGCGGGTAGACGGCGTCGGGCACGGCGAGCAGCTTCTTCGCGCACGCGAGGTACGACACGTCGGTGTAGATCTTGCGGGTATAGACCGGATAGCCTTCGAGGCCGTCGACCTGGGCGCGCTTGATCTCCGTATCCCAATACGCGCCCTTGACGAGACGCACCATGATGCGATGGCGGCTGCGGCGGGCCAGATCGATGATGAAGTCGATCACGAACGGGCAACGCTTCTGATAGGCCTGCACCACGAAGCCGATGCCGTTCCATCCGGCCAGTTCGGGATCGAAGCACAACGCTTCGAGCAGATCGAGCGAAATTTCGAGGCGATCGGCTTCTTCGGCGTCGATATTCAGGCCGATGTCGTAGCTGCGCGCCAGCTTGGCGAGCGCCTGCACGCGCGGCAGCAGTTCCGTGACCGTGCGCTCGTGCTGGCTGCGCGAGTAGCGCGGGTGCAGTGCCGAGAGCTTGATCGAGATGCCCGGACCTTCATAGATGCCACGGCCCGCCGAGGCCTTGCCGATGGCATGAATCGCTTGCTCATAGCTCGCGTAGTAGCGCTGCGCGTCTTCGTCGGTCGTGGCCGCTTCGCCGAGCATGTCGTATGAATAGCGGAAGCCCTGTGCTTCGTACTTGCGGCTGTTGGCGAGCGCTTCGGAGATGGTCTCGCCCGTCACGAACTGCTCGCCCATCAGGCGCATCGCCATGTCGACACCCTTGCGGATGAGCGGCTCGCCGCCACGGCCGATCAGACGCGTGAGGGCCTTGGTGAGGCCGGCTTCGCTGGTGGTGGTGACGAGCTTGCCGGTGATCATCAGGCCCCACGTGGCGGCGTTGACGAACATCGACGGCGAATTGCCCATGTGCGCGTGCCAGTCGCCCTTGCTGATCTTGTCGCGAATGAGTGCATCGCGCGTGGCCTTGTCGGGAATACGCAGCAGGGCCTCGGCCAGGCACATGAGCGCCACGCCTTCCTGGCTGGACAGCGAAAATTCGTGAATCAGACCTTCCACGCCGCCGCCGGTGCTCTTGCCGCGCAACGCCACCACGAGCTTGCGAGCGAGTTCGGAGGCCGACGTTGCGGTGGCCGAGGCCAGCTTGGCCTGACCGACCAGCACGGGCACGCACTCCGGCTCGGGACGGCGGTAGGCCGCCGTGATCGCCGCGCGCAACACCGATTGCGGTTGCACGTTCTGGGCAAATTCGAGGAACGGGTGCGCGACGGTGTCATCGCTCGCGTCGCCATCGATCACCTCGGTGCCGGACTGGCTCGCTCCGCTCAGTTCGGGCGGCAACACGCCGCTCTCGATGCGTTCCAGGTACGCGAAAATGGCCTGTTTGATAAGCCAATGCGGGGTGCGTTCGATTTTCTGGGCAGCCGTCTTGAGCCGGGTGCGCAAGACGTCGTCGACCTTGACGCCGAGGGTGGTGTTAGCCATGAAAGGGTTACCTGAAGACGCGAAAGCATGACACCCATAGCGGGTGAATGGCGGCATCGTAACCGGGTTTCAAAAGAGGTGCAACCATCGCCAATATTAGGGTTGCACCTTATGGGTGCCCGAAATCACCGCAGGCTACGGAGGCGTGCCGACATGCGATGTCAACGCATTCGATGTTGGCGGTGCAAGCGGAAACGGGCAAAGCGTCATGGCACGGTGGCACCCCGGCCCTCGGGCCGGGGCCGGAGGGCGCTATTTCTGATCGTTACCGTACGTTTTTCCGAGATACTCCGAAATCAGCTTGACCTGATCTTCCGGAATCGGCGCGCCGTAGACCTTCACCATCTTCGCGACTTCTGCATGCCAGAAGGCAGCGGGCATGGGCGGTTGGGTGTTGACGTAGTCGAGCGAGTGGCACATTACGCACCACGCGTTCGCCGACTGGTAGCCGGCCAAGGTCGAGGCCTTCAGTTGCGACGTCTCCTGCGGCAGCTTGATGTCGAGGGCATGGGCGGGGGCGGAGGCGAGTGCGCCGAGCAGGCCGCACAGCACGGCCGAGTGGCTCGCGAGCTTCGAAAGATTCATGGTCGTCCCCGTCTCAAGCCGCGATCACGCGCACGGTTTCCACCCCGTTGCGCAGATAGCCGGCCGGATTCCACAGCGATTGCAGCGGTTGTGTGACCCCTGCGCGATTCGTCGCGCGCACTTTGAGTGCGTACTCGCCGGGTTGGGGTGGCGTGAAGGACGCCGTCCACTCCCGGAACGAATACTTCGACAGTTCGGTGCCGAGTTGGGCGGCCTGCCAGGTCTGGCCGCCGTCGGCCGAGAACTGCACGTCGCGAATGCCCTCGCCGCCGTCGAATGCAATGCCGCGCACGCGCAGCGCCTTGCCTGCCGCCACATGCTGACCGTCGGCAAGGCTCGTGACGAACGAGCGCACCGTGAAGCGCTCGATCGGCTTCGTTTTCTCCGGGGCCTTGCCGGGGGGGACGCAATTGCAGTCGTTGTCGGGAATGCGGTATGCGGTGGCCATCCAGAAGCCGTCGAACACCTTGTCGATCACGTTGATGTCGGCCAGATGTTTCACCCAGTAAGTGCCGTAGTAACCCGGCACGACGAGCCGCACCGGAAAGCCGTTGAGCATTGGCAGGTCCTGGCCGTTCATGGCGAATGCAATCATCACTTCGCCGTCCATCGCATGCTCGAGGTCGAGCGCCTTCACGAACTCGGGCGTCGTGGGGACGATGGGCCGGTCGAGGCCTTCGAACGTGACTTGTTTTGCACCGGCCGATACACCTGCACGCTCGAGAATTCGCTTGAGCGGAATGCCCCGCCAGCGGGCGTTGCCCATCGCGCCGTTGGCGATCTGCCCGCCCGCGACGCGCGGATCGAAGAAGCCGCGGCTATTGCCCGAACACTGATGGACGGCCACGATTTCCACCGGCGCGCCGAAATCCTTCTTGAGCGATGCGAGCGAGATGTCGAGCGGCTTGGCAACACTGCCACCCACACGAATCCGATGCTTCGCCGGGTTGATGTCGGTCGGAATGCCCGCCAGGTGATAGCGAACGAAGAACGCGTCGTTCGGCGTGATCAGCCCCTCGTTGAAGATCTCGAAGGGCGTTTCCAGTTGTGGCGGACGCGCCGTCAAACGGATCAGCGGACGCTTCTGCGGATACGCAATGAGTTCACGCTCCCCATTGGCGAACGGCAGCGTGACCGTCTGCGGTGCGGCGGCCGCGGCAAGCGCATCGAGCGCGCGTCCGGCGAGGCTGGCCCCAACGCCCAGTGCGCCTGCGCGACGCAGGAAGCGGCGACGCGAGGCCTCGGCGAGCGGAGATTCCGTGGGAAGCGATGCCGGTGCGGCAGATGCAGAAGGGGGGTGCGGCGCCGTGGGACTGGCGCTCGGATCGTGCGGCTTCATCGGAATGTCTCCTGTAGGACTTCTGATTGCGCGAATGACGTGAACCGTTCTGGTGCGGCTTTCGGCTGACGCTTGCATCGTCGGAGATTTCGATAGCGATGTCAAATTTCCGGAACGCTATATACCGATTTATATTTCGAGTGGGTCGACTTCGAGATGCCAGCGCACGGGGGCCTTGAGTGCACGCAATTCGCTCATCCAGTGCGTGAGAAAGCGCTGGAGGGCGCCGCGATGCGGGCTCTCGACCACGAGTTGCGCGCGCTCGGTGCCCGCGATCCGGACCATGGTCATCGGCACCGGGTCCCAAAGCGAAATGCGCGGGTCGTTCAGCGCGGGCGCGGCGGCGATCTCGCGGGCCTGCTTGAGGAACGTCATGGCGTCGTCCAGGCGCCGTGCCTCGGCGCGCAGCAGCGCCTGATGTGTGAATGGCGGCAGCAGGGCGACGCGGCGTTCCTCCAACTGTTGGGCTGCAAAGCCCGCGTAGTCATGGCGCATGAGCGACGCGAACAGCGGGTGCGATGCGTAGCGTGTCTGAATCAACACGTCGCCGGGACCGTCGGCGCGTGCTGCGCGCCCGGCTCGGCCGGCGACCTGCATCAGTTGCGCGAAGAGGCGCTCGGCGGCCCGGAAGTCGTGAGAGAAGAGGGCGCTGTCTGCGTTGACTACGCCCACGAGCGTTACGCGACGGAAGTCGTGGCCCTTGGCGACCATCTGCGTGCCGATCAGAATGTCGACTTCGCCGGCGTGGACCTGAGCAAAGAGCGCTTGGGCGCTGCCTTTGCGGCGCGTGCTGTCAGCGTCGATGCGAGCGAGTCGCGCCTCGGGGAAGTGTTCCGCGAGCGCTTCTTCGATGCGCTGGGTGCCGCGCCCGAGCGGCGCGAGATCGAGGTTGCCGCAGTCAGGGCACGCGTGAGGAATGCGCGATTCCGCGCCGCAGTGATGGCAGCGCAGCCGTCGTTCGGGCTTGTGCAGCACCATATGGGCGCTGCATCGGCGGCAGTCGCTGATCCAGCCACAGGCATCGCAGTTGAGCACCGGCGCATAGCCGCGACGGTTCAGAAACAGCAGGCTCTGCTCACCGGCGTCGAGCCTGGCGCGAATGGCGGCAAGCAGCGATTGCGACAGCCCTTCGTGGACCGTGCGCTGGCGCTTGCGTTCGATATCCATGTCGATGAGCGAGACGCGCGGCAGCACGGCATCCGGGGTGGCGCGTTCGGGCATCGCGAGACGTACGTAGCGGCCCTGGTCGGCGCGCCGCCAGCTATCGAGCGAGGGCGTGGCGGAGCCGAGGACGACGGGGATGCGTAGCCGGTTCGCGCGCCAGATGGCGAGATCGCGTGCCGAGTATCGCAGTCCTTCCTGTTGCTTGTACGACGGGTCGTGCTCTTCGTCGACGACGATCAGCCGCAGATGCGGCAGCGATGCCATCACGGCGAGACGGGTGCCGAGCACGATGCGCGCTTCGCCGCGATGGGCAGCGAGCCAGTGTCGCGCGCGTTCGCCTTCGGCCAGACCGCTATGCAGCGTGACGAGCGACTCATCGGGGAATCGCGCCCGGAAGACGCCTTCGAGTTGCGGCGTCAGATTGATTTCGGGCACGAGGACGAGGACCTGAGCGTTGCACGCGCCAGGCTTGTGCAGGGCTTCGGCCACCGCACGCAGATAGACTTCCGTCTTGCCGCTGCCGGTCACGCCATAGAGCAGGAACGGCGGGCAGGCAGTGGACTCGCCCGCTTCGTTTCCCTCGACCGACGGTGTGCCATCGACGCATTGAACCCCTGCGGCGTCGTGGGCGTCGAGGGCGTCGTGGATGGCGGCGACGGCGTCGGCCTGTCCGGCGGTCAACGTCTTGGTCGTGCGGGGGGCGCCCTCGGAGCCGATTTCGACCCCGGCAGGCGCCTCGGTGGCGTCGGTCTGTCCGGTGCTCGATCCGTCGTCGTCATCGGCATGGCGCACCGCCTGATGGAATGGCACGGTGTCGACGACGACCCATCCGGCGTCAGCCCACTGTTTGAGCACATCGGGGGCCTTCGAGTACAGGGCCCGCGCTTCGTCGGCATCGAGCGTGCCGGCCTGTGCGAGGCCCTCGGCCAGTCGGCGCTGCGCGCGCAGCCGGGCGGGAACGTGCGTCATGAGCGTGGCGAGCGCGCCGTCGGCCAGCCGGTAACGTTGCAGGCCGCGCTGGGCGAGGAGCCGCGCCCAGCGCATCGACGTGCGCAGATGCGCGGGAATGGCCGGCAGCGCCACTTCACCGATGCCGCGCTGGTAGTAACGCGATGCGAATTGCATCAAGTCGCGCCAATCGTCGCCGAGCGGCGGTAACGCGTGCCAGACGGCGGTCACGTCGCGCAGCTTGGCGGGGTCGACTTCGCTGCGCTGCGTCAATTCCCAGACAACGCCTACGACCTGACGCCGGCCGAACGGCACCTGTACCAATTGCCCGGGGCTTGCGGCCTGATCGAGCCGGTAGTCGAA
This sequence comes from Pandoraea sp., assembly GCF_041919235.1. Classification (NCBI taxonomy): domain Bacteria; kingdom Pseudomonadati; phylum Pseudomonadota; class Betaproteobacteria; order Burkholderiales; family Burkholderiaceae; genus Pandoraea; species Pandoraea sp. Next base: position 117,342 of record NZ_JAYRUC010000011.1, read on the forward strand.
CAGCGTGAGAAGCGGCGTATCGAGTGCAACGCGGGCGATCGTGGGCACGCCGGTACGCGGACTGGCTACCAGAGAAAGGGCCTCCTCAGTCGATGCAGAAGACGGTACGGACAAGTCGTCGGCGCGAGTCAAACTTAAAGTAAATCCTGAGAAGTTTCGGTAAACCCCGGATTTGAGTCGGGTTTCCAGTGGGCTGGTGGCGCTTGTGGATAACTATGTTGAGAACTGTGGGGATTATCGCCTGCCTGCCTCACCACACGGCCCTTGCGTCGCGCGAGCCCTCGACTTTGCCTGAATTAAAAACGCTTTTCGATCAATGGCTTATGAACAACGTCCACGGCACCTCCCCTTTGCCATGCACTTGCGGCGGCGCAGCGAGAATTTGTGCATAAGTGTTCTGGACAACTCCGCAAATTGGAGCGGTTCCTCGACAGGTTTTCCCTTGACATTCCCCGCTTGAAACGGCGGTTTGGGTTTGCGTGGCGAAATGGCCTGCAAACCCGCACCATCGCTTGTGGGAAGGGCCGATCATGCCGACTGGCGCAGCTTCCGGCTGTATTGATGCACTTCGTCGACGAGCGCCGCAACGTGTTCGGGGGGCGTGAACTGCGAGATGCCATGCCCAAGATTGAAGACATGGCCGGGGGCATTGCCGTAGGCGTCGAGCAGACGGCGCGCCTCGGTGCGAATGGCCTCGGGCGGTGCGAAGAGGGCGGTGGGGTCGAAATTGCCTTGCAGCGCACAACGATCGCCGATACGACGGCGCGCGGCGGCGAGATCGACGGTCCAGTCGAGCCCAATGGCGTCGGGTCCGGTGTCGGCAATGGCGTCGAGCCATTGGCCGCCGCCTTTGGTGAAGACGATGTGGGGAATCCGGGTCCCGTGCCATTCGCGGTGCACCTGCGCGAGCGCCTTTTGCATATAGGCGAGCGAGAAGCGCTGGTAGAGGCCGTCGGCCAACGCGCCGCCCCAGGTGTCGAACACCATGACGGCCTGCGCCCCCGCTTCGATCTGGGCGTTGAGGTAGGCGGCGACGGCGCGCGCGTTGGTCTCGAGGATGTGCGTCATGAGGTCGGGGCGCGCGTACATCATCGTCTTGACGGTGCGGAAGTCGGCCGACCCGGCCCCTTCGACCATATAGCACGCGAGCGTCCAGGGGCTGCCGGAGAAGCCGATGAGCGGCACGCGTGCGTTCAGGGCGCGGCGGATCTCGGCGACGGCGTCGAAGACATAACGCAGGCTGTCGAGGTCCGGCGCCTGCAAGCGGCGCACGTCGTCCTCGGTGCGCAGGGGGTGGGCGAAGCGTGGGCCTTCGCCGGCTTCGAACGACAGCCCGAGGCCCATGGCGTCCGGAATGGTGAGGATGTCCGAGAACAGGATGGCGGCATCGAGCGGGAAGCGCTCCAGCGGCTGCAACGTGACCTCGGTGGCGTAGGCGGGGTTCTTGGCGAGCGCCAGAAAGCTACCGGCCTTGGCGCGCGTGGCATTGTATTCGGGCAGGTACCGGCCCGCCTGGCGCATCAGCCAGATCGGCGTGTACTCGGTCGGCTGGCGCAGCAGGGCGCGCAGGAAAGTATCGTTTTGCAGAGCTTGGGACACGTCGCGGCGGTGGGTTGGATGATTGGGGCAAGCGGCTATTTTACTCGGGTATCCTGAGGCCGGTCGCATTGCGGGCGGTTATGCCGCACATCAGGCGCGCCGTTGAATCGACGTGGCTTGTGCGACGGCAGGCGACGTTCAGATTGGCGGCGGCCGAGAGTCTCATTAGTATTAAGCCCCACGGGCTGCGTCAGACGGTTCGCGAGCGCAGTGCGTCACAACGTCAACCATCAGGAGACAAGTATGAAAGTCATGATGACGGCCGCCAGTGCGGCCCTCGTGGCGGGGGCGGCGCTCGCCGTTTCTGCCGCCCAGGCGCAATCGGTCGCTGCCGTGAGTCCTTCTGCGGCCCCGGCCATCCACTCCCGGCTTGACGACATCGTGAAGTCGGGCACGCTGCGCGCGTGTGCTACGGGCGACTACAAGCCTTACTCGTATCGTCGTCCGGACGGTCAGGTCGAGGGCATCGACGTGGATCTGGTCGCGTCGCTGGCGAAGTCGCTCGGCGTGAAGCCCGTGATCGTGCCGACCACGTGGAAAGGGTTGATGGATGACTTCACCGGCGGCAAATGCGATATCGCGGTCGGCGGGATATCGGTCACGCTGGATCGTGCGGCGCGCGCCTATTACAGCAACGTCGTCATGGTCGACGGCAAAGCGCCCATCGTGCGCTGCACCGACGTCGCCAAATATCAGACGCTTGCCGATCTGAACCAACCGAGCACGCGCGTCATTGCCAACCCTGGCGGTACGAACGAACGGTTCGCCCGCCAGTACCTGCCGAATGCCACGCTCACGATCTATCCCGACAACGTCACGATTTTCAAGCAGATCGTGGACGGTAAAGCCGACGTGATGGTTACCGACGCGTCGGAGACCCTGCTTCAGCACAAACTCAATCCGTCACTGTGCCCGGTGAACCCCGACAAGCCGCTTCAGTTCGGCGAGAAGGCCTACCTGCTGCCGCGCGGCGACGACATCTTCAAACAATACGTCGACCAGTGGCTCAACCTCGCGCAGAAGACCGGCGAGTATCAGAAGGTTGTGGATAAGTGGTTGAAGTGAGGGCGCTGGTTTTATCCCAGCCAGTCTCGCAGGCGCTGGGCCGCATCGTGCATGACCAGCCTCGCCTGCGGGACGAACGGCTGTAACCTCGCAAAACTGTGCGTCAGGCCGGGCGCTTCGATGACCTCCGCCCGGCCGCCCGACTGTGCCACGAATTGCGCATACGATAGGGCTTCGTCGTGCAACGGATCGTATTCCGCTGCAATCACCAAGGCGTGAGGCAGCGCGTGACGCGGCGCCTCGCCCGTGAGATTGATGCGCGGGTCGCTCGCCGACGGTTTCTCGCTCCCGAGAAACGTTGACCAATACCAGCGCATCTCGTCGCGCGTCAGGCCCACCCCGTTCGCGAGACGCTCATAACTCGGCGTGTCGAACCGGCACTGCACCACGGGATAGATCAGCAATTGCGCGCCCACGATCCCCGGATGCCGGTCGTTGAACCACGCGGCCGCCTGCGCCGCCAGATGGCCCCCTGCGCTGTCGCCCGCCACGGCCAGACGATCGACACTCACGCCCAGCCGTGCCCGCTGCTCCGCCGCCCACGCCAACGCTTCGCGCGCGTCGTCGATCGGCGCCGGGAACGGGTGCTCAGGCGCCAACCGGTAATCGACACTCAACACCGCCACGTCGCCGTCCTGCGCCAGAAACGCCGTCAGCGTCCCATGGGTATCGACGTCTCCCACCACCCACCCCCCGCCGTGGAAGTACACGACAAGCGGGACTTCCCGGCCGACCGGGCGATAGAGCCTGGCTCGCAGGGTGCGGCCCGGCAGTGGAATATCGAATGTCTCGGTACGCAAGCCAGCCGGCAATGGGCGCAAGGCCTCGGTCGCGATGGCGGCAAACCGGGCGCGCGCGTCTTGCGCGCTCGGTGTCTGCGCGTCGGTGGATGCGGGGTACTTGCGCGCCATTTGGTCGTAGTAGGCGAGTAGATCGGCGTCAATGGTCATGTCGGCAGGCGATGGCTTGGCGTAAAGAGGAGGGAGGGAAGGGGCGAACGGATGCGAACGGGTCCTGGGTTCTGAGTCGGTGCCATGGGGACGCGACGGCGGTTTAACGATCGACGGCGGCGTTGCCACCCCGCATCTGCCAGCGCTGGTGTTCGATCTTGACGCAGCGATCCATCACGACGTCGAGTCCTGCCGCCAGCGCGACGGCGGCGGCTTCATCGTTTTCGATCCCCAACTGCATCCATAAGCTGTTGGCACCGATGGCGACCGCTTCGTCCGCGATCGGCGCAATGTCGCCGCTGCGGCGGAAGCAGTCGACCATCTGGATCTTCACGCCCTCGGCACGCAAGGCGTCGGCCGCGTCGGTGAGGCTGGCGTAGACGGTCTCGCCCAGAATTTTCTCACCCGAGTCCGCCGCCTGCGGGTTGATCGGCACGATCCGGTAGCCATGCAACTGCATGTAGCGCGACGTGGTGTGGCTTGGCCGGTCCGGCCGCGGGGACAGGCCCACGACGCCAATTACGCGGTCGCGCGCCAGTATCTGTCCCAGACGTTCAATGGTTTCCATGCGAGTGTGGGCCGTTCGGGCCGGTGCTGTCGGTGGACGAATCGCTGCTCTCGGTGCGCTGCCGAACCGCGAAGTGGGTGCGCCTCCGATTGCGCACGCCCACTTTGCTGCCACGCACAAAGAATGAAGTTAGCACATTGACGAATCGGGCGTGAAATGCGGTGGTGCCACGTCCCTGAGGTGAGGCGGTGTCCAAGGGCGCCGCCCTCGGCGATGCTTCGTTGGACGAGTTACTCAGGATGGCGAACAAAATGGACGTTCTGGTGTCATCCTTGAAACCCTTGTCGGACAAGGCGGGCAGACGGATCGAAAAGGTGATGGAACGCGCTAGGTGTTACAACCTGAAACACTTTGTTACCCCTCCCCCCATACGTTTGAACCACAATGCTTCTCAACGCTGACGTGCTTATCCCCCGGTAACACGGCAGCGCGACTGTATCGGCAAAGCGCGTCCCCCGGCGCGGTTTGCAAGGCGGTTCGATACAGTGCTCCGAATCTGGTCTCCTCGCGCTAACCCCGTAGCGTGTGGTTTTGGCGGGCCTAAGTGTCCCGCCATTTTTTTGACCACGGCGTCCTACATCTTTCCTCATCCTTTCTCCCGCATTCGCTCATTTCGGCATTCCCGCGTCCTCGCATTCCTGATCTCCAAGATTGCTTCGCTCTCCGATTCACTTTCGGAAATCGATTTGGCCCTGCGTAATTTGGCGTGCGCGATTCGGGGGGGCAGCGGGAACGCTCCAGGGCGGGGTCCGACGGCTTACCGCGTGGCCCTGAGCCACGGTTTGAGCCAGCCGAGCCCGGCTCGCGTGGCACCCTGCGGCCGATACTCGCACCCGACCCATCCGGCATAGCCCAGTTCGTCGAGCAGGCGAAAGAGGAAGGGGTAGTTGACCTCGCCGGTGTCAGGTTCGTGACGTGCGGGCACGCCCGCGACCTGTACGTGTCCGATATGGTCGATGTGCTGACGCAGCTTGACGGCCAGATCTCCCTCGACGATCTGGCAGTGATACGCATCGAACTGCACTTTCAGATGGCTTGCACCCACCGCCTGACGAATGGCATGGGCCTGATCCTGGCGCGTGAGGAAGTAGCGGGGGAAGTCGCGCGGATTGATCGGCTCGATGAGGACCGTGATGCCGTGCGCGGCCGCTTGCCCGGTCGCGTAGGCGAGGTTTTCGAGATAGACGGCGTGGCAGCGCTCGGGTGACGCCGACGCGTCCGGGCACCCGGCCATCACGTGCAACTGACGGCAGCCAAGCGCGTCGGCGTAGTCGAGCGCGCGTTCGATTCCGTCGCGAAACTGCGCTTCACGGCCCGGCAATGCGGCCAGCCCGCGTTCACCGCTGGCCCAGTCGCCGGCGGGCGTGTTGAATAGCACCTGTGTGAGTCCCGCATCGTCCAGACGTGCCCGCACGTCTTGCGCGGGATAGTCGTACGGAAACAGGAATTCCACGCCTCGGAAGCCGTCGTTCGCGGCTTCGCGAAACCGGTCCAGAAACGGCACTTCCTGATACAGCAGAGTCAGGTTCGCGGCAAATCGCGGCATGCGCATCTCCGTGGCCCAACGCGGGCCGGGTAGGGGGCTATGCCCGTCACAATATCACTGCCCGTCGATCTGAGGTGCTGCCACGCTGCGCACCTGGAAGCGGCCGTCATCGTTGAAGAGCCACGTCTCGACGGCTCGCACGCGGCCGCTGCTGTCGACCAACGCCCGGCTCGGCGCGGGTAGCGGGTTGGCCCGTCGCAGGCTCGTGACGGCGATGCGTTCCGCTTCATGGTCGCCGTTGCTGCGATAGAGGGCCACACGCGTGAGGTTCCCGTTGCGATCGACCCAATATTCAAGCGATACCACCGAGCGGAGCATGGGCTGGGGATTGCCCGGCGTGATTTGCCGGGCGTTGACGTCGGTCACGCGTTGCGCTGCCGCGATCTTGTACTGATCCAGCGCGGTGTGCGGGACCTGACGGGGCGTCAGGTTCAGCACCAGCGGCTTCTTGGGTTCGAAGTCCGGATTGGCGCAGCCGGCGAGCGTCAGCGTACCTGCGATGACGGTGGCGCATACGACGGCCCATGGTGCGCGCAGGCATTGAGAAAGCGATGTATTCATGCACTGACTCCCACTACGTTCGCGACACGTTTCTGGCTGCTCGCATACCGACATACCGGCATTCCGGCATTCCGATGTATCGGTTGCGCCGATAGCGAACGCGTGCGCACGATTCGTGTACCCGCGCGATTCGACTTGTCGTGCGGACCGATCGCAAAACTCAAAACGCTCATTGCTATCTTACGTGGCCCAGGCGAGTCGCGCAGCGCGGTTAACACGTAGCGTCATGCGGCGGCAGTGTGCGCTTTGGACGATGGGCCAAGTCTGGGGGGCGCGGGGGCCATCCGTGCCGCGCGCCGATGGTCGTCGGTAGCGGCATGCAGCGATACCATGCATACTCGGAGCGCGCGATTCAGGTACGACGGACGATGTCGCACCAGACGCATTTTGGACGCATTGGAGTAACCATGATTACCGTGTATCACAACCCGCGCTGCTCGAAGTCGCGCGAAGCGCTGGCCCTCGTCGAGGGCTCCACCGACGTGGGCGGCAGCGATCTGCAAGTCATCGAGTACCTGAAGACCCCGCCGACGCTCGCCGACCTAAAACGCCTGCATCGGCTGCTGGGTGTGCCTGTGCGCGAGATGATCCGCAGCAACGAAACCGAGTACGCGGAGCTCGGACTGGCCGACGCAGCGCTAACCGACGACGCATTGCTCGAAGCCGTGGCGCACCATCCGAAGTTGTTGCAGCGTCCCATCGTGGTCAATGGCGCCAAGGCCGTGATTGCGCGGCCGCCGTCGCTCGCGAACAGCGTCCTGTAAGCGACTCGGTGCGGGAACGGACGAACCTGTCCGCGTTCGACCGTTCCGACAGCACCGCAGCACCGCAGCACCGCAGCACCGCAGCACCGCAGCACCGCAGCACCGCAGCACCGCAGCCCAGTGCTTCAGCCGTGGGCCGTGCTGTCCTTTCCGGGACCGGTGGCTGGCGATTCCGCATCGGCCGCTGCGGCCGCAGCCGCTTCTGCAGCGGCCGATCCGAATACCGGCGCGTCGGCGTTCGCCGTGAGTCCGGCACCGCGCCAGCCGGGGAGTTCGGTCAGCGTCTTCTGCTGCTCCCGCAATTCGGCGAGCATATTGCAGAAAAGCGCCCCTTGTTCGAGCGCGTCGTCGAGCGCCACGTGGGTATGCGGCAGCGGATCGAGCCAGACTTGCGGCAGACGCGGCTTGATGCACTTGCGATAGGGCATTCCGGTCATGGCGAACGCGAGCGTCTTGATATCGAGCGCCGACCATGAGAACGGACAGCGTCCGACGAAACGCATCATGTACCAGAACATGAACGTGAAATCGAACCCCGCCGGATATGCCACGAACACCGGCTTGCCCGGTAACTTCTCCACCCATTTGACATAGGCCTTGAGCGCCGCCGTCGGATCTTCCTGATCGGCTCGGCAGGCGGCCCACGCATCCGGCTCGGTCTTCCACCACTTCATCGTCAGCGGGTGGCCCTTGGCCTCCGGCAGACATTCGAGGTTGGCGCTGAACGTGCCGATCAGCTCCTTGTCGGCCGTGTAGGCCGCCGACGCGAAACTCAGCATCGAATGCGGGCCGGGAATCGGGCCATCGGCCTCGACATCGGTACTGACGAAAATCTCCTCATCGACGGGAATGATGCGCGAGGGGGTGCGGGACATCACCTGACTCATACGGCGCTCCCGGCAAGGACGGCGTCCGCCACGTACGGATTCGTCTGACGTTCCTGACCGAAGGTGGAGACAGGGCCGTGCCCCGGAATGAAGGTCACGTCGTCGCCGAGCGGCCAGAGTTTGTTGCGGATCGATGCGATCAGATCGGCATGATTGCCGCGCGGGAAATCGGTGCGGCCGATGGAGCCGGCGAACAGCACATCACCTACGCTGGCCAGGCGCTCGTCCGCCGCGAAGAACACAACGTGACCCGGCGTGTGCCCCGGACAGTGCAGCACATCGAGGGTGATGTCGCCAAACGTGACGGTGTCGCCGTCGCCCAGCCAGCGATCGGGCGTGAACGGTTCCGGTTCGGGAAAGCCGAAGCGCGCGCTCTGCGCCTGAAGCTGGTCGATCCAGAAGGCGTCGTCCGGATGCGGTCCTTCGATCGGCACCTCGTACTTCGCGGCCAGCGCACCCGCGCCGCCGCAATGGTCGAGATGGCCATGCGTCAGGAAGATCTTCTCGAGCGTTACCCCTTGGCGCTCGATCTCACCCGAGATCCGGTCGATGTCGCCGCCGGGGTCGACCACGGCGGCGCGCTTCGTTGCGTCGCAAACGAGCAGGGTGCAGTTTTGCTGGAAAGGCGTGACAGGAATCAGGGTGACGTTCATGAGATATCGGGGACGCGGTTTTCGTCTATTGTAATTCGGGCTGGGGGACGCCCGCCCGATGTGCCGCAACGCGCGGCATCGTCAACCTTTGCCGCCGATGTCGGCGGCAGCCTCCGGGCGTCGCCGATCAGGACCATCGCCCTGCGAGGGTAACGCTTTGTAAGCAGGTCTCGGCACGTAAGTGAACGCTCGCTGATGGGTTGACTTTGACGGCGTGTTAAACTTGCGCCCTATGCGAACACGCGACATGCTCACACGGTTCGCGGTCGGCTGCGCCCTCGCCCTGACGTTGACAGCCTGCACAACGCCGCTCGAACCCTCCAGCCAGACGGCTGCCGCCCCTTCGGCGACAGGCGAGCGCACGCGCGCGCGCGAAGCCAACGCCCCGGTCGGATCGAGTTTCGACCTGCATTGGCCCGGCGGCACATATCGCAACGAGGGCCTCAATCCCGGCAATCCCGGCAATCCCGATGCGCCGGATCGCGACGGCGAAGCACGTCTGCGCGCAGACGCCGGCACGTTTTACCAGACCGGCATGGCGTCCTGGTACGGCAAGAATTTTCATGGGCGTCGCACGGCGACGGGCGAGACATTCGACATGAACGCGCCGACGGCCGCGAATCAGACCCTGCCACTGGGAAGCTACGCGTTGGTGCGCAACCTGGCCAACAAGAAGACTGTCGTCGTCAAAATCAACGATCGCGGCCCCTACGCACGCAATCGCATCATCGATCTCTCCTACGGCGCCGCCAAGCAACTCGGCTTCATTCGCGCCGGACATGCCAAGGTCGAAATTCGTCGCCTTTCCCGCAGCGAAGTTGCCGCCCTCGGTCTGGACGACGACAACAACGCGCCCTGACCCGGGCATCCCCACCACGCGCGCCGCGCGTCGGCCTGAATTCGTGCTGAGAGCTGTCTGAAAAGTGGGACGCCTCATGTACGATATTTGCGCATTTCGGGGGGTTGTTCGTCAAAATTCTCCGATTGTTTCTTTAATCGGCGTATTTCGTTGGCTGAACGCGCAACACGAACGTGCGCGCATCGGATTTCCTGCGACCGAATCGACTATTTTTTTTCCGATTGCCGCATCAATCTGCCAGTGTTTGGGCGCAATCCGATGTTCCACGGGCCTTCCAGAAAGTTGCGTTGACAATCGTTGTTCGCTACTGGGGATGTGGGTAGACTGTGCGCCACGCGCCGGTGCACGCTTTCTGTGCATCCGAACGAAGCCCGCCGAGACACGGGCACGGCGCACCTATCAAAGAGCATTCCTGGAGGAGTTTTGATGTCGACGATGGGCAAATACGCCAAGCGCACGTTGTTGTGCGCAGTGGCAGCAACGTTGTTGGGCACGACCGGCGCGGCATTCGCGCAGGCGACGAAGTCGGTGGCGGTGTTGGCGATCGTGGAGCATCCGGCACTCGATGCCATCCGCGATGGCGCGCGCGACGAACTCAAGGCTGAAGGTTACGAGGTCGGCAAGAATCTCAAGTGGGAATATCAGAGCGCACAGGGCAACGTCGGCACTGCCGCGCAGATCGCGCGCAAGTTCGTGGGCGACCAGCCGGACGTGATCATCGGCATTGCCACGCCGACGGCGCAGGCCGTGGCGGCCGCGACCAAGTCCGTGCCGCTGGTCTACTCGGCGGTGACCGATCCGGTCGCGGCCCAACTGGTCAAGAACTGGGGACCGTCGGGCACCAACGTGACCGGCGTATCCGACAAGCTGCCGCTGGACAAGCAGGTCGCGTTGATCAAGCGCGTTGTGCCGAATGCCAAGCGCGTCGGCATGGTGTACAACCCGGGCGAAGCGAATTCGGTCGTGGTCGTCAACGCGTTGAAGAAGCTGCTGCCGGCGGCCGGCATGACGCTGGTCGAAGCCGCTGCGCCGCGCACCGTCGACATCAGCTCGGCGGCCAGCAGCCTGGTCGGCAAGGTCGACGTGATCTACACGAACACGGACAACAACGTGGTGTCGGCATACGAGTCGCTGGTGAAGGTCGCGAATGACCGCAAGATCCCGCTGATCGCATCGGACACCGACAGCGTGAAGCGCGGCGCCATTGCGGCGCTCGGCGTCAACTACTACGACCTCGGCCGTCAGACCGGGAAGGTGGTTGGCCGCATTCTGAAGGGTGAGAAGCCGGGTGCGATTGCTTCGCAGACCAGTACGAACCTGGAACTGTTCGTCAACACGGCGGCGGCGGCCAAGCAGGGCGTGAAGCTGTCGGACGATCTGGTGAAGGAAGCCAAGACGGTCATCAAGCAGTAAAGCGCGCGTGACAGCGGCGGGGCGGGCCAGCGCTCGCCCCACCGCAGAGCGACAGGGCGGCGCCCGGACACGATCTGTCCCCGCCGCTCTTTTCCTATCGAATGGGCGAGACGGCTCCCCCCGAAAGCGCTCGCACATCGACCGGCGATGACCCGAACCGGCCGACGTCGGCCGAGCGAGCGCGGATGCCGAGACCCGGCATGGGCCGTCTTGCGCAGTGGAATTACGAAAATGTCTCTTTTCTCTATGATGGGCGCCTTGGAGATCGGTTTGATCTTCAGTCTCGTGGCGCTCGGGGTGCTGATTTCCTTTCGCATCCTCAATTTTCCCGATCTGACCGTTGACGGCAGCTTCGCCCTGGGCGGTGCGGTGGCGGCGACGCTGATCGCCGCAGGCACCAATCCGTTCGCCGCGACCGCGGCGGCGATGGCCGCGGGCGCATTGGCGGGCTTCATCACCGGCTGGCTCAATGTGCGCCTGAAGATCATGGATCTGCTCGCCAGTATCTTGATGATGATCGCGCTCTATTCGGTGAACCTGCGCGTGATGGGCGCACCGAACGTGCCACTGATTACCTCACCGACCGTGTTCACGATGCTCCTGCCGGAGAACGCACCGGCGTGGTTGCCGGACTTTGTGATGCGTCCGCTGCTGCTGTTGGTCGTCGTCGTCGCTGTGAAGCTCGGTCTGGATTACTTCTTCTCGTCGCAGCAGGGCCTCGCGATGCGCTCGACGGGCGCGAACTCGCGCATGGCGCGTGCGCAGGGCGTGAACACCGGTCGCGAGATTCTCGCGGGCATGGCACTCTCGAACGCGCTCGTGGCGCTCGCAGGGGCGCTGTTCGCGCAGTCGCAGGGGGGCGCAGACATTTCGATGGGGATCGGTACCATCGTGATCGGTCTGGCGGCGGTCATCATCGGCGAGACGATTCTGCCTGCACGGCGGCTCATTCTCACCACCCTGGCAGTCGTCGTCGGTGCGGTGCTTTACCGCTTTTTCATCGCGCTCGCGCTCAACAGCGATTTCATCGGTCTGAAGGCGCAGGATCTCAATTTGGTGACGGCATTGCTCGTGGCGGTAGCGTTGGTGCTGCCGGCGACGCGTCGCAAGCTGTTCGCCCGCAAGAACGGAGGTGCCTGATCATGTTGAGCGCAAAAGACCTCAAGATCACTTTCAACCCGGGTACGCCCATCGAGAACCGCGCGCTGCGCGGCATGTCGCTGGAGATTCCGACAGGCCAGTTCGTCACGGTGATCGGTTCGAACGGTGCGGGCAAGTCGACTTTCCTGAACGCCATCAGCGGCGACCTGTCGGTCGATTCGGGCACGATTTCCATCGACGGCAACGACGTCACGAAGAAGACGGCGTGGCAGCGGGCGAGTCAGGTGGCGCGCGTGTTTCAGGACCCGATGGCCGGGACGTGCGAGGCGCTGACCATCGAGGAGAACATGGCGTTGGCGGTCAGGCGCGGCGAGCGTCGGAGCTTCCGTTTCGCGCTGAACCGGGATTTGCGCGAACGCTTCCGCGCGAAGCTCAGCCTGCTCAATCTCGGGCTGGAAAACCGGCTCTCGGACCGGATCGGGCTGCTCTCCGGTGGACAGCGTCAGGCGGTGAGTTTGTTGATGGCGTCGTTGCAGCCGTCGCGAATTCTGCTGCTCGACGAGCATACGGCCGCGCTGGACCCGAAGACAGCGGCGTTCGTGCTGGAATTGACGGCGCGCATCGTGCAAGAGAGCAAGCTGACGGCGATGATGGTCACACACAGCATGCGTCAGGCGCTCGACTACGGCGACCGCACGGTCATGCTCCATCAGGGCAAGGTGGTGCTGGACGTGTCGGGCGACGAACGTAAGGGGCTGGACGTGCCCGATCTGCTGCAGATGTTCGAGCGCACGCGCGGCGAACAGCTCGACGACGACGCGCTGCTGTTGAGCTGATCGTCGGATTGCCATGGAAAAAACCCGCTTCGGCGGGTTTTTTCTGGCGCGGCGTTTGGGTGAAGGGCGCAACCGCGGTCGGAAACATCCAATTTCTGATGCCGTCCAACACCGCAATCCGCGCTGCGGGTTAAGTCATCCGCTGTTCTTGAGTGCCAGCGCGCGCTCGTAGAGGGCGTTCTTGGGTGCGCCGGTGATCGCCGCCGCGAGCTTGGCGGCGCTTTTGGTCGGCAATTCGGCCACCAGCAATGCGAGGACGCGTTGCGCTTCGGCGTCGACGCCATCGTCGCTTGCGCTCGCCGACGCGCCCGAGACCGCCAGCACAAACTCCCCGCGCTGCCGGTTTGCGTCCGCCTTCAGCCAGGCTACGCCTTCGCTCAGCGCACACGCGTGAATCTCTTCGAAGCGCTTGGTCAACTCGCGCCCGATCAGCAATCGCCGCTCACCGCCGAGGCCTTCGGCCAGCGCCGCGACCGTCTCCACGATCCGATGCGGCGCTTCGTAGAAGACCTGTGCCGACGTCGAACTCGCGAGCGCGGTAATCGCCTGCGCGCGTTGCTGCGCCTTCGACGGCAAGAACCCCACGAACGTGAACGTGTCCACCCACGCCCCGGCCGCAGAGAGCAGCGTAATCACCGCGCTCGCACCCGGTACCGGCACCACACCGAGGCCCGCCGCGCGTACCGCGTCGACCAGCCGCGCGCCCGGGTCGGAGATGCCGGGCGTGCCCGCGTCCGAGATGTAGGCGATACGCTCACCGCCACGCAGACGCTCGACGAGTCGCGATGCCGCTTCGTTCTCGTTGTGCTGATGGGCCGCAATCAACGGCCGGTCGATGCCATAACGCTGCAGCAACTGTGCGCTGTTGCGCGTATCTTCACAGGCGATGGCGTCGACCATGGCGAGGACGTGAAGCGCGCGCACGGTGATGTCGGCTGTATTGCCCAGCGGTGTGGCGACGACGTAGAGCGTGCCGGGCGGGTAATGCTGGCCCTCGGCCAGCGACATCAGGCGGTCATCCATGGGGTCGGACTCCTGCAAACGAAGGCGTCGCTTCGCGGGGCGTGCAGGCTTTGGCAACACTGGCATTGCCGGTAACGGTAAACATCGGAACAACCATGTCGAATCAACTGGGAGAATCGTTCGAGGGGCACGCCCAATCGCTGCTGGAGCGGCGCGGCTGGCGACTTGTCGCGCGCAACTATCGGTGCCGTGGCGGCGAAATCGACCTCATTATGCGGGATTGCGCCGGTGTACTGGTATTCGTCGAGGTGCGCGCGCGTGCGCGCAACGACTTCGGCGGGGCCGCCGAGAGTATCACGCGCACCAAGCGACGTCGCCTTGCCTTGGCCGCTCGCCACTATCTGCTGCGGCGTCCTGCGGGACGTTGCCGGTTCGACGTGGTGGCGTTCGACGGCCGCCCGCCCGTGGTGCGCTGGCTACCCGACGCCTTTCGTGTCGACGATCTCTGACGAGGCCCGTGCCGGCCGGCCCTGTTACACTTGCGAACGTGCCGTTTTCAAGACTGACGGCCTCTGAACGCCGGTTCCTGCAGGTCATTGCCCATGGGGCAGCCATGTGGGTCCGGCCGCTTTTGCGACATCCTGGCAAACGACCATGTCGATCGAACGAATTCAGCAACACTTCACAGATAGCATCAAAGCCAAGGAGGCGGCGAGCGATGTGCTGCCCGAGTACATTGCCGCGGCGGCGGACGTCATGTTCGAAGCGCTGTCCAATGGCCACAAGATTCTTGCTTGCGGCAACGGCGGCTCGGCGGCAGACTGCCAGCACTTCGCGGCGGAACTCGTTGGCCGCTTCGAGCGCGAGCGCCCCGAATTACCGGCGATCGCGCTGACCACGGACTCGTCGATCCTGACGGCGGTCGGCAACGACTATAACTTCGATGCCATCTTCTCGAAGCAGGTCCGCGCGCTCGGCCACGAGGGCGATGTGCTGCTCGCCATTACCACGTCGGGTAATTCCAGCAACGTGCTCACGGCCATCGAGGCCGCGCACGAGCGTGGCATGCATGTAATTGCGCTCACCGGCAAGGGCGGCGGCAAGGTCAATGCCGCCCTGGGCGAGTTGGACGTGCATATCTGCGTGCCGGCCGATCGGACTGCGCGCATTCAGGAGGTTCACCTGCTGACGATTCACTGCCTTTGCGACCTGGTCGACGCGGTGCTGTTCGGCGAAGCGTGAACCTATTGCCGTCATTCGGCGTCAAGAGCATGACGGGCACCGCTTCGCGGGGGCGGGCGGTGCCGGCAGTGCGCGGCGGGGGCCGCGCCGTTCGTCCATCCAACCAGGAGAAAGCCCGATGAATTTCCAACGCGTGGTCAAGCCGCTTGCTGCGGCAGCGTTGATTGTTGCAACCTTGGGCGGTTGCGCCCCCATCATTCTCGGCGGTGCCGCGACCGGCGCACTGATCGCCACTGACCGGCGTTCCGTCGGCGCGCAGACGGAAGACCGCGAAATTCAGGTCAAGGCCGAAGCCAACATCGCCAATACGCTGCCCGACGCGGCTCACGTCAACGTGACGGTCTTCAACCGCCGCGTGCTGCTCACCGGCGAAGTCCCGAACGACGCCAGCAAGCAACGCGCCGTGGAGATCGTCAAAGACATCAGCAACGTGCGCGGCATTGTCGACGAACTCGCCCTCGGGCCGGCTTCTTCCTTCGGCTCCCGCTCGAACGACGCCTGGATCACCAGCAAGGTCAAAGCCAACCTGATCAACACGAAGGAAATCTCGGCCAACGTCTTCAAGGTGGTCACCGAGCGTGGCGATGTCTATTTGCTCGGCCTCGTATCGGAAGAGGAAGGCCGCATTGCCGCCAACGTGACCAGCCGTATCGACGGCGTGCAGAAGGTCATCAAGCTTTACGAATACGTGAAGCCGGAGGAAGCCCAGCGCCTGTCGACCGAAGCGCAGAAGAGTCCGGCCCCGGTGACCGACGATTCGAGCGCCGCCACGGTCACGACCACGCCGATCACGACCGATACGGTGACGGCCAAACCGCTGTCCTCGCCCGCGCCGATCAGCGATGCACCGGTCAAGCCCGGTCCGTCGAACAAGACCGGTAACTGACGCGCCCCCGGACGTCCCGGACACCGGTCGTGAGCGCCCAAGCCGTCACCGGCCCGGAACCGAGCCGCCGCCGCGCGCGTGCCTATGCCCATCGCCTGTCGACGGGACGCACGCGCGCGGCAGCGCTCGTTCTGATAATCGGCACAGGAGTATTCGCCACGGGCGCAGCGTCGGCATCCCCCGAATCCGGTATTGCCGCCGCCTCACCCGTGTATGTTGCGCAAACGACGTCGCCGGCATCCCAACCCGACTGGCAGGCCCGCGATTGGGCGATGGCGTGCATGAGCTGCCACAACGCGTCGGCGCCGGTGCGCGCGGGCGAGGCGACATTGCCAAAGTTGGAGGGGCGCTCTGAGGCGGACCTCATGACCGCGCTGCTCGCCATGCGCGATGGGCGGCGGTCGGCCACGCTGATGCCTCAACTCCTCAAAGGTTATCGCGACGACGAGTTGCAGCGCATCGTCGCGTATTTCGCGTCGCAGCCGGCGGCCAAGGCCGCGTCCGCTTCGGCGCGTACGTCTCGGTAGGGCACCCGATGCGTCGCCGCGACTTTCTTCTCGGCTTGGGCTCGACGGCCGCACTGACCGGGGCGCGCCCCGCGCTGGCGGCTCCGCTCTGGCCGACGCCGGTCAAGGCGCGCGCGCGAGTCGTCGTCATTGGGGGCGGATTCGGCGGTGCCACGGCCGCAAAGGCGCTACGCGTCCTCTCAGGCAACACGATCGAGGTCACCCTCGTCGAGCCGAATCCCGCTTTTGTCTCTTCCCCGTTGTCGAACCTCGTGGTGGGCGGGAATCTGCGTGTGAGCGACCTGACGGTGCCCTACGATACGCTCGTCGCACGACACGGTGTGGTCTGGCGGCGTACGCGCGCCAGCGCCATCGACGCGGACAAAAAGCAGGTGCAACTCGCTGACGGCGGGCGCCTTTCCTACGACAAACTGATCGTTGCCCCAGGCGTGTCGCTGCGCCGGGAGGCGATTGGCGGGCTCAACGATCCGGCGATGCGCAACGCACTGCCGGTCGGGTGGACCGACGCTCGCGAAAGCGCCCTGTTGCATGCGCGACTGCAGGCCATGCCCGACGGGGGCGTGTTTGCGCTGACCATTCCCGAAGCGCCGTTTCGATGTCCGCCCGCGCCGTACGAGCGCGCGTGCCAGGTGGGCGCGTGGCTCAAGCACCACAAGCCGCGCGCGAAAGTGCTCATCTTCGATGCGAACGATCAGGTGTTGGCCGAAGCGGAGCAGTTTCAGTCGATCTGGCGCACGCAATTGGCCGGGATCGTCGAGTATCACCCGCAATTCAACTGCACCGAAGTCGCGGCCGATGGCGCGAAGACGCTGGCGCGCTTCGAATTGGGCGAGGAAATCCGGGCCGACGTACTCAACGTCATCCCGCCGATGCGCTCGGGCGATATCGCCGTGCAGAGCGGACTGGCGACGGCCAACGGGCGCTGGTGCGACGTCGATTTTCTGACGTTTGCGTCGACGGCACAGCCCGACATTCATCTCCTGGGCGACGCCATTCAGATCGCGCCACAAATGCCGAAGTCCGGCCACATGGCCAATCAGCACGGCAAGGTGTGCGCCGCTGCGATCGTGGCGACGCTGTCCGGGCGTCCGATCAACCCTGAACCGCTTTACAGCAACACCTGCTACACGTTCGTCTCGGCGACCGAGGCGATGCATGTGGCCAGCGTGCACCGATACGACGCCACACAGCGCACCATGCTCCCGGTGCCGGGCACGGGCGGCGCGTCGCCATGCGCCACCCGGGACGAATTTGCCCTGGGACTCGCATGGGCGCAGGGCATCTGGGCCGACATGCTGGCCTGATGCGGACTTCAGCGGCATTTGCGCTCGACGAAATGCGTTTGGAATAGATTCTCTAAGCGGCGCAAAGTACGTACTGCGGTCACGCGCGATCGTGTTGTTGTTTGGGGGCCGCACCTTCCCGAATTCCCACGTTGACGGGGCCTTACGCCTCTCGGTTACACTGGCCGCACGAAAAATAAGCGTGATGGGGGCATAGGGATGGCGTATCGCCAGGGGGGGGCTCATTTTGCGTCGCGCGTTGCGCGTGGAGATTCGGCCAAGTCGGCTCGCGACCGCAGGGTCGTTCAAGTCATTGCCTTGTCGCTTTCCGCTGCCAGCCTGCTGAGTGCGCAACAAGCCTGGGCCGATGGCAGTCCGGTGCGCGGCGATCCCTTGCAAAGCATCCCGAAGATCGACGTGCCCAAGGCGCCGGCCGCCACGATCCGCATTCAGCCGCCGACGCAGGAAGATGCCCTCAAGGCACTGCTCGCCCGGAAGATCACGCCCAAGCGTTTCGGCATCGAAGGCGTCAAGTCGCTGCCGTTCAATGAGGTGGCTGCGGTCTTCGCGCCGCTGGCGGGCAAGGAAGTGACCATCGGCGATCTGGTCGAGAAGGCCAATCAGGTCACGAAGATGTATCAGGACGCGGGCTATCTGCTGTCCTTCGCCTTCGTCCCTGCGCAGTCTTTCAACGACGGCTTCGTGCGGGTAACGGTCGTCGAAGGCTACATCTCCGGCACGAAGATCACCGGCAAGCCGGGTCCGTCGGAGCAGCGGCTACGCGACATCGCCGCGCATATCGAAGCCGAGCGCCCGCTCAAGCGCGCCACCTTCGAGCGTTATCTGAATCTGCTCACGCTCGTGCCCGGCATGAAGATCAAGGCCGACGTGCAACCGCCCACACAGACCGACGGCGCGACCGAGCTTTCGCTGGACGTCTCGCGTCAGCCGGTGGCGTTGGGCACGTCGCTCACCTACAACAATCCCGGCATTCGCGGCGTATTTACGGTGACGAGCAACGCGCTCACCCCGCTCGGCGAACAGATTCAACTCACCGCGATTGCACCGAAGGGGCATAACGACGAAGAGTTCTACGCCGCGTCGTACATCCAGCCGCTGGGCTCGAAGGGTTTGCAGGCGCGTGTGGATGCGTCGCATTATCGCGGCCAGCCGGACGATCAGGCGCTCGCCGGCCTGACACGGCACCTCGACACCAAACGTGTCGCCGTGAGCGTGTCGTACCCGATCCTGCTGAACAATCAACGCAACCTGACGGTCAGTGGCGGCATGTACGGCGTGAATTCGCGCGATCGCTACGAAGTGCCGAATTCGCCGAACAACATCAATTCGCAGACGAACGTGCGCGCCGCGCAGGTGCAGCTCTCGTACAACGAAGTCACCGACAAGCAGACCCGCAGCGCCACGCTGGGCGTGTTCAAGGGCTTCACTGGGATGGGCGCAAGCCAGTCGTACACAACGCAGCCCGCGGGCGTTGCGCAAGTGCTCGGACCGTACGATCTCGGCTTCTGGCGCTTCACGTTCGACGGCAAGCAGGGCGTGGTGCTGCCATGGGATTTCGGCGTCATCGTCTCGGCG
Source organism: Pandoraea sp. (assembly GCF_041919235.1). NCBI lineage: Bacteria > Pseudomonadati > Pseudomonadota > Betaproteobacteria > Burkholderiales > Burkholderiaceae > Pandoraea > Pandoraea sp. Next base: position 136,641 of record NZ_JAYRUC010000011.1, read on the forward strand.
GGCGCGCAATACAGCAGCAATACGCTGCCGACGTCCGAGCAGGCGACGTTTGGCGGTCAGCGCTTCGGTCTCGGCTATCCGGCGGGCGAAATCGCTGGCGACAAGGGCTGGGGCGCATCGATCGAGATCAATCGGATGTTCCGCACCGACTTCCGCTTCCTCAAGACGATCCAGCCATACCTGATGCTCGATACGGCCCGCGTCTATGTGAATTACGGACAATTGTTCCACAATCAGCTCGCTTCCGTCGGGCTTGGCGTGCGGATCTCGGACAGCAAGTACTACTCGCTCGACCTGTCGGTCGCCAAGCCGATGGCCGACGCCCCGACGAACTCGCCGAGCCGCCCGCTGCGGTTCAACGCGAACTGGTCGTATCAATTCGAGTGAGGCCGGACGTCACCTCCCCGCGTGATGGCCACCGGCAAGGGACGAAGTGCGCTAGGTGCGCTAAGTGCGTAGCGCCGGCGCCTCGTTTCCTTTCATCTTTCTGATCGGGTTTTTCCCTGATGTCGCAAACCCCTGAGTCGTTCCGCGTGCGGCTGCGCCGGTTGGCGTGTGCGACGTCGCGCGTCGATGAATCGTATGCGCAGTGGTGCGCTATATCCGTCGGTATATACGGAAAAGCGTCTGGCGAGCGTGAAGTGCGCGTCGTCCGCCGCGATGCATTGGCATCCGACATGTTGCAGTGCAGCTTGCTTACTTCGCCTAATGTTTTGATTATCTGTATATGCGTATTTAGGCATATACGACATTCCTTCTGCCTTCGTACGAACCCAAAGACTGACCGCCATGGAAGAACTCGATCGCGTATTCGAAAAGGTGTCGCACTACTTCAGCCTGCTCTCCGAGCCGACCCGGTTGCGGATTCTGCATGCGCTGTGCGGTGGCGAGCGCTCGGTCAACGAGGTGGTGACGCAGGTGGGTTCGTCGCAGACGAACGTCTCCCGGCATCTCGGGGCGATGTATCAGGCGGGTGTGCTGGCGCGTCGTCGCGAAGGGAACCAGGTGTATTACGCGATTGCGGATACAGGGGTGGTCGAGATTTGCCGTGCCGTGTGCGTGCAGGTCGCGGGCCGACTCGAGGAGGAGGCGCTGCCGGGGCGAGCCGTCGATGGCTTCATGCCGCGCGTCGGCTGACGTTCGCAGGTTGCTGTGAAACCGTAGTACTGCCGCATTGCAAGACCCGTGGGACCCGTAGGACAGCGCAGCGACGAGACTGCGCGCGGATATTCGAACGCAAGCGGTAAGGTGCCAGTGTCCTCGCGATGCTGGCGCACGCCACAAAACGCGAGGAGACAGGGTGAGCAAGACCAGCGATAGCGCATCGCGAGCCGGCCGTTTGCGCCGGGCTCCGGAGAATTTCGTCGACGGCACGCTTGCCGCCGACATTGGCCGCGACGGGTTGAACCCAACGCGACGCAGCTTCCTGCAGCGCAGCTTTCTGGCCGCCGGTGCCGCGCTCGCCGGGGGCGCCGCCTTTGCCGCCGACGCGCCCCAGGGGGCCGGTGATCCGATGATTCTCGAGCCGCGGCCGTGGGCCACGTCGCTGGGCCAGCCGGTGGCCGCGCGCCCCTACGGCGTGCCGTCCAAATACGAAGCAAATTTGCAACGCCGCCAGTCGCCGGGGCTGACGCAGACCACGCAGGCATCGGTCGCGTTCGCGCCGTTGCAGGGTCTGTTCGGCATCATCACGCCGAGCGGCCTGCACTTCGAGCGCCATCACCAGGGTTGGCAAGAGATCGATCCGACGCAGCATCGCCTGATGGTGCACGGCCTCGTACGCGAGGCTAAGGTGTACACGATGGATGACATCATGCGCTTGCCTGCGGTGTCGCGCATGCACTTCATCGAGTGCGGCGCGAATACCGGCATGGAATGGGGCAACGCGGCGGTGCCGACGGTTCAGTACACGCACGGCATGCTGTCGTGCTGCGAATTCACGGGGGTGCCGCTCTCGGTGCTGCTTGACGACGTGGGGGCCGACACGAAGCGCGGCCAATACGTGCTCGCCGAAGGTGGCGACGGCTCGGGCATGACGCGCACGATCTCGATGGAAGCGGCGCTCTCCGACGTGCTCGTCGCCTGGGGCATGAACGGCGAGATGCTGCGGCCGGAGAACGGCTATCCGCTGCGACTGGTCGTGCCCGGCGTGCAGGGGGTGTCGTGGGTGAAGTGGCTGCGTCGCATCAAGGTGGGCGACGCGCCGTGGAATACCAAGGACGAAACGAGTCACTACGTCGACTTGATGCCGGACGGGCAGCATCGTCAGTACACATCGATCCAGGAATGCAAGTCGGTCATCACGTCGCCCTCCGGCGGTCAGGCACTGCTCGATCGCGGTTATTTCAACGTGACGGGTCTTGCCTGGTCGGGCCGGGGGCGCATCAAACGGGTTGACGTATCGACCGACGGCGGCAAAACGTGGCGCACGGCGCGACTTGAATCGCCCGTATTGCCGAAGTGCCTGACGCGCTTCAACTTCGACTGGCAATGGGACGGCTCGCCGGCGCTGCTGCAAAGCCGCGCGATCGACGAGACCGGCTTCGTTCAGCCGCGTTATCGGCAGTTGCGCGAAGTGCGCGGCACGAAATCGATCTATCACAACAACGCGATCCAGACGTGGCAGGTGGCGGCGAACGGGGAGGTGACCAATGTCCACGTCGATTGAACGCAAGTCACTGCACAGCGTGCGTCGGCGCGCGCAGTCGGTGGTGATTACCGGGCTCTGGGCGGCGGCGCTAACGCTCGCGGGGCTGACCGTGGCGGCCTGGATCTCGGCCCCCGCGCAGGCGGCGCCCGCCCATGCGACCAAGACCGCGCAGACGGCGGCGTCCGTGCCGATCAAGGCGCCGCCGGGGATCGGACGCGACGCCACACCCGCGGAGCTGAGCGCGTGGGACATCGACGTGCGTCCCGACTTCAAGGGGTTGCCCAAGGGGCATGGCTCCGTCGCAGACGGCCAGAAGTTGTTCGACTCGCGCTGCGCGTCGTGTCACGGCACGTTCGGCGAGAGCAACGAGGTGTTCAATCCGCTGGTGGGGGGAACCACGGCCGACGACATCAAGACGGGGCATGTGGCGTCGCTGCGCGCGAACAATCAGCCGGTGCGCACCACGCTCATGAAGGTCGACACGATCTCGACGATCTGGGACTACATCCGTCGCGCCATGCCGTGGAATGCGCCGCGCTCCCTGACGCCCGACGAGGTGTATGCGGTCACGGCGTACATTCTGAATCTTGGGGAGATCGTGCCATCGGACTTCGTGCTCTCGGACAAGAACATCGGCGACGTGCAGAAGCTCATGCCCAATCGCAACGGGATGACGCGCGCGCATGGCATGTGGCGCGTGGGCGACAAACCGGATACTCATAACAAGGCGTGTATGCAGGATTGTCCCGAGGCTGGTATCGTGACGTCCGCACTCCCTGCGTACGCCCGCGACGCACATGGAGATCTGGCCGCGCAAAACCGGATCATCGGTCCGGTGCGCGGTGTCGATACGAAGCTGCCGCCGCTGTCGGGCACCGCCGCGCAAAATGCGTCGATGCGCAAGACTGCGGCCCTCGCCACGCTCGGCATGGCGAGTCCGGACGCGCCGGCCCACACCGCCGCTGCGACGTCACCGGCAGCAACGCTTGCGGACAAGAATGGTTGTCTGGCCTGTCACGGTGTGACCGACAAGAAGATCGGGCCCGCCTTTTCGGAGGTTGCCGCCAAGTACCATGGGCAGTCGGATGCGGCTGAAAAACTGGTGGCGAAGATACGTGCCGGAGGCGCTGGTAACTGGGGCAGCATGCCAATGCCGCCGCAGTCGCAGGTCGCCGAGACCGACGTCCGTACGATGGTCGACTGGATTCTCCGTGGTGCCCATTGAGCGGGCAGGGGTGTCTGCGGATGCGCGCCGGTATGCCGGCGCCGCTGCGGAACCCCGTCCCCTACACAAACCGAAGGAGAAACGATGAAGAAGATGCTGATCGCTGCGGCCATGGTGGCCGGCACCTCGCTCGCGCACGCCGGTGTCGACGTTGCAGCGGCGACCAAGCTCGCGGGTGCCAATGCTTGCATGGGTTGTCACGCCGTCGACAAGAAGCTCGTGGGCCCGTCCTATCAGGATGTCGCTGCCAAGTACAAGGGTGACAAGGACGCCGTGGCCAAGCTGGTGAAGAAGGTGAAGGGTGGCGGTTCGGGCGTTTGGGGTCCGATCCCGATGCCGGCGCACCCGAACCTGTCGGATGCCGACGCCAAGATCCTCGTCGAGTGGGTTCTGGCTGGCGCCCCGGCGAAGTAAGGCCGGGGCAGGGGGCTCGTTGACCGGTCGCGATGCAGTATGCGCGGCGGGTCAGGCGAGCGAATGGCAGCCGGTGCGTTGCGTCCGTCCCGGACAATTCGCACCGGTGGCCTTTAGAGAAGGAAACACACAGAGATGAACCAACAGCGACGCGACATGCTGCGGTTTTCCGCGGTAATGGGACTGGCGGTAGCCGCCGGGCTGATCAAGCCCGAAGAGGCGCGCGCGGCAGAGGCGCATTGGAACAAGGCGGCGTTTTCGACCCGGAGCGTGGCGGACACGGTCAAGGCGCTTGGCGGCACTGCTGCCAGCCCGAGCGATCTGGTCGTGCTGACTGCGCCCGACATTGCCGAGAACGGTGCGGTCGTGCCGGTGGCGGTGACGAGCAAGGCGCCGAATACGCAAATGATCGCGATTCTGATCGAGAAGAATCCGAACACGCTCGCGGCGTCGTTCGACATTCCCGACGGCACCGAGCCGGCGGTGACGACGCGCGTGAAGATGGGCCAGACCTCGAAGGTCTATGCGCTCGTCAAGGCGGACAACAAGTACCTCGTGGCCGAGAAGGAAATCAAGGTCACGCTGGGCGGCTGCGGCGGTTAAGCGACGCATCGTAGAACAGAGGAGCCACAACATGGGTAATCCGATGCGCATTCGCGCAACCGAGGCGGGCGGTGTCGTCGAGGTGAAGGTGTTGATGAGTCACATCATGGAAACCGGCCAGCGCAAGGACGCTTCCGGTAATATCGTACCGGCACACTTCATCCAGAACGTTACGGTCACGTGCAATGGCAAGACGGTGCTGTCGGCCGAATGGGGGCCGGCGGTCTCGAAAGATCCGTTCATGGCGTTCAAGTTCAAGGGCGCAAAGAAGGGCGACAAGGTCACGGTGACGTGGGTCGACAACAAGGGCGATTCGCGTACCGACGAGACGACCATCGCTTGATGGGCAGGAGGCCGGGAGGCCGGGAGGTGCACGGCGGCGGGCGACCTACGCTGCCACGCGGGCCCGGCTGGGTGGGACGGCGTGATGTCGAATCCGCGCCGCGCAGTGTGCAAGCACGAGCGCTCCTGGGGATCCTCCCCGTTGCGCGCGGACCAACCCCACGAAGAGGAGATCGAGATGAACGAGGCGCAACATAGCGCACGGGCGAGTGTACGAATGAGCGCGGGAGGCCACGCAGCTTGGCTGCGGGGGACCGTGCTCGGCGGCATGCTCGTCATTGCGGGCGTCAGTGCCCCCGCATTCGCTGCGGAGAGCTCGACGGCGGACGCCATCGCGCAATACCGCGAGATGCTTGCCGACGGCAATCCGGCGGAACTCGTGGAGATGCGAGGCGAAGAACTCTGGAAGACGCCGCGCGGCCCGAACAACGTGTCGCTCGCACAGTGCGACCTGGGTCTTGGCGCTGGCGTCGTGAAAGGTGCTTACGCGCAACTGCCGCGCTACTTCCCCGATACGAAGCGCGTACTCGATGCAGAGTCGCGCATTGTCGAGTGCATGGTGCATCTGCAGGGCTTCAAGCGGGCAGACGTCATCAAGCAGCCGTTCTCCAAGGAGGGGCAGGACCCGACCGATCTCGAAGCGCTCACCGCCTACGTGTCGGGTCAGTCGCGTGGCGCGACGATACATTTGCCGCAATCGCACAAGGAAGAGAAGGACGCGTACGCGCGGGGTCAGAAAATCTTCTATTACCGTGCGGGCCCGTACGATTTTTCGTGCGCGTCGTGCCACGGGGCGGACGACAAGCGAATCCGGCTTCAGGACCTGCCGAATCTGACGAAACCTGCGGCGGCCCGCCAGGCATTTGCGACATGGCCGGGCTATCGGGTATCGCAGGGTGCGCTGCGCACGATGCAGTGGCGGATGAACGATTGCTTCCGTCAGCAGCGCATGCCTGTGTTGAATTACGGCTCGCAGGCGTCCATTGATCTGATTACCTTCCTCGGCGTGATGGCCAACGGCGGCAAGATGGACGCCCCTGGCCTGAAGCGCTGACCGATTGCGAGGCATACCCATGAAATCATTCGCATTGCGCGCGACGGGCGTCGCGCTGGCAGTGGCCGGGGCACTCGTTGTCGGCACGGCCTTCGCCGAGGGCGAGAGCACGAAGCTGGTGACCGGCACCACCGACGCGGCCGTCGTGCAGGAACTGCGCGACTCGTTCCGAGCTTCGGGCATTGCTCAGCTCGATCGCATCGATCAGAGCGAATTGCAGAAGCTGTGTACGCAGTACGCAACCAAGCCGATGCCGGCGAAGATTGCGGAGCGTCTGCAAAAGGCCGAGATGGCGAACGTCAAGGCACCGGCCGATGGTCAGTATCTTGGCGACTGGAAAGAAGGCGAGAAGGTCGCGCAGAACGGCCGAGGCATGCAGTTCACGGACAAGGCCGATACCGTCAACGGGGGTAATTGCTACGCGTGCCACCAGTTGACCAAGAGCGAGATCTCGTTTGGCAACATTGGGCCTTCGCTGTATCACTACGGCAAGTTGCGCGGCGACTCGCCCGAAGTGCTCAAGTACACGTGGGCGAAGGTCTACGACTCGCACAGCTACACGGCTTGCTCGAACATGCCGCGTTTCGGTGCGGCGGGCATCCTGACGGAAAAGCAGTTGAAGGACGTCATGGCGCTGCTGCTCGACCCCGCGTCTCCCGTCAACCAGTAAGCCACCGCCGTTCAGGCGGGCGACCTGAGATCGTTGCGATCGACGGTCGCCGCCGGCTTCCGGAGTGCTGCAAGCATGAGATCCCTGAGCTTTTCGACTCCTCACGTCAGTGCGCGCGCGCGACGGGGGATGTTGGCCGCCGTGCTGGGCGTGGGGGTGATGGCCGCCGCGTGGCCCGCACAGGCGTTGGAGGTTGGCGATACCGTCGTGCTGCCGTCGCTCACGTTGCTCGATGGCAAGACGTTGCCCGCCAGCGCGTTTAAGGACCGCACGGTCATCGTCGAGTATTGGGCGTCGTGGTGCCCGTTCTGCGCGCAGCAGAACCCGTATCTGCAGAAGCTCTACGACGCCACGCGCGGCAAGCCGATCCAGATCGTCACCCTCTCCATCGACAAGAAGCCGCAGGAAGCCGCCGACTATCTGAAGACGCATGGCTACACGTTCCCCGCGGGCATGGAGAGCGATGCCTGGCAGGCGGCGCTGGGCAAGCGTCGCGGCCTGCCGGAGTTGTATGTGATCGGTCGTAACGGGCGCGTGTTGCGCAAGGAGGTGGGCGAGATGTTCGGTGAGGATGTGGCGGCGCTCGCGGATTACGCGGGGAAGTAAGCGAACCGAATTCGTAGAATGACAATGCAGGCGCGCCACGTCGTGCGCGTGCCACGGAGACGAAATGAATCGACGCGAGTTCATGCAGGTGTTGGCGGTGGCGGCGGCGGGCGGGATGGCGTTGTCGCATCAGGAGATGGCGGCGGCCAAGGCGGCAGACGTGTTCTACGATCTGCCAGCGTTCGGCAATGTGCATCTGCTGCATTTCACCGACTGCCATGCGCAGTTGCTGCCGATGTATTTCCGCGAGCCGAGCGTCAATCTCGGGATTGGCGAGCAGGCGAACAAGCCGCCGCACCTGGTGGGCGAGGCGTTCTTGAAGGCGTACGGCCTGCAGCCTGGCACACCTGACGCGTATGCGTTCACGTACCTCGACTTTGCGTCGGCGGCGCGCACGTATGGCAAGGTTGGCGGGTTTGCGCACCTGGCGACACTGGTCAAGCGCATGAAGGCGTCGCGCCCCGGCGCACTGTTGCTCGATGGCGGCGACACGTGGCAGGGGTCGGGCACGTCCATGTGGACGAAGGGCCAGGACATGGTTGACGCCACGCTGGCGCTGGGTGTCGATGTGATGACCGCGCACTGGGAATTCACATACGGTGCGGACCGTGTGAAGTCTGTTGTCGAGGCGCAGCTCAAGGGCAAGATCGACTTCGTTGCGCAGAACGTGCAGACGAACGATTTTGGGGATCCGGTCTTCGCGCCTTACACGATGAGAACGATGAACGGCGTGCCGGTGGCAATCATCGGGCAGGCGTTCCCATACACGCCGATTGCGAACCCGCGTTACTTCGTGCCGGACTGGACGTTTGGCATACAGGAAGAGCGTTTGCAGGCGATGGTTGACGAAGTGCGCGGCAAGGGGGCGCAGGTCGTGGTCGTGTTGTCGCACAACGGCATGGACGTGGACTTGAAGCTGGCGTCGCGCGTGCGGGGTATCGATGCGATTCTGGGCGGTCATACGCACGATGGAGTGCCGAAGCCTGTCATCGTTGAGAATGCTGGCGGCAAGACGCTTGTGACGAATGCCGGGTCGAACGGCAAGTTCCTGGCGGTGCTGGACTTCGACGTGAAGGGTGGCAAGCCGGTGGACTTCCGTTACAAGTTGTTGCCGATTTTTGCCAATCTGCTGCCGGCCGATGCGCAGATGCAGGCGCTGATCGAGCGCGTGCGTGCGCCATTTGCGGCGAAGCTGGCGGAACCGCTGGCGGTGACGGAAGGTGTGCTGTATCGGCGGGGCAACTTCAACGGGACGTTCGACCAGTTGCTGCTCGATGCGGTGATGGCGGAGAAGGACGCTGAGATCGGGTTCTCGCCGGGATTCCGTTGGGGAACGTCGCTGCTGCCGGGGCAGACGATTACGATGGAGCAGTTGCTGGATCAGACGGCGATTACCTATCCGTACACGACGCTGACGCCGATGACGGGCGAGACGATCAAGACAGTGCTCGAGGACGTTGCGGACAACCTGTTCAATCCCGACCCGTACTACCAGCAGGGAGGGGACATGGTGCGGGTGGGCGGCATGGACTACACGATCGACCCGATGGCGCCGATGGGGCAGCGGATCAGTGAGATGCGTTTGAACGGCAAGTTGATCGAAGCGGGCAAGACATACAAGGTGGCGGGCTGGGCGCCGGTGGCCGAGGGAGTGCAGGGCGAGCCGGTATGGGACGTGGTGGCGCGATACCTGCGTGCGCAGAAGACGGTGGTGGCAAAGGCGCCGAAAGTCCCGTCCATCAAGGGGATGAAGGGGAATCTGGGGGCGGTTTGAGGGAAGAGGGTGCTTCTATGGAGGCACGTATTCCGATGAAAAGGCAGCAAGTTCGGCAATTCCCGAGCAATTTGGTCGGTTCCTCGCCGTCCGGGGAAAAACCGCTATAATCGTTGCTTCGTGTGGGGCGGTAGCTCAGCTGGGAGAGCGTCGCGTTCGCAATGCGAAGGTCGGGAGTTCGATCCTCCTCCGCTCCACCAAGCATCCCAAATCCGGACCGCTATCTGGTCGAGATTTCTTGAAACATCCGAACCACGACAGTCACTTCCGTGCGCCGATGGGGTGAGCCAGCAAGCTTTCGAACAGTGAACTCGGCGGGGTAAATTCAGTCCTCCACGATAAACCTGGCTCCGAAAACAAGAGACCCCGCTTCACCTTTGTGCCCGATTTGGCGCGAAGGTGAAGCGGGGTATTTTTTGTTCCATACCCGGAAGTTACTCCGTGTAGAAAACGTCCTCATTTTCGTGAGATTCGATGAACTCGTAGCGCACGGTCTGCGCAAGCGCTTCCTCTAAAGGAACGGGTGGTACGAAGCCTGTCTGATCGATAGCGGTGTCGTAGACGGAGTTCGCGCAGAATTTCTTAATTCGTATCGAGCTGATCGCGAATCTTTTTCCAGTAAGCGTGGCAACTAGATCGAAACCTTTTCCAATCAGGAGCCCAACTGCAAAGGGAAGCCTAAATCGGATCGTTCCAGCGCGGCCAAGTATGCGATTCACGTTTGCAACCAAGCTATTCATCGTGAAGTCCGGCTTATCTATGAAGTTATAAGTGTGGACTCCTGGTTTGAAGCGCATACTGTATTCGATAAAGGCTGCTACGTTTTCAACGTAGGCCACGGACTTGCGGTTCTTGCCGTGACCGATCATGAAAAAATTACCTGATGCAATTTGACGCAGCAAGTTGTAAACATTGCCCCGATTTTGTTCGCCGAAGACTACAGTGGGCCGAATTATGACCAGCGTTCGATCGTCTGGAGCGTCAGCTTGCCACGCTTTGAAAATTTGTTCGGCCTCGTATTTAGTGCGCCCGTAATCATTAAAAGGGGCAATTTTCCCAGATTCATCGGTTCCAATCGGAGCGAAGCCATAAACTGCGACGGTGCTGGTGAAGATGATCGTCTGGACGTCCTTCTCGTTGGCGATAGAGCAAATATTCTTCGCACCACCAACGTTTACCTCGTCATAAAGGCTTAAGGGTCGAACATCATCACGATGCTCGGCGGCCAAATTGACGATCACGGAGTTCTGGGAAATCGCTTCCCTTAACTGCTCCATGGATCTCACGTCACCCAACGTCACCAGATCGGAAAACGCTTTGCTGGGTACTTTGTCAATTATCTTTATAACGGCGTTGTCATTATTAATTAGCCGGCGAATCAGGCGCGTACCAATAAAGCCACTACCGCCTATAACGTTAACATTGCGCATGAGATGGAATATTTTGAAAAGATAAATAGATTTCGGATGATAACTGTTCATAAGTTAAATCGCTGTGCTGCGCATCCGCACTCGGATTGTGAGAAGAACGATTTAACGGTCTCACGCGGTTTTTGAATCCGACGCGGGATTTCAAGCGCGAGATTTCTCATGTCATCGCTGTCTCACGCGAGGCGCGGGCAGATATGGCGTTTGACATGCGCCTTTACTTGTTCGTCGGGGTTCAATTGTGGCGCGTATGGCGGCAAATAAAACGGCTTGACTCGACCATCGTGCGACGTGACGTAGTTGCTGAGATGCTTGGACTTACGGATGGGATGATCATTGACGATGAGGAGCACAAGCGTTATCGCGCCGATCATCAGGCGCGTGATAGATAATCTAGGCCGTTGTTACAGTGAATGCCCTTTGGTTTCCTCGCTATTCGATGTGCTGCTACAGCGTGCGAATTTTGCCAGGGCCTCCGCGACTATTTCAGCCTTGAGCTTTTCCTCGATGTACATCTTGCGCAGGTGGGCAATCTCCGCTGCAATCTTTTTCATGCGCGACTTCATCGAAGTATCCATCCCTCGAATTTCGAACGCAGCTTGTGACGCGTTGTTGAACTGATACCCAGTTCCCCGGCATACCTCCGTCACCGCCACGCCGGCTTCCGCACGCTTGAGCGCCTCCATGATCTGGCTGTCCGTGAATCTTGACTTCCTCGTCTGCCGAACGCGCTCATAGCGAGAAAATTCTACTTCTTCCAGCGCCGGTTTGTGGGGCGACATTGCCGGGACGCCTCTACTCCTGCGATATTTTGTTGTGTCGGTGTGGGTTGAACAGCGGCCCGCAAGGTACAATGTTCAAGTTCTTACAGAACTTGAACTCGCCACCCCGTGTGACCGCGCTCGCTGAACGTGACATGACATGGCGGTGGCGTGCACATATGAACACTCACGCATCGCAGAGGAAACTCGTCGATTTTATGACAAGTCGTCAAGCCAAACTACAGGAAGATACATATTTCCGGGTAATGCACATTCTCCAAGAGAACCCAGACTTCACGCAGCGAGAACTGGCCGAAAAGCTGGGCATCAGTGTCGGCGGGCTGAACTACTGCCTCAAAGCGCTGATGGAAAAGGGCTTGGTGAAAATGAAAAACTTCACCAATTCCAAGAACAAGTTCGGCTACGTCTATGTGCTCACTCCGACAGGTATGGCAGAAAAAGCTGCCATCACGCACCGGTTCCTCCAGCGAAAGATAGAAGAGTACGAAACATTGAAGGCTGAAATCGAGGCCCTGACGTCCGAAGTTGAAAAGCCTGGCGACGAAGGAGCGCAAAAAGCATGATCGACGTTACCCCCGTTATCCTCTGCGGTGGTTCCGGCACGCGTTTGTGGCCGCTTTCCCGGACCGGCTTTCCCAAGCAGTTTCTTTGCTTGACTGGGAACGAGAGCCTATTTCAGGCGGCTACGCAGCGTCTGTCAAACCTAGGCAATGCTGAAATTCACGTTGCCCCGCCGCTCATCGTTACGGGTGAAGATCATCGCTTCTTGGCGTCGGAGCAGTTGCGCGAAGTGGGGATTGATCTGGGGTGTGCCTTGCTGGAACCGGTGGGCCGCAACACCGCCCCTGCGTTGACCCTCGCAGCACTGGCAGCTATCGAGCGGGGGCAAGACCCCATTCTTGTTGTCACCCCCGCTGACCAGGCGGTGGCCAACCTTGCTGCGTTCACGGTTGCCATGCGGCAGGCCATCACTGAAGCTGCCACGGGCAGCATCGTTATTTTGGGCGTCAAGCCTGATCGAGCCGAAACCGGCTACGGCTATATCAAAACCGCCGTCTCGCCGGCGCCCGCTTTAGCGGTTGAACGATTTATCGAGAAGCCCAATGCCGTCACCGCTCAAACTTACCTCGACGAAGGTGACTATTACTGGAACGCTGGCATGTTCGTGCTCAAAGCCTCAGTCTGGCTCAAAGCACTCGAACTGTTCCGTCCAGACATCGCTCAGGCCACCCAGCAAGCTTGGGACAAGCGCACCGCCGATGCGGCCTTTATTCGCCCAGGCAAGATCGAATTTACGGCCATCCCAAACGAATCCATCGACTACGCCGTCATGGAGCGCTGCACAGGCAGTGCCTTCCCGATCAAGATGGTGCCACTGGACGCCGGTTGGAACGACCTAGGAGCATGGGATGCCGTCTGGAACGTGCTGCCCAAAGACGAAAATGGCAATGCCCATTTAGGTGATGTGCTCACCACTGACAGTCGCGATACATTGGTGCACGCAACTAGCCGTCTCGTGAGCCTGGTGGGTGTTGAAAACCTCGTCGTCATTGAAACCGCAGACGCCATACTAGTCGTAGACAAATCTCGCAGCCAGGACGTCAAGCACATCGTCAATGAACTCAACATCAATGGCCGCAAAGAACACACTCTACACCGTAAAGTACACCGCCCCTGGGGTTGGTACGACAGCATTGACGAAGGCGACCGCTTCAAGGTCAAGCGTATTCAGGTCAAGCCGAAGGCCAGTCTTAGTCTTCAAAAACACCATCACCGTGCAGAACACTGGATTGTCGTCACCGGCACGGCCGAAATTACTAACGGCGACAAGGTGCTAACCCTGACCGAAAACCAGTCCACGTACATTCCGCTCGGCGAAGTTCATCGACTAGCGAACCCCGGCACCATACCGCTCGAAATCATTGAGGTCCAGTCAGGCAGCTATCTGGGCGAAGACGACATTGTGCGTTTTGAAGACCACTACGGGAGAACCGGGGCGTGAAAACCTCCAAAATTTATGTTGCGGGACATCGAGGTATGGTGGGTTCTGCCATCGTCCGGCAGCTCAAAGCGGCTGGTCACGACAACATCGTTACCCGAACGCATGACGAGCTTGACCTCACCCACCAAGCAGCAGTGAATGATTTTTTTGTTAAAAACAAACCCGAGGAGGTTTTCTTAGCTGCTGCAAAAGTTGGCGGTATTCACGCGAACAACACTTACCCGGCCGATTTCATCTACCAAAATCTGATGATCGAGGCCAACATCATTCAGGCGGCCCACGCCAACGATGTGCAAAAGCTCCTCTTCCTCGGCTCAAGCTGCATCTACCCGAAGGCAGTGCCTCAGCCAATGCGCGAAGATGCTTTGCTTACTGGCGTATTGGAGCTTACCAATGAACCCTACGCCATCGCCAAGATTGCCGGCATCAAGCTGTGTGAGAGTTACAACCGACAATTCGGCCGCGACTACCGCAGCGTGATGCCTACCAACCTGTATGGCCCCGGCGATAACTACCACCCGGAAAACTCCCATGTTATCCCCGCCCTAATACGGCGCTTTCACGAAGCCAAGGTCAACAACGCACAAAGCGTCACGATTTGGGGAAGCGGCACGCCAAAACGCGAGTTCCTCTATGTCGACGACATGGCTGCCGCCAGCGTTCATGTGATGAACCTCAGCAAAGCAAGCTATGACCAACACACCCAGCCGATGCTCAGTCATATCAATGTAGGGTGTGGATACGACGTCACTATTAAGGAATTGGCTGAAGCAGTTAGGAAAACCGTCGGCTACCAAGGCGAAATCACCTTTGACTCTACTAGACCCGATGGCACCCCGCGCAAGCTGATGGACAGCTCACGAATCAATGCACTTGGCTGGCAAACCAAAGTAGATCTCGAAACGGGATTAGGTTTGGCGTATGCGGATTATCAAAAGAATCACGTATAAAAATTTAAGGATAGCAAAATGACAGAGCAACACAAAGTGGCCCTCATTACTGGCGTCACCGGTCAAGATGGCTCCTACTTGGCCGAACTTCTGCTTAATAAAGGCTACATCGTCCACGGCATCAAGCGCCGTACCAGCCTTTTCAATACAGACCGTATCGACCACCTCTATCAAGATCGACACGATAAGGGTGTTCGCTTCTTTCTTCATCACGGTGATTTAACCGATAGCTCAAGCCTGATTCGCATAATCCAGCAAATTCAGCCTGACGAAATCTACAATCTTGCCGCACAAAGCCATGTGGCAGTGAGTTTTGAAGAGCCGGAATACACCGCAAACTCAGATGGGCTTGGTGCACTGCGCATCCTTGAAGCCATCCGCATCCTCGGCCTCGAACGGAAAACCCGCTTTTATCAGGCCAGTACCAGCGAACTCTACGGCCTAGTTCAGGAAATACCTCAGAAAGAGACCACCCCTTTTTATCCACGCAGCCCGTACGCTGTCGCAAAACTTTACGCGTACTGGATCACCGTCAACTACCGCGAGGCATACGGCATTTATGCCTGCAACGGCATCCTCTTCAACCATGAAAGCCCCGTCCGTGGCGAAACCTTCGTCACTCGCAAGATCACTCGCGCCTTAGCACGCATCAAACTTGGCCTTCAAGAGTGTCTGTATCTCGGGAACCTGGACGCAAAGCGCGACTGGGGCCACGCCAAAGACTACGTTGAAATGCAGTGGCTCATGCTGCAGCAAGATCAACCGGAAGACTTTGTCATCGCCACCGGAGTGCAATACAGCGTACGTGATTTTGTCAATGCTGCCGCGAAAGAACTCGGCATTGAAATCCGCTGGGAAGGGGGGGGGGTGGAAGAGAAGGGTTACGACAATCAAGGTAAATGTATCGTCGCCGTCGATCCACGCTATTTCCGCCCAACCGAAGTTGAAACATTGCTCGGCGATCCAACCAAAGCCAAAGAAAAACTTGGGTGGACGCCTCAAACAAGCTTCGAGGAACTTGTGATTGAAATGGCGAGAGAAGATTTAAAATCTGCCAAATGCGATGAGCTAATAGAGAGTCACGGCTTTAAAGCAATGAATTATAACGAATAATAATGTTAAAAATAAAACTCCTTAATCTCTAGCTTCAAGTGCAACACCTCAAATCAGGTAAGGTGTTGCAATGCGGACGCACAAGCATCTGAGAGCGAAGGAACGCGCGGTCATCATGATTGAACATCGAAACGGCACCAGCACGAGCGCCAGCGCACAACGTCTCAGGCGAAGCATCTCGACAGTTTCGCGTGAACTAGCGCGCAACGGCAATACGGCGTCGTACTACGACGCGACGCTTGCGGCATTGGCGTACTGCATTTGCCGCAAGGGTTGCACGACCGGGTACGCTGCTTGTTGGCAGCGTCCTTTACCGGCATGTTCGTGCCGGATGGTCAATGGCCGCTGGTTGCCGCAGCAGATTCCTGCCAGACTTCGCCGTATATGTATATGCCCCGCCGATCCCGACCAACGCGTCAGCCATGAAACGATTTACGCCGCAATCTACGCTCATCCGCGATGTCGGGTCAAGCGGGCGATGATGGACGGATTGCGCCAGGCAAAGCCAGGGCGTGGGCGACGGCGCCTCACGCCCGTTGGCAGCGGATTCGTTCCCGAAGCCCTGCGAATCGTTCGCTGGCCTGAGGAGATTGAGTTGCGGCAGCTGCCGGGGCATCGGGAAGGCGACCTCATCAAGGGCGCGTTCAACCGTTCTGCGGTGAGCACTCTGATAGAGCGCAAGACACTTTTCGTGGCGCTGTGCCTTTTGACGGCTGCACGTCGCAGAACGCCCTGGAGGGTTTCACGCGCCGGATGAAGAAGCTGCCGGCTCTTCTGCGCGAGAGCCTGACCTACGATCGGGGAATGGGAATGATCTTCCATGTCGAGCTGTTCAAGAAATTGAATTTCAATATCTGCTTTGCCGATTCGCGTGCGCCCTGGCAGCGAGGCAGCAACGAGAATATCGACGGTTTGTTGCGCCAGTTTCCGACCAAGGGCATCTAACTTTCGGCAATCACATAGACCCAGCTAAATGAAACGTCTAAATTGCGCAATGAGCGGCCCCCCAAACCTCCGGGCTGAGATGCGGCAGAGGAAACATTGGACGAGGAGATGAAATTCAATGGGTTTGCGAATCGGCGCATTTGATTCTTAAGGCCGCCACCCGCTTCATGCAGGGTGCGTACGCACAAGTCATAGCTATTTTATTAGCAGGGTCAAACAAATGAATAATTTAGAAATTGAGTTCTTAAAATCTGCAACAACGATAGATTCATCGATATTCCCAAATTCAAAAATTCCGAACTGGATCCAAGACCGGCGGGATGCCGTTCGGGTACTTGTCAAAGAAATGCCGCTTGAAAATATGCGGCAATGGAAGATAGATGAATCAACTAGAAATCTGAAACACGATAGCGGCGGGTTCTTCACAATCGAAGGCATAAAGATACGAACCAATTGGGGTCAAGTGTCTAATTGGACGCAGCCTATTATTAATCAACCTGAAATTGGATTCCTCGGATTTATTGCGAAAAAATTCGATGGAATTTTACATTTTCTTGTTCAAGCAAAGATTGAGCCTGGCAACATAAATACCGTCCAAATTTCACCAACTCTACAAGCAACAAGAAGCAATTATTCTCAATTACATAAAGGTAAGCGACCGAGGTATTTAGAGTATTTTAATGGGGAAGTAAGCGTGAACTTACTTCTTGACCAACTGCAATCTGAGCAAGGCGCGAGATTTCTCCGAAAACGCAACCGAAATATTATTGTTGAAATTGAACCTGAGAGGGAAATTGAATCAAACGAAGATTTTATCTGGCTGACTATCGGTCAGATCAAGCAACTGATGCGTCACGACAATATTGTCAACATGGATACCCGAACGGTACTTTCGGGAATTAGTTATGGCTCATATTCGGCTGACACTTTGGAAGGATTGTTTGTGCTGGTGCCTGGGCCGCGACGCACGAGACTGATGCTTGAATCAGCATTGAATCGAGAGTGCGCCTTTAATAATTTCCGAAACATTGTGTCCTGGATTACCCGCATAAAATCAACTTATGATCTGTTTGTAGAGCGAATACCCATAAGGCAAGTCGAACAATGGTTCGAGCGAAACGGAACGATTTGCCGAGACGACGGAAAATATTTCACCGTGATAGGTGTAAATGTCTCGATTGAGAACCGCGAAATTGTGAGTTGGGATCAGCCGATGATAAAGCCGGCCCAGGAAGGTCTGCTTGCGTTCATCGTACGACCAATCAACGGCGTCTACCATTTCCTCGTTCAGGCGAAGCTCGAGGCAGGGAACTTCGACATCATCGAATTGGCTCCGACTGTACAGTGCCTTACCGGCAACTACAGAACCGGGAAAAATGAGTATTCTGTTCCCTATATTAAAGAAGTCTTATCCGCTCCCCAAGATTCCATTCTCATGGATGCCATGCAAAGCGAAGAGGGTGGGCGCTTCTTCAAGGAGCAGAACAGAAACATGATTGTTGAGGTGGACGAAAGCTTTCCGCTTGAAGTGTCTGAAAACTATTGCTGGATGACGCTCAATCAGATGTTACGATTAATTGAATTCAATAATTACTTAAATATTTCAGCGAGAAGTCTCATCTCTGCGATAAGTTTTGCCTAAGGTATTGACCATGATTCACAAGAGAATCCGCATTGGCGTATTGGGGTGCGCAAAAATTGCACGCCGCTCTGTAATACCTGCCATACGAGAATTAGGTGAAGAATATGAACTGAAAGCCGTCGCCAGTAGGACCAGCGCCAAGGCAGTTGAATTTGCCTGCGAATTTGCATGCGAAGCAATTGTTGGGTACGAAAATATTGTTAACCGAGAGGATATTGATGCGCTATACATTCCTTTGCCAACCGGAATGCACTATGAGTGGATCAGCAAGGCAATTGCAGCAGGCAAGCATGTATATGCCGAAAAATCATTTTCTTCGACATCAGCAGAAACACAGTCGCTGATTTCATCGGCAGCGAGTAAAAGTGTTGCCCTCATGGAGGGATATATGTTTCTCTACCACAAACAACAGGAATTTGTATCGAACTTAATACGGGAAGGCGAGTTGGGAGAACTTCGCCATTTTTGTGGCCATTTCGGATTTCCTCCTTTACCGTCAGATGATTTTCGGTACAACGAAGATCTTGGCGGAGGCGTTTTGATGGATGCGGCAGGATATCCTTTACGAGCAGCCCGCTATTTTTTGGGTGAGTCACTGGCTGTACAAGCGGCATCGATCTTCCGCGACCCGCGAAAATCGACTTCTCTCTGGGGTAGCGCATATCTTTCTAATGGTGCTGGGTTGGGTGCATCCATTGCGTTTGGGTTTGACAACGCTTATCAATGTCGGTATGAAATCTGGGGATCCAAAGGCAGGATAATGGCAGAACGTGCATATACACCCGGACCGACGTTTTCGCCGCGTCTTGTATTTGAGGGTGCGGCCGGCCCCCGAATCGTCAACATTGAGCCAGACAATCACTTTGTTGGCGCGATGCGTGAATTTCGCAGATTGATCGTGGCCCCAGCACGACGACAAGATCATTATCGACACATTTTAAATCAGAGCATAGCACTTGAACAAATTAAAACGTTATCCACACTTGGTCTAATAAAGCATTGAGCGCACTATGAGATGTTTATTTTTTGGTGCTAGCGGTTATCTGGGCAGGCATTTAGTTAATACACTGAACCAGACAGGACATGAAGTTATCATCCCGTTGACAAAAAACGGTGATCGTTTGGATTTGTCAGTTCTTGAATCGCTTGCAAATATCGATTGGAACGTAGACGTTGTCTACATGTTTGCTGGTGTTACGGGTACAGGAGCGTCCTTCGAACAATATAAGAGGTTCCTGCTCGGTAACGAGCTCAGCTTGCTGAATGTCTTGGACTCGATTCGTCGGTCATCAGCACGACCGAGAGTGATATTTCCTTCAACACGCCTCGTTTATCGCGGATCAGACAGCCCGTTAACGGAGAATGCCGTTCAAGAATCTAAGACACCATACTCAGCAAATAAAATTGCATGTGAGAACTATATACACGCCTACTCCAATGCATTTGATGTCCCTTATACTGTTTTGCGGATTTGCATCCCCTTTGCAAGCGAGCTCGGCCAAGAATATTCGTACGGCACGGTGGGAAATTTCATAAGTCAGGCCCAAGGAACAGGACGTATCCGGATTTACGGCGATGGGTCGGTCCGACGAACGTTCTCACATATCCAAGATTTGTGTCGAATCACACTTTTAGCGACGGAGCTCCCGTCAACCATTAACAAGACTTATAACATGCCGGGAGATGAGCTAAGCCTTTATGATGCCGCTTCGCTAATTGCTTCTAGATTTGGCGCGGTCGTGGAAAGCGTTGACTGGCCGGAACTGGATGCTCGCCTAGAGTCAGGCAGTACAGTATTTGATAGCACCCATCTCCTCGAAACAATTCAGACGGTAACTCATCATAGATTTTGTGACTGGGCCGCCAAAATTCCTTCGTTATTATGAATGACAGTAATCGGCGCACTCATCTGTTGAAATTGGCGGTTATTACGAGTCTATCTGGTAAGGGATTTTCGGCCGTTACTCAGTTGCTGGCGCTTCCGTTGGCGGCTGGCGCACTAGGGTTGGGGCGATTTGGCGTATACGCAATGATGACCGCCATTTTCATTTGGGCAAATACGGCGTCAGCCGTAGTAGGTGCATCTCTTTCACTGCGGATCGTAGCAGCGCGTGCGAATAACGACAAATTGGTGGAGTCGCAACTATTCGCCACCGCATTCTTCTTCGCCATAGCTTCGGCTACGGCATTAATAGTGGTTTTTCAAGCAATCCTTAACAAAGCAGATCTGAGTGGACTGTTTGGGTTAAAAAATAATGCATATGACGCCGACCTTCGAGTCGCGGCGTTATATATGTCGTTTTTGCTTCCAATAAATATCGTTGCATCACTATCCGATTCAGCTCAAGCCGGTTACCAGAGGCAATACGTCACAAATGTGCTGATGATGGCGTCAAATGTTGCGGTAATTGCTTCGTTGGTTTGGGTCCAGACGCATCCAAGTATTCATTCGATGGTTCTCGCCGTTTTCGCCCCTCCTGTGGTTGCGCGCACGGTAAATATGGCCCTTTTATGGCGGTCTCATCCTCACATCGTCCCTCGATGGCGGTTAGTAGGCCGGCGCTCACTATGGTCGTTGGTAAATCCCGGAGCAGGCTTCGCTCTTATGCAAGTTGGATCCTTTGCCTATTTGCAATACCCCATATTCTATGTCGGTCGGGAGATAGGCCCTAACAGTGCCGCCTATTTCGCGGCGATGATGCAGGTCATCGCGATGTCCGGAAGCTTTCTCATCCTCTTTACGCAACCTCTGTTACCTGCACTACGTGATGCTAGTGTCCGGAATGATTCATCCTGGACGCGAAATACATTTCGCCTTACGTTGACTCGCTTAGTACCCTACATCGCCGTAGCGGCTATTGCCATAGTACTACTCGGCACCTTCATCATATCAGTCCTATTAAGACATTCGATAAAAATAGATCTAGCTACTAGATTACTATGGGCGGCCTTCTTTTTCATTGTCGCGTGGGAACACCTAGGATATAGCTTTCTGGCCGGCATAGGGAAAGTATGGTTAGCTACCGGATTATATTTGGCAGGGGCATTATTGATGTTAATTATCATGGTGATTTTAATTCCAAAGTTTGGGATAATTGGTGCATTTGCAGCAATGTGCTCTGGACCAATCCTATCGACAGTGCTAGGGTATCCTTACGTAATTAAGAGGTATTTCATGCACACAAGCTCGTGAATTCATAGCGTACGCGAAAATTTATGACAATTAAATCCTCGCCGTGTTCTTATATTGCACAAACTCAATACGCTAAGATGCGAGATGAATGCGCAATAGTTTCATCAAGCGACTCAAAGCATTCTCCATACCTTGCGAACGCAATAGCATCTCTAAAGATTAACTTTCCCGATCACCCGAGAATCATTATTTATGATATCGGATTAACCAAAGCGGAGAAGCATGAGTTTCGCAGCATTGACGGTGTAGAACTACGCGAAACGCCCGCATTTATTCCGCACTGGCGCCTGAATTGGTCTTGGAAATTACACACTTTGACTAATAACTTGCCACGTTACAGCTTGTATTTGGATCTACCAAATTTCGTTGTAATGCGGAGTTTGGCTCCACTCTTCTGTTCGATAAAAGCCAGCGGCTATCTATTGGTTAGCAATGGACAATTTTTACGCGAAATTACGCCGTCTGATTATTGGAAGTTCTACGAACTGGATTCTGAGATATTTAAAAATTCCATAACATTTGGCGCTGGGATCATTGGATTCGACTCAAGCTCAAACGCGCGAGAAGCGATTTTTAGAGCATTAAATGATGTTATTCTGGGTTTGAATCTCGGTCGATCAGCCTGCGAAGCAAATAAAAACTACAAGCCAAATATAATCAGGGACTGCACATGCTTCCGGGCGGATCAGACATTATTGAATCTTGCCTTTCGCAAGGAGTTCGGCGAAAAACTCGTCATCCGAAAGCCGGCGCCGATTTGCGGATTCGGAAAGAGTAATGACCATCCAGGCCAATATCTCTGGTACGCCCGAAGAAGTGTTGAATCGCTGCGTTACATTTACGAAAATACTGGCCGATCAAAACTATGCTTTTTAGTCAATAGATGTTTGTGGTTATTGCGAATAACATCCCGGATTTTCGCGAAAAAAATAGTTTTTTCAATTAAGCCAAAATCTTCTTCCGGAGCGAAAAATATCTTATGAATGTTCATTCGCAAAAAGAACAAATTTCTCACGTCGATAGCGGTCGCATAATTCTCTCAGTTGTCTGTGCCGTATTCAATGGATCTAAGGTTATTGGTGACCTGCTTCAGTCTTATGCGAAACAGGATCGAAAAAATACTGAGCTAATCGTAATTGATGGAGCGTCATCGGATCGCACCGTAGAGATTGTCCGTGCGTCTGGCGTTGCCAACTTAGTGCTCTCCGAACCGGATTGCGGGATCTACGATGCTTGGAATAAGGCAATACGGCATTGCTCTGGAACTCACGTCGCATTTATTGGGGCTGATGACCTTCTCGCTGACGGCAGTCTTCAGCACATTGTCGAGGCGTGCCAGTGCGCATCTGGGTCGGTAAATATCATCGCCGGATTCAACATTCTTACTCGCAACCGAATTCCCGTTCAGCTACTTGGCGAAGTGTTCGATACCTCAAAACTATTGCGTCGAATGCCCATGGCCCACGTTATGAGTGCGCATTCGCTCAATTGGCTTCGTGAGCTTGGTGGTTTCGATGCAAGTTTTCGCTCAGCTGGCGATTATGAATTATTGCTCCGATCATCAAAGGCGTTATCCGTTCAAACGATCCCTTATATACTCGCATATATGGAAGACGGTGGCACGAGTCGGAGTGCATTATTGCCACACTTCGAAACTTGGCGTGCCCGCCGGAAAAATGAAGTTTCTACCGTACTGGCTGGCGGGTTATTAATGCGGGCACTGGGCGGTTCATTGCTTCGAGAAATTGGACTAAAGCGATGATGCATGTCCTGCTAGTTATATTTTATCTATTTGATGAAATAATCAACAAATATCTGCCGGTTAGCAGTGGGTCGTTTTTTATTGTTTTGCTGTTATTTTTTATGACGCGAACCACCTTTTCAATATCGAAAGTTAAGGTGTGTAAAACCGCGATCGCAGGTTTATTGATTTTGGTGGCCGGTGTTATCGGTGGATCTATTTCGGGATCGCCGACGAATTGGATGTTTTTCGTAACCACAATTATCATGCTTCTATTGTGGTTAATGGGTACGTCCTGTGCCGGTCGCGGTTTAGTTATCAATCCCAGTCATGCCTTGTTCGGAACGCTTGTTAGCGTTTTTGTGCTATATGCGTCAATTTTGTTAAACATTGATGTGTTTTCTATTTTGACCAACGAGTCTGTTAATCGGTCTGGAGGACTATTTTCTGAACCGAGTCATCTGGCACTTTATGTCATGCCACTTATGATGATTTCTTGGAGTCGTCGATCGTACAGAAAGTTCGTTGTCGCGGCGTGGTTAGGTTTGGCCTACGGTGCATTCTCACTCACATTTGCTCTTTGCACTTTTGTGGGCGTGGCTATGATGGGATGGCACGGAAGATCCCTTCGCAACAAGCCATTCCGGCATCTGACTTTCAATATAATAAAATTTTTATCGGTTACGGTTCCGATAGCGGGGATACTACTTGTACTAAATCGGATTGAAGCGCTTTCTGCTTTTCATTATCTCTCCGACCGTATTTCCGGTGTTTTTTACGGAGATTCCGCGAAGAATTTAAATTTATCTGCGTTAGCTTATTTGCAAGGAGTGCAGATTGCGACCCAATCGTTTATAAAAAGCTACGGCCTTGGAGTCGGATTAGGGAACATGGGATTGTCGAATTCCGTTCTTGAAGGTGTTAGCTATCGTGAAATTATTCGGTCTCTGGCGTCCATGGACTTGAATCTTCGAGATGGGACTTTCTTGCTCAGTAAAATCGTGTCGGAACTCGGAGTTCTTTCACTCTTTCTTCTTTGGGTCTTGGTAGTAGCTATCTGGCGTTTAAGGTACGGATTCGCGTCATATTATTCGGCATTTTTGGGGCTCGCCATTTGCTTGCTATTTGTTCGTGCCCTACCATACTTTGCCGCGCCAACGTGTCTAACTCTAATCTGCATATCATCGGTATGGAACAACCTCGTGAATCAGCGGACGCGGCCGCCCGCGTAAAATTTCGGGGCGGCATCAGCCCGTGTTTTTTACTTACAACGAGCATGAAGTGATGGACGTACTGACGGGGCCAAAGCGTAGACGGCGGTGGTTGCCTGATGAGAATCTGGCGATGATGCGAAAGAGTAACGAGTCCGGCAAGACTTTCTCGATGGTGGCGCGTCGGGACGTCGTTAGCTCCAATCAGCTATTCCATGGTCGCCAGATGCACCAGGACGGCCGCCCATCGGCGGTCAGTGGCGGAGAGGAAGTCGTGCCCGCGTCGGAATTGAGCTACGGGCTCAAGCAAATCCGGGAGCTTCAACGGATGTTGGGCAAAATGACTATGGAGAACGAGATTCTTCGTGAGCCGGTGGAGGTAGCGACGCCTCGAAAGTGGATGCGCGCGCGCCCTCATTGCCTGGGGCCGAGCAGCAGTGAAGCGGGTTTGGGACGGTCTCGGTGTAGCGTGCTCAAATGTGGCAAATAGGCTGGCCCGTCCTTCCAATTAGCGGGACGGGCGCACAGTCCGGCAGGCCACGATGCACCGCTGATTGACGAGATTCGGCAGACCATCGCGGACCTGCCGAGCTAAGGCTTTCGTCGCGGATGTGGGGCTACTACGCTGAGCCTTGGAGCAACGAAGCGTACCGCTGGTCAACGTCGTGCGGGTCTATCGGGTGAAGCGCGTACATGGACTGTTGCTGCAGCGCAGGCCCACGTCACCTCGGCGGTAAGGTGGGCTGTGCACAAGAGCAAACAGCGCTGGTGCTCGGATGGCTTCGAGTCCCGCTGTGAGAACGGTGAGCCGTTGCGCGTCACTTTTGCCCTCGATTGCTGTGACCGTCAAGCGATGAGCGAGGCGGCAACAACGGGCGGTCACACGGTGGTAACGTGGTGCGCGATGTCATGCTGGATGCCGTGAAGAACCGCTTCGGCAGCCCTATGCGGGCGTAGGAGAAAATCGAACGGCTCAGCGACAACGGCTCGGGCTACATCGCGCACAAGACTCGCTCGTTTTACCGTCGGCATCGGGCTGAAGCCGTTGACGAGGCAGGTCTGCAGCCCGCAAAGTTACGGCATAAAAGAACGCTTCGTGAAGACGACGAAACACGATTACGAGGCCTTCATGCCCAAACCTGATGTCGCGACGGCCATGCGAAATCTCGCTGTCGTGGTTGGAGCATTACAACGAACAGTATCCCCACGGCGTGCTGAAACATCGCTCACAACGCGAGTCTCGGCCTAGGAATGGTTCACCAACTCAAGTGTGAAACAACGTCTGATGATACAGGTAAAAATCCACATTGACGGTGGCCGTGATCAGCCCGGCCAGTTGATGCGCGTCCGACACATGACGGAACCTGCGAATTCTGACGCGGTCGGGCGGGGGCTTCATATTGGAATGGCCCACGGATTCCCGGTACGGCGCTATCTTAGACAGGGTTTCCTACGTGTCCATGGAGGACAAACTAAACCGTTACTTGGCGAAGTGAATGCGCAGCCTAGTCTTGAGCTAGAGCGGCAGTCGGCAAATCTTGGCTCGTGGTGGGTGCGAAGCAATCAATGCCAGCAATTCCGGTCACGGCACTGCCAGACCGATCTCGTGCAGAACGCGGCCTTGCGTGTACGTCGCTTGTTTAGCTTTAGCTAAGGGCTTTCCTGCTTCAGGTTGCTGTGGTCAGGTACTAAATGGCGGTTCAGACAACACGGGGGCGGTGTTTTTGAATTTCCCTTAATAGAGATGTAGTTTATGCGCAAAATCATTGTTATTTCAGCGGTGAATATTGTTGAGGGTGGGACGCTAACGGTCTTGAGAGATTGCGTCAATGCTGCCAGGGAATCGTTAAAAGACTGGCGAATTATTGTAATGGTTCATGATTCCGAACTAATTAAAACAGACGGCGTTGAAGTTCGCGCGTTTCCTCGAGTAAAATCAAGTTGGTTGCGCCGCATATGGATAGAATGGGTTGAATTCAGAAATATTTCCGAGGAGATTCGCCCGGATATTTGGTTGTCTCTGCACGACATCACACCAAGAGTTAAAGCAGTTCGGCAAGTTGTATACTGCCATAACCCTGCCATATTTTATCGAGTCACTTCACGGGAGGCTGTTTTCGAGCCGAAATTGCTTTTATTTAATTGGTTCTATGGAATTATCTACAGAGCATTTATACATCGCAACAGTCACGTAATCGTTCAGCAGCAATGGATTCGCGATGAGTTCAAGCGGCGATTTGGGAATCTTCCTTTGGTTGTTGCTCAGCCATGCTCGGATTCTTCCGAAAATCATGGCGAGGTGCGTCCTGGCAAACCTGTTGTTTTTCTATATCCAGCGCTTCCACGAGTTTTTAAGAATTTCGAAATATTGGGCGAGGCCGCAGAGATTCTTCAATCCCGGGGTGTTAGCGGCTTCGAGGTTCGACTGACTGTTTCCGGAAGGGAGAATCGCTACGCTCACTGGCTAAAAAAGCGATTCGGCCGCACACCTCCCGTTCGCTTTATTGGCAGACAAAATTTCCAGCAAATGAAATTTCAATATTCAGAAGCCTCTGCGATCGTATTCCCGAGCAAACTTGAAACGTGGGGCTTGCCAATAACCGAGGCGAAATCATACGGCCTTCCGGTGCTTGTCGCCGATGCGCCGTATGCGAATGAGACAGTTGGCAATTACGATGCGGTCTCCTTTTTTCCACCAAATCGCCCCGAGATTCTTGCTAATCTCATGCAGGATTTGATTGTGGGGACTTGGAATCCCACGGGAAATATCGGCAAGCCGCTTGATAGTCCTTTTGCAAGAAATTGGTCGGAATTGTTTCAAATAATAACAAAAAATCTTAACGATTGGTGATGATATCGTAGAATTTTAGCAGAGATTTTTAATTATCGTTTTGATCACACTAATGAAATATTTCCTTTCTATCAGTATAGTTTTGTATAAAACGCCCGTCGGTGATATTGAGAAAATTCTGGCATCTTTAAGAAATTTTTCCGGCAGTTATCACTTATATATCATTGATAATTCCCCTACAAATGAATTAATGAAGATTTTGCCGTCTGATTTGCAATTTGAATACATTCATCTCCCGAGGAATCCGGGCTTTGGTTCTGCGCACAACGTAGCTATCCGAAAGGCCCAGCTATTGGGAAGTGAATACCATTTGGTTATCAATGCGGATGTGAAGTTCGATTCGGATATTTTGACCCCGATGCTGGCGTACATGGAAGAGCATCCGGAAATTGGTCAAATGATGCCCAAGGTACTGAACCCTGATGGAAGTGTTCAGCGTCTTTGCAAACTTTCGCCCACCCCGTCCGACCTCCTGCTGCGCCGCTTTTCCAAGCGAAAAACTGCCGATACCAACAATCGGCATTTCGAACTCCACAATAGTGGATACGATCGTATCATGTTCGTTCCCTATCTTTCTGGGTGCTTTATGTTGTTGCGTCAAAGCGCCCTACGTGAAATAGGCCTGTTCGATGAGCGATTCTTTATGTATCCCGAAGATATTGACTTGACGCGCCGTATGGCGGAAAGGTATGAGACGATTTTTTTCCCTCATGTTAGCGTGGTTCACGAACACGGCGCCGCGTCTTATAAATCGCTGAAAATGCTCATAATTCACATTGTTAATATTTCGAGGTACTTTAATAAATGGGGGTGGTTTTACGATCCAATTAGAGACAGTCTAAACAAAAGGACACTGGATCAGTTCTCCAATAAATAGTTACTATCTTTATGAATAATGTCAGGCATAGGGGATGGTCTCGCAAAGCGGGTTGTGCAACAGCGCTGGGTGTCGATTCGTGTGGCGTACGCAGTGTTCGGAATCTGCGGGTCGTGCTAGCGGTACGAGGTGAAGTTGAACACGGAGAATGAAGAGATCTTAGTCTCCAGTTTCAAGTGCAACACCACGAATGAGGTAGGGTGTTGCGATGAAGAAGTACAAACATCTGAGCGCGGAAGAACGGGCGGTCATCATGATCGAGCCTGGCAAAGGCAGCAGCACAAGAGCTATTGCCCGATTGCTTGGACGCAACGCGTCGAGCGTTTCGCGTGAACTGTCGCGCAACATTGACGCGAGCACGCCGTGCTACGACGCGACGCGCGCTGCAACGGCATACCGCGTCCGTCGCCAAGGCAGCGTGCGTCGGTGCAAACTGGTGGCGGGACATGCGCTGTATCAACACGTGCATAACCGGCTGGTGTGCTGGCGCTGGTCGCCGCAGCAGATTGCTGCCAGACTTCGTCGGATGTACCCCGACGACCTCGACCAACGCGTCAGCCACGAAACGATTT
>NZ_JAYRUC010000012.1:0-154859 GCF_041919235.1 Pandoraea sp.
TGGGGCCGCGCAGCCAAGGACTGGAAGACAGCAATGAACCAATTCGCTATCCTTTACGCGGATCGATTCGTTCGACCGTCCGTGTAATTCTCAACCCGCCTTGAACACGGAAATTCTGACACCCCCGCGTGCTGGGCTGCAAACCCGTTCACCAGTCGATGGCGGTGACACCGACCGATCGTCAACTGTGCCCGCCCGAAAACGGCCAGTACTTCGCCGTCGTAGCGGTGGCTCCCACGCCACCAAACACGTCTCAAACATCGCCCGACTTCGCACAGATGGCGGGCTTCTGGACATTGGCCTTCACGACGGTCGTAGGACTGTACGTCTTGAGTGCCCAACCTCACGAAGTTCTTCGGCCGTATGTCGCCGACGTCGCTCAAGATGTTGCACGGCTATCAATACCTGGATGCCCGTGCCGCCGCTGGTGCGCCGGCGAGCGCAAACAAGGACATAGCTGCCATGCAGACAATCTGCAACTATGCGGTTCGCTGCGGAGTGATCGACGTGAATCCTTTTGTCGGGCTTATGCTGAACGAGACGGATGTGGTTCGGCGCGACGTCACGGCCAGCCAAGTGACTCGGTTTTACCTGGGGGCCGTCCGGCAAGACCTCTCCTTCTAGACGATGGGGTGCGCGGCCATGTTCGCCTATCTCACCGGATTTCGTGCGGCTGAGGTTCGCCCGTTTCACCGTTCAGGAGTTCGGGACGACGGCGTGATCGTTGAAAGCGCCAAGCGGAAACGCGGCGAGGAAAGGGTGACGAAGTTGCGGGCGTGGTCGCCTCGGCTGAGCACGGTCGTCAAACGCGCGCAACAAGGCCGCCGGATTCCTGGCATGGCTCTGTTTGGCAATCGAATGGGGCAAGCCTACACGCGCAGCGGGTGGGGAAGCGTTTGGCAAGACGCGCAATTCGCATGGATTGCGTCGTTCGACCCAACAGTGCGCGCGCAATGGGATGACCTGAAGAAGCGAGCGGTATATCTGATCTCTGGGCACTCGGCGTACTTCACGCTTAACGACGGCCGACCAGTCGCGATCACGGAAAAGCTCGAGCGTCGAGAAGCTGACGTTTTCGACTTTGCCGCACACGCAGACCCGGGCACGACGATGCGGCACTATGATCGCAGACGCGTGAGAAAAGCGTCACCGACGAAGTGAGCAAATTGACAAATCGGGGATTTCGTTGACAAACGAAGTGATTACTACCGGGGAAAGCAAGGATTTTTGGGGTGACCGATGGGACTCGAACCCACGACGACTGGAATCACAATCCAGGACTCTACCAACTGAGCTACGGCCACCGCCGTGATCGGCAACATGACTTGCTCGCCGAACAGAAACAAGATTATAGCGACGTTTTTATCGCGTTGCCAAGCGCTTTTTTCACTTCGCTGAAATATATTCGCGCTCACGTGCGCGAACGATGCAGGACAGGGTCATCTTACGCGGCGAACGCTCGCAACGCGAGGTCGCCTCTCGATGCAAGGCATCAAGCGATTGCGACGGACCCCACATCGTCTCGCGCCGAGATTGTCCCGGCGCGCAACTGCGCACGCGCCTCTTCGAACGCGCCGATACCTGCCTTGAGACGCTTGGGATCGGACAGCACCCGACGCCATCCACGCGCGCCCGGCACCCCGCGATACAGGCCCAGCGCATGCCGCGTTATCGCACCGAGATACTGCCCCTTGTCCACTTGCGCCGCCGCGTATTCGATCAAGGCGTCTTCCACGGCCTCGCGCGATTTCACCGGCGACGTGTCGCCGTAAAATCGCGCATCGACTTCCGCGAGCACGTACGGATTGTGATAGGCCTCGCGGCCCAGCATGACACCGTCGACGTGCTGCAAATGTCGCTCGACTTCATCGAGCGTCGTCACGCCGCCATTGACCAAGATCTCGAGCTGCGGGAACACTTGCTTGAGGCGATAGGCATAGTCGTACTTGAGCGGCGGGATCTCGCGGTTCTCTTTCGGGCTCAGCCCCTTGAGGATCGCGTTGCGCGCGTGAACGATGAACGTCGAGCACCCGGCCTGCGCAATTTTGCCGACAAAGTCCTCGACGAATGAGAACGATTCGACGTCGTCGATCCCGATACGATGCTTGACGGTGACGGGAATGTGCACCGCATCGCGCATCGCCTTCACGCAATCGGCCACCAGTTCCGGCTCGGCCATCAGACAGGCACCGAACGCGCCGCGCTGCACCCGCTCCGACGGACACCCGCAATTCAGGTTGATCTCGTCATAGCCCCACTGTTCGCCAAGCTTCGCCGCACGCGCCAGATCGTGCGGCTCGCTGCCGCCGAGCTGCAACGCGACGGGATGCTCGACGGCATCGAAATCGAGATGTCGCGCAACGTCGCCATGCAACAGCGCGCCAGTCGTGACCATCTCGGTATAGAGCCACGCATGACGCGAGAGTTGACGATGAAAGACCCGGCAATGCGAATCCGTCCAATCCATCATCGGCGCGACGCTGACGCGGCGGGCAGGCAGGTTCATGCAAATTCCTCTGGGACAGCAAGCGACGCCTTGCCAAAACAAGACGACACCTCGTGATAAACAAAGCACGAAGTATATGTCATGCCTCCACCGCTCGCCGGGGCGCTCGAGCCGCCTCAACGTCCACTCAACGTCCACTCAAGACCTGCACAACCTCCCCTGACATCCGCGTCGGCCCGCTCGCGCCCCACTCTATGCCCGCGAAACACATGACTGCGCCCATCGACGCACCGACGGCCGCACACGACAGGTCGACGCCCGAGGAGTACACTTTCGCCTTCCCAGTCGCCCACCGAGGCAGCACAAGGAGACGCCGGAATGGCACCTAAGGATCTGTTGCGGGCACTGATCGTCATACTCGCATGGGGCGTGAACTTCGTCGTCATCAAGGTCGGGCTGCACGGCGTGCCCCCCATGCTGCTAGGCGCCCTTCGATTCCTGCTCGCCGCCTTCCCCGCCGTCTTCTTCATCAAGCGCCCGCAAGTGCCGTGGCGTTGGCTGATCGCGTACGGCGCGACGATTTCGTTCGGCCAATTCGCGCTCCTGTTCACTGCAATGTACGTCGGCATGCCCGCAGGTCTTGCGTCTCTGGTGCTTCAAGCCCAAGCGTTTTTCACGCTCGGACTCGCTGTGCTGTGCCTCGGAGAGCGCTTTCGCGCACAGAATGTGGCGGGCCTCCTCATCGCAGCAGCAGGCCTCGCCGTCATCGGCATGCAAGGCGGCGGCGCGATGACGCCCCTCGGCTTCGCGCTAACACTCTGCGCCTCGCTGAGCTGGGCGACAGGCAACATCGTCACCAAGAAGATCGGCAACGTCGATCTCGTCGGCCTCGTAGTCTGGGCAAGCCTCATTCCGCCAATTCCGTTCGCCCTGCTCTCCTATTGGTTCGAAGGTCCGCAGCAAATCGCCGACTCGCTCGCCCACCTCTCCGTAACGTCGATCTTCGCCGTCGCCTACCTCGCCTTCATCGCAACGCTCGTGGGCTACTCGCTCTGGGGCCGTTTGATGACACGCTACCCAGCCAGTCAGGTCGCGCCGTTTTCGCTGCTTGTACCAATCATCGGTCTCGCGTCGGCAGCACTGCTGCTCGGCGAGCGCCTCTCGGGACCGCAAATCATGGGGGCCGTGCTCGTGATGTCGGGCCTTGTGGTGAACGTGTTCGGCGCGAAGATCAGACAGCGCCTGCTACCGGCTTCCCGCTAACCAGTCGCATGTGCAAAAGCGGGAACGGAAGTCCCTGCCCGTCGAGCGCCGATCGGCCGACCACCTCAAACCCCTCGCGCCGATAGAATGCCAGCGCTTGCGAATTCTGCTCGTTGACATCGACGCTTGCGCAATCGAGTTCTCGCACGGCACAGGCAAGCAAGGCGGCACCGATACCCCGCCGACGCGCATCAGGCGCGACGAACAGCATCTCCACATGGCCCTGCGCCGCGCCCACGAAACCAAGGATGCCCCCGATATCGTCACGGAACACGCGCAGCGTGACGGCGCCCAGGTATTCGTTGCGAATTCGCGGACGCAATCGCGCAATATCGGCGTGACCGAGGAAATCGTGCGTCGCCCGCACTGAGGCTTCCCAGAGCTCGGTCATAGCGTCGAATTCGCATTCGCTCGCCAGGGAGATGACTGAATCGGCTGAATTCACTGACATTTGCCCCCCGCGATTGCGCACCGTTGACGCACCGTGCACGAACGTCATACACACACGAAATGGAGACGGAAGAATGCAAAAAGCCCGATTTCTTTTGGAAATCAGGCTTTTGAATTTGGTTGCGGGGACAGGATTTGAACCTGTGACCTTCGGGTTATGAGCCCGACGAGCTGCCAGACTGCTCCACCCCGCGTCTGAAGAATTAGAGTATATGGCAATTGCCACCGCAGTGCAACATGAACGGCAGAATATTTTTCCAGCACACACCCGGCGGGCCGTCCGGATTTCGCCGCGCGCCCCGCCACACGGGATATCCCGGCATACCGTTTGCACCGCCGCACAGCGCGCGTTGCCGATGATACACTCCCAGCAACCATGATCCGACGCCCTTCCATCCAATTCTGTTCCGCTTGCGGCCATTCGGTCGAGTTGCGCATTCCGCCCGGCGACAACCGCGAGCGGCATGTGTGCACCCATTGCGGCACAATCCATTATCAGAACCCCCGCAACGTGCTGGGCACTGTGCCTGTGTGGGGCGATCAGGTGCTGCTTTGCAAGCGCGCAATCGAACCGCGCCTCGGCTACTGGACGCTGCCGGCTGGCTTCATGGAAATCGGGGAAACGACGGCGCAGGCTGCGGCACGCGAGACGCTGGAAGAAGCCGGCGCGCTCGTCGAGGTCGGCCCGCTGTTCTCGTTGCTCAACGTGCCGCACGTCCACCAGGTCCATATCTTCTATCTGGCGCAAATGCGCGATCCGCAGTTTGCCGCCGGCGAAGAGAGCCTCGAAGTGGCCCTGTTCTCGGAAGACGAGATTCCCTGGGACGAGATCGCCTTCCCGACCATCGCGAAGACACTGCGCTTCTTCTTCGAAGACCGCCGCGCGGGAACGTTCGGCGTGCATCTCGAGGCCTCGCAGGACGGCGCGGCCGTGCCGGGTGTGCCGGTGCCCTCGTTGCCGGTCAATACGGCGCACACCGAGGACATCCTCACGCCGATGCTGCATGTCTGAGCGCACCCCCGCGGCGCATCGCACGAAGTTGCCCGAAACCCCGGAACGCTAACGCCGCCATGGTCGTCTGGCTCGAAGCAAACGATCCCTTTCCCCCCGTGGACGAAGCGCTCGATGCGTCGAGCGACGCGCCAGGATTGCTCGCGGCTGGACTCGATCTCTCACCGCAACGCCTGCTCGCCGCCTACCAGCGAGGCATCTTCCCGTGGTACTCGCAGGGCCAGCCAGTGCTTTGGTGGAGCCCCGACCCGCGCATGGTGCTGCGCCCCGAGAACTTCGTCGTCAGTCACAACTTCCGCAAACTGCTGCGCCGTGTGCTGCGCGACGACGCGTGGGAGATCCGCCTGGACGCCGGCTTCGCTGCGGTCATGCAAGCCTGCGCGCAAGCGCCGCGCCCCGGCCAGGACGGCACCTGGATCACGCCCGCGATTGTCGCCGCCTACCGCGCGCTGCACGACGCCGGACTCGCCCACAGCGTGGAGACTTTCTACAATGGCGAACGTGTGGGCGGCCTTTACGGCGTCGCCCTGGGACGCATGTTCTACGGCGAATCGATGTTTGCGAATCGCACCGACGCCTCGAAAATCGCGCTGGCAGCGCTGGTCGCGTTCGCACGCGCGCACGCAATAGAGGTGATAGACTGCCAGCAGAGTACCGCCCATCTGGCGTCGCTCGGCGGCGGTGAAATTCCCCGCCAGGCATTTCTGGCGCATGTGCAGAAGGCGGTCGTGGCCCCCGCACCGGCCTGGCATCTGGACAAGCAGATGCTCAGCGCACTGGCCTACGGTAACGCAGCAGACAAGGCTCACGAGGTTTTGCAGTGACCCATCCGAACGAACTGCCGCTCTCCCCGCTGTCCGCCCTTCAGTTCTATGCAACGGCGCCCTACCCTTGCAGCTATCTCGACAATCACACCGCACGCTCGCAAGTCGCCACGCCCAGCCATCTGATCAATTCGGACGTCTATAGCGAACTCGTTCGCGCCGGGTTTCGTCGCAGCGGTGTCTTCACGTATCGCCCATACTGCGACGGCTGTCGCGCCTGCGTCCCCGTGCGCGTGCCAATCGCTCGCTTCATCCCGAACCGCACCCAACGTCGCATCTGGCGACGCCACGCCGGCCTGGCCGTCAACGTTTCGGGATTGCACTACACGGAAGAGCATTACCAACTCTACATGCGCTATCAGTCACGGCGTCACGCGGGCGGCGGCATGGACCACGACAGCCGCGAGCAGTACGAGCAGTTCCTGCTGCAAAGCCGTGTGAACTCCCGACTGGTGGAGTTTCGCGAGCCACCCGGCCGCCAGGGTGCAGGCACACTGCGCATGATCAGCATGATCGACATCCTGAGCGACGGGCTGTCGTCCGTCTACACGTTCTTCGATCCCGACGTCGAAGGTGTGTCGTACGGTACCTACAACATCCTCTGGCAGATCGAACAGGCGCGCGCCCTCGGACTCCCGCACGTCTACCTCGGCTACTGGATTCAGGCGAGCCGCAAGATGGTCTACAAGGCGAACTTCCGGCCGCTGCAAGGGCTGCGCGACGGCCAATGGCATGACATGCCCGAGGCCATGCTCGACGCCGCAGGCGAGTGACCCCGGTAGTGCGCATCGCGCTCATCGCGCCCCGGGCGACGCGTCAATCGAGCGTACGCAGAGCGTAGAAAAAGACGCGCTCTGCGACCGGGATACCGGTAAAATGGCGACTTTCCGATTCTGCCGAACCCGACACCGTGATTGCGCCCCTCTATCCTCTGGCCCGTCGCGCCCTGTTCTGTCTGGATGCCGAGCAAGCCCACCATCTGACGCTCGCCACGCTGCGCGGGGCTGCCTCGCTCGGTCTGGCCGGACTCATCGGTCAGACGCTGCCCGAAGATCCGCGCACCGTCATGGGCATCCGCTTCCCGAATCCCGTGGGCCTGGCCGCAGGCCTTGACAAGGACGGTAGCTGCATCGACGGCCTGGCCGCCCTCGGCTTCGGCTTCGTGGAAGTCGGTACGGTCACGCCGCGTCCGCAGCCAGGCAATCCGAAGCCGCGCATTTTCCGCCTGCCGCAAGCCGAAGCGATCATCAACCGCATGGGCTTCAACAATGGCGGTGTCGAGCAATTCCTTCAAAACGTGCAGTCGGCGCGCTACAAGGGACCGCTGGGCCTGAACATCGGCAAGAACGCCGACACACCGATCGAGCGCGCCGTCGACGACTATCTCATTTGCCTCGAGAAGGTTTATCCGTACGCCACCTACGTAACGGTCAACATCTCGTCGCCCAACACCAAGAATCTGCGGCAGTTGCAAGGCGGCGATGAACTCGACGCCCTGCTCGGCAAGCTCAAGGACAAGCAACGTGCGCTATCCGATCGCCATGGCAGATATGTCCCCATTGCGCTCAAGATTGCCCCGGATCTCGATGACGAACAGATCAAGGTCATTGCCGGCACGCTCACGCGCCATGGGTTCGATGGCGTGATCGCCACCAACACCACGCTCTCGCGCGAGGCGGTTGCGGGTCTGCCATATGCCAACGAAACGGGCGGCCTGTCGGGGCGGCCGGTGTTCGAGGCCTCGAATCGCGTGATCCGCGCACTGGCCGCGGAGCTGGGCGGGGCGCTGCCGATCATCGGCGTCGGGGGCATCCTGTCCGGCGCCGATGCCCGGGCCAAGCTCGACGCCGGGGCCAGTCTGGTCCAGGTCTACAGCGGACTGATTTACCGTGGCCCCGAGCTGGTGCGAGAATGCGTGCAAGCGCTGCGCACAACCTGATCGGCCGAACGTTGCGCCTCTTCAATTGCCTTAGGGAGACTTCCTCATTATGAAAACCTGGCTCAAAACGCTGTGCCTCGTGCCGCTGACGGCAGCCGCACTACTGGGCACCGCGCCCGCCCACGCCGCCGACCTGCTCGATACGGTGAAATCTGCCGGCGTGCTGAAAATCGGTCTCGAAGGGACTTACCCGCCGTTCAACTATCGCGGTGCCGACGGCCAGCTCGACGGCTTCGATGTCGACGTCGCCAAAGCCGTTGCCCAACGCCTGGGCGTAAAGCCTGTGTTCGTGACCACGGAATGGAGCGGCATCATCGGCGGACTCATGGCCGGTAAATTCGACGTCATCGTCAATCAGGTTGCCATCACCGACGAACGCAAGAAGTCGCTCGACTTCAGTCAGCCGTACACCTTCTCGGCCGCACAGCTCATTCAGCGTAAGGACGACAAGCGCGAATTCAATTCGCTCGAAGCACTCAAGGGCCACAAACTCGGCGTGAGTCTCGGCAGCAACTACGATAACCTCGCGAAAGGGGTTCCGGGGATCGACGTACGGACCTATCCAGGCGCGCCCGAGTATCTGCGCGATCTCTCTGCCGGTCGCATCGATGCCGCCCTCAACGATCGCCTGATGCTCGCGTATCTGATCAAGACCTCGAACCTGCCACTGCGCCCGGGTGCTGTGCTGCAAGGCGCGAACCAGTCGGTTGGCATCCCGTTCCGCAAGGGCAATCCGAAGTTCGCGAAGGCCATCGACGACGCCCTCTCGAGCATGAAGCAGGACGGCTCGCTCGGCAAGATCGCGCAGAAGTGGTTCGGTGAGGATGTCTCCAAACCGGCGAAGTAAGACGCACGCCGCGCGGCGACGCACTTCGGTCGCGTAACGGCCGGCACCACGCAAACCGCGCGGGTGCCGGCCGTCCTCATTCCGGCCCACGGCACTTCATCAGAAATCCCCCCATGAATCCATTCGAACTCGCTGCCCAATCCATGCCTGTGCTGTTGCAGGGCACCGTGCTTACGATCAAGTTCGCATTCATGTCGATGGTGTTCGGTCTGGCGATCGGCACCCTTGTGGCGATCATGGGCATCGGCAAGATCCGCGTATTGCGCGGTATCGCTCGCGCCTACGTCAGCGTCATGCGCGGCACCCCGCTGCTCGTGCAGATCTTCGTCGTCTATTACGGCCTGCCCGGCATCGGCATCTCTCTCGACCCGACGCCCGCCGGCGTGCTCACGCTCAGCCTGAACGTCGGCGCCTATCTCTCGGAGAGCATGCGCGGCGCGCTCGAAGGCATGCCGCGAGGACAATGGCTGGCGGCGTACAGTCTTGGCCTGTCCTATTGGCAAACGCTGCGCTATGTCATCGCACCCCAAGCACTGCGAATCGCCGTGCCGAGCCTTGGCAACAGCCTCATCAGCCTGATCAAGGACACGTCGCTGGTCTCAGTCATCACCGTGACCGAGTTGCTGCGCTCTGCCCAGGAAGTGATTGCGTCGACGTATCAGCCACTACCGCTCTATCTTGCATGTGCGGCCATTTACTGGGTACTGTCGACCGGGTTGTCGGCGCTACAACGGCGCATCGAGAAGCGCCTGGCATTGCCCGCCCGGAGCTGACGCGCGCAGGCACAAAAAAGCCGGCGCCCTTTGTTGCCTGTCTCGGCAAGTCGGGGCCCGGCTGCTTGCTTCGACGCCAGCGCCCGCCGTTCGCTGTTCGCCGGCGATTGCGCGTCACGGCACGCCTATCGCGGCCTATCGCGGCGCGCGTCGTTCGCGATACATCGCGCGGAACGTCTTGCCGCTCGGCGACGGCATTTCGCGCGTGTCGGACCACCCCGCAGCAAACGGCAGCTTCGAGATGCTGCCACGCTCACGCCCCATCCATTTCAGCACCCGCGTGCCCAGACCGGAGAGCGTTGCGTAAAGCCGCGGACGACGCGCAGCGAACGCCCATGCGGCGAGCGCAGCCCGCTCCTGCCAAGGCCGCAGACCACGGTCCACCTGACGCTCGCGCAGCTTGCGAAGCAGATCCGAAATCGGAATTCCCACCGGGCAGACGCGGTTGCACTCACCGCACAGGGTCGCTGCCTGCGGTAGATCGAGCGTCTTCTCGAGCCCGACGTAACTCGGCGTAAGCACCGAACCCATCGGCCCCGGATACACCCAGCCGTATGCGTGGCCGCCAATCTTTTGATAGACCGGGCAGTGGTTCATGCACGCGCCGCAGCGGATGCAACGCAGCATCTCCTGAAACGCCCCGCCAATCAGCCCCGAGCGACCGCCGTCGACGAGCACGAAATACATATGTTCGGGACCGTCGACTTCATCCTCGGCACGTGTCCCGGTGAGCAGCGAGAAGTAGTTCGACGTTCCTTGTCCGGTCGCCGAGCGCGGCAACAATCGCATTGCCGTTGCCAGGTCTTCGAGTGTGGGCAGCACCTTCTCGATACCTGTGACGGCCACATGTACGCGCGGCATGATCGTGCACATGCCCTCGTTGCCCTCGTTGGTCACCACGGCCACCGAACCGGTTTCGGCGACCAGGAAATTTCCGCCGGTCACCCCCATGTCCGCCGACAGGAACTGCGGGCGCAGCATCTCGCGGGCCTCCCGCGTCATTGCCGGAATATCGGTCAGGCGCGGCTTGTGGTGAACGCGAGCGAACAAGTCGGCGACTTCGTCCTTGTCCTTGTGCACGACGGGCGCAATGATGTGCGAGGGCGGTTCGTTGTCGTTGATCTGCAGGATGTATTCGCCAAGATCGGTCTCGACCGATTGCACGCCCATGTCGGCGAGCACCTTGTTGAGCTGCAACTCCTCCGTGACCATCGATTTCGACTTGATCACTTTCTTGACGTCGTGCCTGCGGGCAATATCCGCAACCAGGCGCGCTGCGTCCTGCGTCGATTCCGCGAACAGCACGGTTGCACCACGTCGGGTGGCCTCGCGCTCGAAGATCTCCAGCCACACGTCGAGGGTTTCAAGCCCACGGTTGCGACGCTCCTTGAGCGCCTCACGCGTCGCCTCGAAGTCGATTTCTTCCATGGCGACGGCACGCGCCGTCACGAACTTGGTCGAGAGCTTCTTGAGGTTGGCCTGCAGACGCTGGTCGGCGAGCTTCTGCCCGGCGCGCGCCTTGAATTGCATCGA
This sequence comes from Pandoraea sp., assembly GCF_041919235.1. Taxonomy (NCBI): domain Bacteria; kingdom Pseudomonadati; phylum Pseudomonadota; class Betaproteobacteria; order Burkholderiales; family Burkholderiaceae; genus Pandoraea; species Pandoraea sp. Next base: position 11,088 of record NZ_JAYRUC010000012.1, read on the forward strand.
TTGAACTTGCATCGCGACTCACGAGAAGTGATGGCCGCCGACGCGCGACATCGCGCGCGCGAGCGTGAAGATCGGAAGGACTGCGGCACGCTCACGCATCGCCGGCGAGCACCTGGGCAATGTGCAGCACGCGCGTCTTCGTGTCACCGGTGCGGCGCAGTCGCCCCTCGATGTTGAGCATGCACCCGAGGTCGCCGAGCACGACGGCCGGGGCGCCGCTCGCGGCGATGTTGGCGCACTTCTCGTCGACGATGGCTGTCGAGATGTCGCCGTACTTCAGCGCGAACGTGCCCCCAAAGCCGCAGCACGCCTGGCAGTCCTTCATTTCGGTCAGCTTCACGCCGGGCATTCTCGCGAGCAGTGCGCGCGGCTGCGCCTTGACACCGAGTTCGCGCAGACCGGAACAGGCGTCGTGATAGGTCACTTCGCCGTTGTAATCGCCGGGCACAGTCTCGATGTGGAGCACGTTGACGAGAAAATCGGTCAACTCGAACACGCGCGGACGCAGCCGCTCGTAGCGCCCCATGAGTTCGGGGTCATCGGCAAAGAGGTCGCCGTAGTGCGCTTTGACCATCCCGCCGCACGATCCCGACGGCACAACGACATAGTCGAACGATTCGAATTCATCGAGGAATTTCTGGGCGAGATCACGGGCGATGGCGCGCTCGCCAGAGTTGTAGCCGGGCTGACCGCAGCAAGTCTGCGATGCGGGAATCACGACCTCGCAGCCCGCTGTCTCAAGCAGCTTGAGCGTCGAGAAACCGATCTCAGGACGCATCATGTCGATCAGACACGTGACAAAGAGTCCGACGCGCATTGGAGGAATCCTCGTTCCGGGAATAATGCGCCATTATAAGACGCTGGGCCGGTCCGGCCCAGCGTGGATTCCCGCATATCGCGCAGATGCGCGCGAACGTTCCCGGCCGGCTACGCTCTGCGGGCGCCGCCGTGCGTATATGGACTCCAGGAATGCGCGCGCTCTGGCATCGTCCGGTTGCTGCGCGGCACCTCAGCAGCCGGAAATCTGGAGAGCGCCACCAGCGCCGCGCGCATTGACGCGGTCTCTTGCAGATTCGACAGGCGCTGCAGATCCCTTCTGAACTCGTCGAGCTTGCGCTCAACGGCGCCGAAGCCCGTCGTCAATGTCTCTTGCGTCGTGTTCAGCACCCGGGATTGCTGCCCGACGTCGCTCTGCACGGCGTCGACGGTATCTTGCAACGAGTCCATACCCGAAGCGACGCTCGCGACTTGTTCGGCCATGCTGCTGACCCGGCCATTGAGGTGTCGCGCCTGAGTCCTCACGTCCTTGAGCAGATCCCACACCATGTCTTCTCGTGCCAGCGCGGCGCGCCGGTCGCTTATATCCAAATACGTTCTCATCGTTGCCCCCTCCGTTTCAATGAGTTGCTTTGTACTCGCCAACAGACTTTCGATAGACTTCCACCCCCGTTCACGGTCAAAGCCGCGAATGCTCCCCAGACTGACGGCACGAATCACCATCGTCAACGCCAGCCCGACGATGGCCAGAACGCCACTCGACGTAATCAGTGCCGCAATCGCAATGCCGCCCGCTACGCAATAAAGCGCCGCCGAAATAGCGAAGCGCTTCCCAAAATGCTTCTTGTCCGGCCACACTTCCTTGGACCCGCGCCTGATCGTCTCGCGCACAGCGTCCAGGCATTGCTCGATGTCGGCCAGGGCATCCATAAACGCTGCCCCAATCTTTGCGTACGCCTCCCTCTCCGCATCAATGTCTTCAAATGTTGCATTCGCAAGCGAAGTTGACCGCGCGGCCATCTCGCCGCATTTGCGCACTATCGCTTCTTCCTGACGCAGTGCATCTGCCAAATGCCCCAGGATCATCGAAAACCGTCGGGCAGACGGCGTGAGACGCTCGATATTGCGATCATGCAACTGCTCGCCAACCAGGAAGTACAAGCCCTGACGGCTAGAGTTGGATGCATATCGGTAGAACCCGTCCCAAAGCCCCCCTCCCCAGTAGCCCGAGGTCGCTTTCTTATAGGTCGACAAGAATGCGTTTTCCAGATGAGAAATCGCGTCGCAATTCATTCCCAACTGCGCCTTCGTGTTGGCGATCTGCTGAAACTGCTCGACGATTTCCGCGTGCTTCTCGGCAATCGATTTGCCGCCCGTGGCTGCCGCCCGCTTCAACTCGCACTTTCGCTGCGGCCATGTCGCTGCCGCCGGCGCAAAAACATACCCATGCATTCCAAGCGCCTCCTTGAGGGTATCGACCACATCTCCCGATTCGGCCGGATACCGAATTAAATGGCCAGCCAATGGTAAGCGCCCAAGCGAAAGACCACTTTCGGTTTCTGTCAGCCGTTACGGCGGCAGCGACGCTTTCCTGTGACACGCCCGTCACGCGTCGCTGGATACATCGACCGACGATCGCGAACGGTCGCCGGACCGCCGTCGAGGCCGCCTGCGGTCGACGCATCGACGCGTGGCGTCGTTTTTCGCATAACTCCTCTAAGCGAAGTCCGCGAATTTTTCACAATATGATATAGAATCGACGCTATACGAAACTCAGTCCTCCCCCATGAAAGACGAAGGCAGTCAAGGTACGGAATCGCGCACGTCAATTCAGGTCATCGAGCGCATGATGCGTTTGCTCGATGCACTTGCTGCGCATGCCGATCCCGTCAGTCTCAAGGATTTGGCGCACGCCACCGAACTTCATCCGTCCACCGCGCACCGCATCTTGAACGACATGGTGGCCTGCCGCTTTGTCGATCGTTGCGATCCGGGCACGTATCGTCTGGGCATGCGCCTGCTGGAGCTTGGCAATTTGGTCAAAGCGCGACTGTCGGTGCGCGATGCGGCGCTCACGCCCATGCGCGGCCTGCACCGCATGACCGGGCAAACGGTCAACCTGTCGGTGCGCCAGGGCGACGAAATCGTCTATATCGAACGCGCGTACAGCGAACGCTCGGGCATGCAGGTGGTGCGTGCCATCGGCGGTCACGCGCCCTTGCACCTCACCTCGGTCGGCAAGCTCTTCCTCGCCGCCGACGAGGCTGCGCGCGTACGCGCCTACGCCACGCGCACCGGCCTGTCGGGCCATACGCGCAACAGCATCACCGATCTGCAAAAGCTCGAGCGCGAACTGAACCATGTGCGCAAGTCCGGCTATGCGCGCGACAACGAGGAACTCGAACTGGGCGTTCGCTGTATCGCGGCCGGGATCTATGACGACAGCGGCAAGCTCGTCGCGGGACTCTCGCTGTCTGCGCCGGCCGACCGCTTGCAGGATGCGTGGCTCGCCAATCTGAACGAGACGGCGCTCGCGATTTCCGCGTCGCTGGGCTTTCACGCGCCGAAGCCGGATGTCGCCGGCGGTGTGTCGCAGGTCGCGACGGCCGAATAATCCGAATCGGCGCCAAGCTCCGCTAATCGGCGACATCCCTGCGGCCGATGGAGGACATCGGCATTGAGGATTGCCTGCGTACGGGCGGGCGGTGCCGACACAACGTATCCGACGAACCTTGCGAAGGCGGCCTGGAGAAAACAAAAGGCGCTCCCGAGGGAGCGCCTTTACCTGGCCGCTTGCGCGACGCGCGTCGCGCAACTCAGCGCAGCACGACTTACAGGGCGTGTTCGTTGTTGGTTGCGACTTGTGCGGTCGGGGTCGTCCCTGCCGTGCGTTGCGGTGCAGCGCCGCCGCCTTCCAGCAGCCACTTGCGAACGCGCGCAGCGTCGGCAAAGCGCGAATACTTACCCGTCGAATCCAGCAGAATTATGATCACCGGACGGCCTTCGACGTTGGCCTGCATCACGAGGCACTGACCCGCTTCATTGATGTAGCCTGTCTTCTGCAGACCGATTTCCCACCCCGGATGACCGATCAGGTGATTCGTGCTGACATAGTGCAGCTCACGACGACCGGTATTGACGTCGTAATTGCTGTCCGTCGAGAAGCGGCGAATCATCGGGTACTGATATGCGGCCTTGACCATCTTGACCAGGTCGCGCGCGCTCGATACGTTCTGGCTCGAGAGCCCGGTCGGATCGTTGAAGTGCGTGTCGTTCATGCCGAGTTGCTTCGCCTTGCGGTTCATCGCCGCCAGGAACGCCGGACGCCCTCCCGGGAAATAACGCGAGAGCGCAGCGGCCGCACGATTCTCCGACGACATCAGCGCGATGTGAAGCATGTCTTCGCGCGACAGGCGCGACCCCACCGACAGGCGCGACCCCGTGCCCTTCTCGTAATCGCGATCGTCGTCCGTCACTTCCATCATGTCGGTCATCGGAATGCCGGCATCGAGCGACACCATTGCCGTCATCAATTTCGAGATCGACGCGATCGGCAGCACGGCATGGGAATTCTTGTCGAACAGCGATTCGCCCGTGCGCTCGTCGACGACATAGGCGACCGAAGAGCGCAGCGCCAAGGCGTCAGGCGATTCGTGCAGACCGAACGCGCGTCCCGTCGACAGACGCTCCTGTGCCTGCGGCACGAAGTTGACGGTTCGGTACGAGGTTACGACGTGGCGTTTGCCGTTCTTGAAAACGACACGCTTGACGGCCACGCGCTTGGCGGAGGCTTCCCGGTAGTCGACGGCAGCAAGCTTTCGCACCTTGCCGCCGGCCCTTGCGTGCTTGGTCTCGCGCGATGCAGTCGTGACAACCGCACGTTTGACACCGGGTTTGGAAGCGGCGACGGATTTCATCGCCTTGGGATTGGCACACGCGCGCTTCTGGGCTGCAGTCTTGGCCGTCTTGGGCGAGCAAATGCTCGTCTTACCAGCGGCGTGAACGACTGCCGGGGCACCGGCGGCGAGCGAGATCGCCACGACGGCAGCCCCCCAGAGGCGGGAGCGGCACAGACGCGCAAGAGTCGTGATCGCGAACATAGATTGGGGTCGTGTAAGGTTGGCAGGCAACGAGTTTGGGAGAAGTTTAGTAACTTCCCAAAAAATAAGCAATATGAATGACTTAGCTGAAATACTTAAACCGGCATCTGGCAGTTTTGTGCAGCGCAACGCGCCAAATCGCACATTCGCAACAAATTGCCAATTAATGACAAGTCACCAAGGCTCGCTACGACAGAAAATGCGCCCAGTCATTCAGGGGCGCACGCTCGGTAACAAGCCGGTTTTCAACGGCGTTCGGGTCCGCATACCCCAACGCCATGCCGCACACGACCATTCGAGTCTCCGGGAGCCGCAGTTCTGCAGCAATCACGCGGTGGAAAGTGGCAAACGCTGCCTGCGGGCAGGTGTCGAGTCCTCGCGCCCGTGCCGCAACCATCACGCTTTGCAGGAACATGCCGTAGTCCAGCCAGCTCCCCTGCTCCAGATGCCGATCGATCGTGAAGATCAAACCCACCGGCGCATCGAAGAAGGTGAAGTTACGCGCATGCTGGCTCTGCATGCGATCCTTGTCGGCACGCCCAATGCCCAGCAGACCGTATAAATCCCAGCCGACCTTGCGACGCCGCGCCTGATAGGGCTCACTCCACTCGCGCGGGTAATAGGCGTACTCCTCCTGATGCATCAACCGCTGCGCCGGATCGTTGAATGCCTCAAGCAGACGCGACGTCAACGACTTCAGCGACTCGCCGGTCAACACATAGGTCTGCCACGGCTGAATGTTGCTGCCCGATGGCGCACGCGACGCCACCGCGAGAATGTCCGCGACGCTCGCTTGCGGCACAGGCGTGGGTAAGTAAGCGCGAATCGAGCGCCGGCTGCGAATCGCCTCATCGACATATCCCACGCACAGATCGGGGTTATCGATGACCGCCGGGCGACCCGGGCCTTCCCCGGTCGCGGCTTCGATGCGCAAGCCGGCGGCGGCGTTGTCCTGCACCGATGTTGGCGCGGCTTGCGCACTTGGATGGTGTTGTTTCATAAGCGCATGCTCATCGCAAATGACGAAAGAAATGGACCTACCGCCGCGCTCATGACGCCGACGCGGCAGGCATCGCCCGACGCTCGATCACGAGCGCAACGCCGAGGGCCGCGACAACCATCCCGGCAGCGCTCAGGGGAGACAGCGTCTCGCCGAACAGCAGCCAGGCCATGACGGCGGTCGTCGGTGGCGTCAGATACATGAGGCTGGAGACCTTGGTTGCAGCGCCATGCCGAATCAGCAGGAACAACAGCGAAATCGCACCGATCGAAAGCGCCAGCACCGACCACACGAGCGCGCCGATCATTTCAGCATTCCAGCGCACCTGCATGGTCTCGAGGGCCCACGCGGCGGGCAGCGTCACGGCAAAGGCCGCGCCGAACTGCACGAGCGTGCCGACACGCAGATCGAACTGTGCGCAAAATCGCTTTTGATAGAGCGTGCCGGCGGTGATCGCGACCAGACTCAGGACGCACAAAGCGACCGTGTGCACACCGATGCCGCGCACACCGACCTTGTTGGCCACCACCAGTCCAACGCCAGCGAATCCGCACAGCAAACCGAGCCATTGACGTCGCGACACCGGCTCGCCGACCACGCGTGCGAAGAGTGCCGTCAACAACGGTTGAATGCCGACGATCAACGCCGCCAGACCTGCGGGCGCCCCTTGTTTTATCGCCGCCCATACGCCGCCCAGATACACCGCCTGGATCAGCGTGCCGGAGACCGCGAGGTGCGCGATGAGTCGCCAGTCGATGCGCTCGACGGGCCCCGTCTGTCGCGCATCGACGCGGCGCTTCGGCCATGGCGTACGCGTCAACAAGGCGATAGGCAACATGACGATCAGCGTGCCGCCAAAGCGCAGCGCGAGAAAGGTGAGCGGCTCGGCATTCGGCATGCCGTACTTGGCCACGATAAAGCCCGTGCTCCAGATCAGCACGAACCACCATGGCATGGTCGCGCGCCAGACGGCCATGCGCCCGGCACGCTCGGCCGCGCGGCCACCGTCCGACGACGCAGGAGGATGGGGCACAGTCCGGTGCTCGCTCATACGAGGGCACCGCCTGCCGACGCAGGGATTGCACGGCGGCACGCGCGCTGGAACTGACTGGCGAGGCGGATGGTCGCGAAATGGGCCGCGACGCTCTGTTCGATGTCGCGACCATAGCCGCCCGCCATGGCAATCGCCACTGGCAAACCTCGCTCGGCGCATGCCGTCAGCACACGACGGTCACGGGCGAGCAAGCCATCGTGAGTGAGTGCCAGTCGGCCAAGCCGGTCGTTTTCCAGCGGATCGGCACCCGCGAGATAAATCACGAGCGTCGGCGTGAACTGCGCGAAGAGATCGGTCAGCGCGTGGCCAAGCGCGACCAGATACGCGTCGTCGCCGCAACCGTCGGGCAGTCCCACGTCGAGATCACTGCTCGCCTTGCGAAACGGGTAATTGTGCTCGCCATGCAGCGACAACGTGAAAACGCTCGCATCGTGCTCGAAGATGGCCGCCGTGCCGTTGCCCTGATGCACGTCGAGATCAATGATCGCGACACGCGTACCGGGACCGAGTTCGGCCTGCATCGTGCGGGCCGCCACGGCAGCATCATTGAACACACAGAATCCTTCGCCACGATCGGCGTAGGCGTGGTGCGTTCCGCCAGCGAGATTCGCGGCCACGCCATCGACAAGTGCGGCGCGACACGCCGCCACTGTCGCCCCCGTCGAGCGTCGCGAACGCTCGACCATCTGCGGCGACCATGGAAATCCGATATGGCGCTGCTCTTTCGGATCCAGCGTGCCTGCGCTCACTCGGCGCACGTACTCAAGCGTATGAACGCGGCCGAGCATCACGTCGTCTGCGGGCATCGCCTCGGCCAATACGACTTGCGGCAATTCGCCAGCGACGCGCTCGCGAAGTCGGGCGTACTTCTCCATGGGAAACCGATGCCCGGGCGGCAGCGGCAGGACGAAATGGTCGCTGAAAAACGCTTGCATCGATGCGAATGGCCGGCGGGTGCGGCACGCAAAAAGGCGTTGAACGACTTCGGCACTGGCGAATGGAACGCGCCAGCCTGCTCCGGAACGTGTCAGGCACTCGCGCGCGTTGCCGTCCCGCAAGTGCCGGAACGCGTCGATAGTACCATTGCCACGCTTGGTGCGCCGAGCGCCAAAAAGGTGCAGAGCCGCACCAATCAAGGCTTTCCGGCGGGTGCCGATAATTCGCCGCAACGCGGCTTCCTACCTTCTCTACGGCACCTCAACCTTTTGATTTTGTAAGCTTTTGTTGAATTGTTGCGGCGCACAAAAAAGACTTGACAGCCAGGCGAAAATCTCTACACTTGCAATTGTGCGATGCACAAAAGAGATCGCACTTAATCGAGAGGCCCCAACCGTGTTTTCACCAAGATAAGGTGAGAACCGACCAGCGAACACGGAGTGGGTCGATATGTTGTGTATGACACCATAGGAGAACGCCATGTCGTTTCTGACCCCTGAACAACTCGCTGCTGCCCACAAAGCCAATTTCGAAACCCTGTTTGGCCTGACCAACAAAGCCTTCGAAGGCGTGGAAAAGCTCGTCGAACTGAACCTGCAAGCCGTCAAGGCATCGCTGGCCGAGTCCGCCTCCACCGCGCAGAAGGCTTTCGCTGTGAAAGATGCGCAAGAGCTGCTCGCGCTGCAAGCCAACCTCGTCCAGCCGGCCGCCGAAAAGGCGCTCGCGTATGGTCGTCACCTGTATGAAATCGCTTCGTCGACGCAAGCCGAGGTGACCAAGGTAGCGGAAGCCCAACTGGCCGAAAGCTCGCAGAACGTGCAAGCGCTGTTCGACAACCTGGCCAAGAATGCCCCGGCCGGTTCGGAGTCTGCCGTTGCACTGGCCAAGTCGGCCTTGTCGGCTGCCAACAGCGCGTTCGACAGCGTCCAGAAGGCCACGAAGCAGGCCGTTGAAATGGCTGAGACGAACTTCGCTGCCGCGACCAACGTCGCGTCGAAGGCGGCTGCTCAAGCATCGCGTGCCGCCAGCGCCAAGAAGTAATCGATAGCGTCCTGCAGGCTTTCGCGAGAACCCTTTGGACGCTTGCCGCTGCACTCCCCCAAGGTGATGCGACGGCAACCCGTTGTCGCTTTGGTACTGCAGGTACCGCTCAAACCCGGCCTCGCGCCGGGTTTTCTTTTTCGATCGCATATAAAAAACCGCCATCCCTCAGCGAAATGGCGGTTCGTGTTTCGGCATCCGCCGTCGGCCGCAACGTGCAACGACGGAAGTCCGCAACTGCACCGGCCGACAACGCGTGCACTCGACATGCATCGATGCACGCGCCAACGCCGACGCGCGTTACTTCTTGCGAGGCGGCGGTACGTCGGTGCAAACTCCTTCGTAAATCTCCGCTGCCATGCCAATCGACTCGGCCAGTGTCGGATGGGGGTGAATCGTCTTGCCGATGTCGACGGCATCGGCGCCCATTTCGACAGCCAAGCAGATTTCGCCGATCAGATCGCCCGCGTGCGTGCCGACGATCGCGCCGCCCACGATGCGATGCGTCTCTTCGTCGAACAGCAACTTGGTGAAGCCCTCATCACGCCCGTTCGCGATGGCACGGCCCGATGCTGCCCACGGGAACACAGCCCGACCGTACTTGACGCCTTCGGCTTTCAATTGATCTTCCGTCTTGCCGGCCCAAGCCACCTCCGGATCGGTGTAGGCCACTGACGGAATCTGGACTGCGTCGAAATAGGCCTTCTCGCCCGCTGCAGCCTCGGCGGCTACGTGGGCTTCGTGCACTGCCTTGTGGGCCAGCATCGGCTGGCCGACGATGTCGCCGATCGCGAAGATATTCGGTACGTTGGTGCGCATCTGCTTGTCGACCGAAATGAAACCGCGATCGCCCACTGCCACGCCAGCGTTCTCGGCACCGATCTTCTTGCCATTCGGGCTGCGCCCCACCGCGACCAGCACCAGGTCGTAACGCTGCGGCTCCGCCGGAGCCGCCTCGCCCTCGAACTTCACGTAGATGCCATCGGCCTTGGCCTCGGCACCCACGGTCTTGGTCTTGAGCATGACGCGGCCGAAGCGCTTCGTGTTCATCTTTTCCCAGACCTTGACCAAATCGCGGTCTGCGCCTTGCATCAGGCCATCGAGCATTTCCACGACGTCGATCTCGGCGCCCAGGGCGCTATACACCGTTGCCATTTCCAGGCCGATGATGCCGCCACCAATGACGAGCATCTTCTTGGGGAGTTGACGCAGTTCGAGTGCGCCGGTCGAATCAACGATGCGCGGATCTTCTGGCAGAAATGGCAACTTCACCGATTGCGATCCCGCAGCGATGATGGCCTGCGCAAATTTCACCGTGCGCTTGCTGCCATCGTCGGCGACGATTTCCATGTGGTTCGGATCGAGGAAGGTACCCACCCCGCGAACCACTTCGACCTTGCGCATCTTGGCCATGCCGGCCAGACCGCCCGTGAGCTTGCCAACTACGCTTTCCTTGTAGGCACGCAGCTTGTCGAGGTCGATCTCGGGTTTCGCAAACGAAACGCCGTGATGGCCGAGCGATTGCGCCTCTTCGAGAACAGCGGCCGTATGGAGCAGCGCCTTCGACGGGATGCAACCTACATTCAGGCACACGCCGCCCAGTGCGGCATAGCGCTCGACGAGCACCGTCTTGCGCCCCAAGTCGGCGCTGCGGAACGCGGCCGAATAGCCGCCAGGACCGGCGCCCAATACGAGCACGTCGCACTCGGTGTCCGCGCCGCCATCATGCTTGGCCGGCGCCGGCGCCGAGGCGATGGGCTGAGCGACCGGTGCGGTGGGCGCGGCCGGTGCCGCAGCAGCGGGAGCCGCTGTCGGGGCTGCGGCGTTGGCGACACCTGCGCCGTCGGCTTCGACGAGCGCAATCAACGTGCCTTGGCTGGCCTTGTCGCCGACCTTGATCTTCACTTCCTTCACGGTGCCCGACACTTCCGACGGGACTTCCATGGACGCCTTGTCGGATTCCAGCGTAATGAGCGAAGCATCCTTGGCGATCTTGTCGCCGGGCTTGATCATCACTTCGATGACATCTACGCCCTCTGCGCCGATATCCGGCACTTTGACTTCAATGAGACTCATGCGGGGTCTCCCTGTCGCATTTATGACTTGATGGTGGTATCGATCGGAAACGCGTGCACCTGAAAAGGGCCGGCGGAACTCTTGTCGAACTCCGCACCGGCCTTTACGCCCGCTTCGGCAATGGCGCTGGCACTCAGATCCTGGTCGTAGAGGGCATACATGGCGCCGAGCGCAAAACTGCGCCCCGAACCGATCCCCCAGAACCGATCGAAAACAAACACTTCCCGATAGGAATAGACCCCGTAGATGCCTGTCGGATTCGCGATCACACAAGTAATCTGCGACGACTCGTACGGATCGTCTTCCTCTTCCTTGGTGTTGAGGAAATACTCTTCCTTGAGCTTCTGATGAACGCGGCAGAAAGTGCGGAACACTTCATCGCGCGAATGCAAACGGCATTCGTCCGCCATGCCGGAAAGAATCGCACGCATGACCGGAAAGTGCGCGGTCGTGCCCGCCAGACCGACGTAGGAATCGCCCACAAGAAAAACCTTGCGATTTTCCTCATACGATTGCGACAGCCTTGTATCGCCGAACGTGACGAGCGAATCGGCGGCAATGGCAATCTCACCCGCCTTCTTGACGACTACCACGGTGGTCACGATACCTTCTCCGTCCAGATCCCGAAGCTTTTACGCGCGTGCCGCCGGCTTGCGCTTGCGCGCGGCCGACGGCGCTTGCCATTACAGCATTGCGCGGCGGAAGTCCTGCAACAGTTGTCCCAGGTAGGCGTTAAAGCGTGCGGCCTCGGCGCCATCGATCACGCGGTGATCGTACGACAGCGACAGCGGCAGCGTCAGTTGCGGCAGGAACTGTTGCTTGCGTTCGTCCCACACCGGCTTCTGGTAGGAACGCGACAGCCCCAGAATCGCCACTTCCGGTGCATTGATGATCGGCGTGAAGGTTGTGCCGCCGATACCGCCGAGCGACGAGATCGAGAAGCACCCGCCCTGCATTTGATCGGGCTTGAGCTTGCCTTCGCGGGCGAGCTTCGCCAACTCCGAGGTCTCGCGCGCGATCTCGAACACCCCCTTCTTGTCGGCGTCGCGAACGACCGGCACCACGAGCCCGTTCGGCGTGTCGGCCGCGAAACCGATATGGAAGTATTGCTTGAAGACGAGGTTGTCGCCGTCGAGGCTCGCGTTGAACGTCGGGAACTTCTTCAGGGCCATGACGCAGGCCTTCACGACGAAAGCGAGCATCGTCACCTTGACGCCGGCCTTTTCGTTTTCCTTGTTCAACTGCACGCGGAACGCTTCGAGTTCGGTGATATCCGCTTCGTCGTTGTTCGTGACGTGCGGAATCATGACCCAGTTGCGATGCAGGTTCGCCCCCGAAAGCTTCTTGATGCGCGAAAGCGCCTTCGGCTCGACCGGACCGAACTTCGAGAAGTCGATCTTCGGCCACGGCAGCAGATTCAGTTCGCCACCGCCCGCCGACGCGGCGCCCGCAGCGGCCGGGCGATTGTTATTATTGCCCGCGAGTGCGTTCTTGACGAAATTGCGCACGTCTTCAACGATCACACGCCCCTTCGGACCGGTGCCCTTCACTCGCGTGACATCCACACCCAGCTCGCGAGCGAACTTGCGCACGGAAGGACTGGCATGGCTGATCGGCTGAGTACTCGGCGCGGCTTCGGGAATGGCGGCAGGCGCCGATGCGGCAGCCGGCGACGGCGCGGCAGGTGCCACGCTTTGCACGGCTGGGGCCGGGGCGGGGGCGGCCGCCGGTGCAGCAGCCTTGGCTGGCGCGGCAACGGCGGCGGCAGCGCCTTCGAGCACGATGATCAACGAGCCTTCCGACACGGTGTCGCCAACCTTGACCTTCAGTTCCTTGACCACCCCTGCGGCCGGACTCGGCACGTCCATCGACGCCTTGTCGGACTCCAGCGTGACGAGCGATTGCTCGGCGGTAACGGTATCGCCCACCTTGACCAGCACATCGATCACAGGCACGTCGTCGTAGCCGCCGATGTCCGGCACCTTCACGTCGATCTGGGTTGCGCCGCCGCTGGCCGCCGCGGCAGTTGCCGAAGCGGCGGGCGCAGCGCGCGATGAGGTCGCTTGCTGGGCCGGGGCCGGGGCCGGCGTGGGCGCAGGTGCGGGGGCCGCGGCAGCGCTCGCTTGGGCACCCGAGCCGTTCACGGTCTCGAGCGTCAGAATGAGGGAACCCTCCGATACTTCGTCGCCAACTTTCAGGCTCAGCGACTTGATGATGCCAGCGGCCGGGCTCGGCACATCCATCGTGGCCTTGTCCGATTCCAGCGTGATCAGGGCCTGCTCGGCATCGATCTTGTCGCCCGCCTTGACCAGCACGTCGATGACGGGCAAGTCCTTGAAGTCACCGATATCCGGGACTTTCACTTCGATCACTTGACTCATTTTCCACAGTCTCCTCGAGGCTGCGCTTGACGTGCGGCGTGCCCCCCCGCTGGCCGCTGCTGAAGCGGCTGGCGGTCGCGCACACCGCGCGAAGCGGCCTTTAGACGGTCATCGGGTTGGGTTTGTTCGGATCCAGGTTGTACTTGGCAATCGCTTCGGCGACCTTGCCTGCCGGCAGAGCGCCTTCATCGGCCAGTGCCTTGAGCGCAGCCACCGTGACCCAGTTACGATCCACCTCGAAGAAGTGACGCAGCTTCTCACGCGTATCCGAGCGGCCATAGCCATCGGTGCCGAGCACCACGTAACGGCCACGCACGAACGGACGAATCTGGTCGGCATACGTACGGATGTAGTCCGTCGATGCAATGACCGGACCCCGCGTGTCGTTCAGGCACTTCTCGACATGCGACAGACGTGCCGTCTCGGTCGGATGCAGGAGATTGTAGCGCGCTACGTCGTTGCCTTCGCGGGCCAGCTCCGTGAAGCTCGGGCAGCTCCACAGATCCGATTCGACGCCCCAATCGTTCTTGAGCATTTCGGCAGCAGCAATCACTTCATTGAAGATCGTGCCCGAACCCAGCAGTTGCACGCGCGGCGCTTTGCCCGTGTCCGCACCTCGACGGAACGCGTACATCCCCTTCAGGATGTCTTGCTCCACGCCTTCCGGCATGGCCGGGTGCGGGTAGTTTTCGTTCATCACGGTCAGGTAGTAATACACGTCTTCCTGGTCCTGCACCATGCGGCGCAGACCGTCCTGAACGATCACGGCGAGCTCGTACGCGAACGTCGGATCGTACGGCAGGCAGTTCGGGATCGACGACGCCCACAGCAGCGAGTGACCGTCTTCGTGCTGCAGCCCTTCGCCGTTCAGGGTCGTCCGACCGGCCGTGCCGCCCACGAGGAAACCACGCGCGCGCATGTCGCCCGCCGCCCATGCCAGATCGCCGATGCGCTGGAAGCCGAACATCGAATAGAAGATGTAGAACGGGATCATCGTCTCGCCGTGCGTCGAATAAGACGTCGCGGCAGCGATCCAGTCGCACATACCGCCGGCTTCGTTGATGCCTTCCTGCAGAATCTGACCGTTCTCGGATTCCTTGTAGAACATCAGTTGATCCTGATCCTGCGGGATGTAACGCTGGCCGACCTGGCTCCAGATACCGATCTGACGGAACAGGCCTTCCATGCCGAAGGTGCGGGACTCATCCGGCACGATCGGAACGATGCGCTGACCCAGCGTCGTATCCTTGAGCAGCACATTGAGAATACGCACGAACGCCATGGTCGTGGAAATCTCGCGGCCTTCGGCCGTCGCCTTGAGCAGCGCGTCGAACGCGGACAGCGCGGGCACCGGCAGCGAAGCCGCCTTGGTGCGGCGCTGCGGCAGATAGCCGCCCAGTTCCATGCGGCGAGCACGCATGTATTCCAGTTCCTTCGAGCCCTCTTCGAACTGCAGGTACGGCACCTCGCCGATCTGATCGTCCGGGATCGGCAACTTGAACTGATCGCGGAACTTCTTGAGCGACTCCACCGGCATCTTCTTCTGCTGGTGGGTGATGTTCATGGCCTGTCCGGCTTCACCCATGCCGTAACCCTTGATGGTCTTGGCCAGAATGACACTCGGCTGCCCCTTGTGCTGGGTGGCCGCCTGGTAGGCTGCGTAGATCTTATGCGGATCGTGGCCGCCCCGGTTCAGCGCCCAGATGTCTTCGTCGGACCAGTCGGCGACCATCGCCTTCAGCTCCGGAGAGTTGAAGAAGTTCTCGCGAACGTAGGCACCGTCCTTCGACTTGTACGTCTGGTACTCGCCGTCCACGCACTCCATCATGCGCTTCATGAGCAGGCCCTTCTTGTCGCGCGCGAGCAGCGAATCCCAGCGGCTACCCCAGATCACCTTGATGACGTTCCAGCCAGCGCCGCGGAATTCCGATTCGAGTTCCTGGATGATCTTGCCGTTACCGCGCACCGGGCCGTCCAGGCGCTGCAGGTTGCAGTTGATCACGAACACGAGATTGTCGAGCTGCTCGCGACCGGCCATGCCGATCGCGCCCAGCGATTCCGGCTCATCCGTCTCCCCGTCGCCGAGGAAAGCCCAGACCTTGCGGCCGTCGGTCTGCACGATGTTGCGCGACTGGAGGTACTTCATGAAGCGAGCCTGATAGATCGCCATGATCGGACCCAGGCCCATCGACACCGTGGGGAACTGCCAGAAATCAGGCATCAGCCACGGGTGCGGATACGACGACAAGCCACCGCCGTCCACCTCCTGACGGAAGTTCTCGAGCTGCGTCATTTCCAGACGGCCCAGCAGGAACGCGCGGCTGTACACACCCGGCGACGAGTGGCCCTGCACAAAGACCAGGTCGCCACCGTGCTTGTCGGAAGGCGCATGCCAGAAGTGGTTGAAGCCGACGTCATAGAGCGTTGCCGCCGAGGCAAACGACGCAATGTGGCCACCAACGTTCGTGTCCTTGCCGGCCCGCAACACCATCGCGATCGCATTCCAGCGGGTGTACGAGCGGATCGTGTGCTCGACATCCTGATCGCCCGGAATATGTGCTTGCTGATCGACGGGGATGGTATTGATGTAGGGCGTGTTGGCCGAGAACGGGTGATGTTCGCCGTTGATGCGAGCGAACTCGATCAGCTTTTCGAGCAGATAGTGGGCACGTTCCGGACCCTCGGCAGCCAGCACGCCTTCCAGCGAGGCCAGCCATTCTTGCGTTTCTTGGGGATCGACGTCCGCAGGGGATACGATCTTCAGAGCTTCTTCAGGTACGGCGGACATGGTGTCTCCTTGTCTGTCGTTAGCGGGTTGGCGTAACGGTCGATACCCGCTTCATGTACGGGCCACCGGCATTTTCACGGGGGCATTGTACGAAGGTTACTCCTGGCTTCGCAAGCGAAATTTCAGATTACGATAGTAAATTTCATAATACGGAATTCTGCTGCGGTGCACATAAAATCAATGGGTTGCTGGTGCTATCACACCACGATCTGGGCGCGTACCGATCGGTCTCAACAGCACTTTGCGCTGCATTCTTAACGAAAAGTTCGGACGCTTCCGAAAAGCAATCTGCGCCACATTGCGGCAGCGGGAAACCGGCCGGCCTGCGCTACAATCTCGCCATGCTTTCGCCACGCCTTGCCAACTCCGCTCCGCCGTCCCGGTCCGCCGCTACGTCTGCCCGCTCGAACCGCTGGTTGCAGGGGTTCGCGGAGTCGCACTACTACTTGTTGGTCCCGCTCGTCTCCATTGTGATCTTCCTGGTGGTGATGAGTCTGATCCTGTGGAGCCTGAATCGCCGGGAGACGGAGCAGCAGCAGGACACGTTGTATCGGAATGTGGCATGGGCACAGCAGCAGATTCGCCTCAACATGCTGGCCATTCAGGACCAGATCAGTTCCCTGGCGCGCGATACGGCGGCAAAGCCGCAGGACGTTACGCACTTCCAGAATACCGCGAGCGAACTGATGCAGAATCATGCGGACATCGTCTTCATGAACTGGCTGGATGCCTCACAGCGCCCGAAATGGGCACTGCCGGCCGACTCCGCGTTTGCGTCTCGCCTGCAAGGCTCGGCACAGCATCCGATGGAGGACGAACTGCTGGTCGCGTTTCGCGCCGCTCGCGACTCTCGCCGATCGGCATACTCCACACTGATTTACGACGCCTCGGGTGCAAGCTACATCGTCGTGCAAGTGCCCGTGCTGCGCGAGCGCGAATTCCTCGGCACGATCAGCGCGGTCTATTCGGTCGAAGGCCTGTTGATCCACGAGTTGCCGCAGGAGCTTGGCGACAAGTTCAAGGTATCGTTCATCGACACGCACAACAACGAGTTGGCGACGACATCGACACGCCCGCCGCTACCGCGCGACGTCTCATATGAGTTGCTCCTCGATCCGCCCGGGCACAGTCTGGCCGTGCGGATCTATTCATATCCGGCGGTCGGCAACTTCGTCAACAACACACTGGTCTGGCTGATTGCCGGGTTGTCCTGCTTCGTTCTCTGGAGCCTCTGGAGTCTGTGGCGGCATACGCGCCAGCGGTTCGAGGCCCAGCAGGCGCTGTTCAACGAGACGTCGTTCAGACGCGCAATGGAAAACTCCATCGTCATCGGCATGCGCGTGCTCGACCTTCAGGGCCACATCACTTATGTGAACCCCGCGTTCTGCCGAATGACAGGCTGGGAAGAGGCCGATCTCATGTATCGGGCGCCCCCCTATCCGTACTGGCCGAAGGACGACATCCACGAAATGCAGCGTCGCATCGACATGACGCTGCGCGGCAAGGCGCCCTCGCACGGCTTTGAAATTCGCGTGCAGCGCAAGGATGGCACCATCTTCTACGCGCGCATGTTCGTTTCGCCACTCGTGGATGCGCACGGCCGCCAGACCGGCTGGATGTCGTCGCTGACCGACATCAGCGAGCCGAAGCGGGCGCGCGAGGAACTCGCCGCAGCACACGAGCGGTTTACGACCGTGCTCGAGAGCCTCGACGCATCTGTGTCGGTCCTGGCCGTCGACAAGGCGGAGTTGTTGTTCGCGAATCGCTATTACCGCCAGTTGTTCGGTACGCGTCCGGAAGGTCATCTGGAGTTGTCTGGCGGCGGAGACCTCTCTCCGGCATCGCTCGATCACATCGATATGGTCGACGCGTTTGCGGGGCTGCCCGCCGCGTCGCTCACCGATACGGCAGCAGAGACACAGGAAATCTATCTGCCGACACACCAGAAATGGTTTGAAGTCCGGCGTCAATATATCCAGTGGGTGGACGGCCATCTCGCCCAGTTGCAGGTGGCGACCGACATTACGGCTCGGCGTCACGCTGAAGAGCTGGCGCGGCAGGAGGAGGAACGCCTGCAATTCACCGGACGCCTTACGACAATGGGCGAGATGGCTTCGTCGCTCGCGCACGAACTGAACCAGCCGCTGGCAGCCATCAACAACTATTGCATGGGCACGGCAGCCCTCGTGCGTGCTGGACGCACATCACCGGAAACGTTGTTGCCCGCGCTCGAAAAAACATCGCAGCAGGCGGTTCGTGCCGGCATGATCATCAAACGGATTCGCGCGTTCGTGAAGCGCAGCGAACCGAAACGCCAATCGTCGTCGATTTATGAGATCGTGGCAGATGCCGTGGGCCTCGCCGAACTCGAAGCGCGCAAACGCCGCATTCGCATCGTGACCGAGCTGCCCGCAGGACTGCCGCAGATCAACGTGGATCCGGTGCTTATCGAACAGGTGCTCGTGAACCTGCTCAAGAATGCTGCGGAGGCCATGCACGGCTACACGCCGCCTCCCGGCCAGCGACGCGACGCCACGGTGCGTCTGCATGTGGAGCGCCGAGACAAATCGGTCGAATTCCAGGTGTCCGATCATGGACCTGGCGTCGACGAAGCCACCATCGAACGGTTGTTTGAACCTTTCTTTAGCACTAAGTCGGACGGCATGGGCATGGGCCTGAATATCTGCCGCTCGATCATCGAATCGCATCACGGCCGCCTGTGGGTGGAAAACAATGACATCAACGGCGTGCGGAATGGTTGTACTTTTTGTATTCTGTTACGGTTAGAAGGCGATACGACATCCGGATCCGGGGGAGGACTATGACAACACCCAACACCAACATCGAACAAGAAACCGTCTTCGTCGTTGATGACGACGAGGCGGTCCGCGACTCGCTTCGCTGGCTTCTCGAGGCCAATGGTTACCATGTGCGTGGCTTCGCCAGCGCCGAGGAATTTCTTTCGCATTACAACGGGCATCAGCTTGGCTGCCTGATTCTCGACGTGCGCATGCCCGGCATGAGCGGTTTGGAGCTTCAGGAGAAATTGGTCGAAAACAAATTCAACATCCCGATCATCTTCGTGACGGGCCATGGCGACGTGCCGATGGCGGTCGATACGATGAAGAAAGGGGCGATGGACTTCATCGAAAAGCCTTTCGACGAAGCGGAACTCCGCAGCCAGGTCGAACGGATGTTGTCGAAGGCCCGACAGGACGCCAGTAGTCAACGCGAGCAGCAAGCCGCGGAAGACCTGCTCTCCAAACTCACGAGTCGCGAGCATCAGGTACTCGAGCGCATCATCGCCGGTCGCCTGAACAAACAAATTGCCGACGATCTGGGCATCAGCATCAAGACGGTCGAGGCGCACCGCGCCAATATCATGGAGAAGCTCAACGTCAACACGGTCGCTGATTTGCTCCGCCTCGCGCTCTCCAAGCGCTCCAGCGCACCGCCTCGCCCCTGATCGGGTCGCTGACGGGCCCAATGCATGGCATCGCGCCGGGCGACGGGCGCGGGGCCAGTCCACCGGCCGGTGGCTCAGCGTCCGGTCGCGTCGGTGTGACGTTGCTCGCTGAGCGCACCAGGCGCACCAGGCGCGTCAAGCTCACTAAGCGCGTTAAGCGATCGAAGGCAGCCCTGCGAAGCGCGACGGTTCATGAGTGCCTCGGGGCGCGGCCGGCGGCGCGACGTCGCGATGCCCGTTCCGGGCAGGGTTCTCGCGCCCGCACGTTCCGGCGCGCCGTTATAATACGGTCTTTGCGTCGCTCACCCGCCTGACCGACGCTGCCGTATCTGGCCTTTCGGCCGTGCCCCTTCCTTCACACGATATCCACGCATCATGACCGCCACCCTCATCGACGGCAACGCCCTCGCCAAACGTATTCGCGCCGAAGTTGCCACCCGCGCTGCCGCCCTCACCGCTCGCGGCCATCGGCCCGGGCTTGCCGTGATTCTGGTCGGCGAGGACCCGGCCAGCCAGGTCTATGTGCGCAACAAGGTCAAGGCGTGCGAGGACAACGGCCTCCATTCATCGCTCGACCGCTATCCGGCAGATCTGGCGCAGAGCACCCTGCTCGCCCGCATCGACGAACTCAACCGCGATCCGAAAATCAACGGCATTCTTGTGCAACTGCCCCTGCCGAAGCACATCGACAGCCATAAAGTGCTCGAAGCGATTGCGCCGGAAAAGGACGTTGACGGCTTCCACGTGTCGAATGCCGGCGCCCTGATGACAGGCGCCCCCCTGTTCCGTCCATGCACGCCGTACGGCTGCATGAAGATGCTCGAATCCGTGGACTTTCCGCTGCGCGGCGCGGTGGCCGTGGTGATCGGTGCGTCGAACATTGTCGGCAAGCCGATGGCGATGATGCTGCTCCAGGCGGGCGCCACGGTCACGATCTGCAATAGCAAGACACGCGATCTGGCCGCCCACACCCGCAACGCGGACGTGATCGTCGCGGCCGTGGGCAAGCGCAATATCGTTACGGCCGACATGGTCAAACCCGGCGCAGCAGTGATCGACGTCGGCATGAACCGTGACGATGAAGGCAAACTGTGCGGTGACGTCGACTTCAACGGCGTGAAGGACGTAGCCGGCTTTATCACGCCGGTACCCGGCGGCGTTGGCCCAATGACGATCACCATGCTCCTCGTCAACACCATCGAGGCGGCCGAGCGCGCTCTGGGCGCCTGAACCACCCCCACAGCGCCTTCCAGCACCCTCCTTGCACCTTTAAGCACCTTACGGCGCCTTGTGCGCGTTCCAGCAACGCTGTTCGCGCAAGGGCGCAGGGGGCCGCCCGCGACCGGGTGGTCGCCGGCGCCTGCGTCGTCTTCGGGCCTGCGCCGGAAAAATCCGGTGGATTCAAGAAATCCAAACTCGGATTATCCTGAAAATCCGGTCCGTATCCGGGTGACACGACCGAGCGTCACCCTCACCTTCGTTGCGCTTGAAGCCCCCTGAATGCAAGCCTGATACGGCGGTTCACGGCCTTCGCGCATGGTCATGCCAATCGTGCCGGTTGAAAAAAACGACTGGAAAATTGCACGGTATGCCCCCACACTCTTCGTAAGCCCCTTCAAGTGGACAACGAACGCATGAATACGCCGCAAACCAATCCTCTGCTCGATATCGAAGGACTCCCCCGTTTTGCCGAGATCCGCCCCGAACATGTGACGCCCGCCGTCGACGTGCTCCTGGCGCAGGCGCGTGCGGCTGTCGATCGGGCAGCGGACCCATCCACGCCTGCGACCTGGGCCGACATTCTCGACGCGGTGGAAGACGGCACCGAAGGCCTGGGCCGCGCCTGGGAAATCATTGGACATCTGAACGCGGTCGCCGATACCCCGGCGCTTCGTGCGGCCTACAGCGAAAACCTGCCGCGCGTTACCGAATTCTCCGCGAGCGTCGGTCAAAATCTGGCGCTGTTCGAAAAGTACAAGGCCATTGCGGCCGGCCCGGAATTTGCGGGGCTGTCCCCGGCCCGAAAGAAAATTCTCGATAATGAGATGCGCGGGTTCCGTTTGGGGGGAGCCGAACTCCCCGAGGATCAAAAACCGCGATTCGCCGAAATTCAGGAAGCGCAAGCGCGTCTGGCCAAGGACTTTTCGGATCACGTGCTCGATGCCACCAACAAGTTCTCGCTGGTCGTGACCGACGAGCAGGAACTCGCTGGCCTGCCCGATGACGACAAGGCGGCCGCCCGCGCCGCCGCAGAGCGCGACGGCCTCGAGGGCTGGAAATTCTCGCTGCATTTTCCGTCCTACTTCCCGGTGCTGCAATACGCAGACAACCGCGCGCTTCGCGAGAAACTGTATCGCGCCAACGTCACCCGCGCGTCGGAACTTGGCCCGCAATTCGGTGAGGGAGAAGCGGACTGGGACAACACCGAAATCGTCGTGGAGCAACTCGCCCTGCGCCGCGAGGAAGCGCAAATGCTCGGCTTCAACAACTATGCGGAGGTGTCGCTCGAGCCGAAGATGGCCGAGTCCCCTGCGCAAGTTCTCGAATTCCTCGAAGACCTCGCACGCCGCGCGCGTCCGTACGCCGAGCAGGACTGGGAAGCGCTGCAAGCGTTCGCCGCCAAGTCGCTGGGCATCGACAAGCTCGAACCGTGGGACACGGCTTACGCGTCGGAGAAGCTGCGCCAGCAACGCTATGCCTTCTCTGAAACGGAAGTTCGCCAGTATTTCCCTTTGCCCAAGGTGCTCGACGGTTTGTTCCGTGTCGCCGGTACGTTGTTCGGCGTGACCATTCGCCCACAAGACGCCGAAACGTGGCATCCGGACGTGCGCTTCTTCCGCATTGAACGCGATGGAGAACTGGTGGCACAGTTCTACATGGATCTCTTCGCTCGCGAGGGAAAGCGCGGCGGCGCGTGGATGGACAGTGCCCGCACCCGCAAACGCCTGCCCAATGGGGCGCTGCAGACGCCGGTTGCGTACCTCGTGTGCAACTTCCCGGCCCCCGTTGGCGAAAAGCCGGCCTTGCTGCCGCACGACGACGTCATCACGCTGTTCCATGAATTCGGTCACGGCCTGCATCATATGCTGACGCAGGTGGAAGATGCCGGCGTAGCCGGCATCAATGGTGTCGAGTGGGATGCGGTCGAGTTGCCGTCCCAGTTCATGGAGAACTTCTGCTGGGAATGGGATGTGCTCGAGCACATGACGGCTCACGTGGACACGGGCGCCCCGCTGCCGCGCGCGCTGTTCGACAAGATGGTCGCCGCCCGCAACTTCCAAAGCGGTTTGATGATGCTGCGTCAGTTGGTTTTCTCCGACTTCGACATGCATCTGCATTACGATTTCGACCCTCGCGGCAACGAGTCGGTGCTGGCGGTTTCGAAACGGATCAACGACCGGTTGCACGTCACGCCCCAGGCGGAATTTTCGCGATGGCCGAATACGTTCAGCCACATCTTTGCGGGCGGCTACGCCGCAGGCTATTACAGCTACAAGTGGGCGGAGGTGCTGTCTGCCGATGTCTACGCGGCATTCGAAGAAGCCGCGAAGGTCAGCGGTTCAGTACTCGACAAGGCCACCGGTGCGCGCTACCGCGATGAAATTCTCGCGGTTGGCGGCAGCCGGGAAGCGATGGCTTCGTTTATCGCGTTCCGCGGTCGCGCACCGCAAGTCGACGCTTTGCTGCGACATAGCGGCATGTCGGCAAACTAACGTCAGCGAACAGGCGCCACGGACAACGGGCGACGCTGCGCGCCCGTTGTCGAGCGTCAGGCGATGCGCGCCGACAAACGACGAAGGCATCCTGATCACATCGCCGTGCGGACGAAGCCGCGAGCAAAGGGGAAATTGCCCGCGTTATGGCGCGACCACGGCACCCCGCAAAGAATCGGCAGCAAGGCGTCGCGCCAGCGCACCAAAACAAAACAGGCGATGCATCTTACGATGTCACCGCCTGTGTGTCTGTGCCGCTTGTGGGACGACCTCACGTTGCCTCGCGCCACGCCCAGCTATCCCGAAATCGCTCAGGTGCCGCGCTTGATCCACGCGGACAAATTGTGCGGGCGAAGCGTATCGTACTCTTCGAAAGGCTGATGAATCCACGGATTCGTCGGCAGAAAATCGACCGCGTAATCCGGGGCCACCTTCGAACACGCCTTGTGCCATAGCACCGCTGAGCGCACGTCGGTGACCTTTTGGAAACGTTCCTTGAGGTGCTTGCCAACGCGCTCGAGCGTCACGCCCGAATCGACCAAATCGTCGACCAGCAGCACACGGCCTTCCAACTCGCCGCGGGTGATGGTGATGTACTGCGCGATGTCGAGATCACCGCGAACGGTGCCCTCGGCTTCACGATACGAGCTGGTCGCCAGAATCGCGAGCGGAACGTCGTAGATGCGTGCGAGTTGATCGCCCACACGCAAACCACCACGGGCCAGACACAGGATCTTGTCGAACTTCCAATTGGACTCATAGACCTTGAGCGCCAGACGCTCGATCAGTCGATGATAGTCGTCCCACGAGACCCAGAGATTCTTGTCGTCGTTTTGGGGCAGGTTCATGATGTGCATTGCCGATGCTACGGGACTTTCAGTGCTTGAAGGGATGACGCAACAGGATGGTTTCGTCACGGTCCGGGCCGGTCGATACCATATCGATCGGAATACCGCTCACCTCTTCAATGCGCTTCAAATAGCGTTGCGCCTGAACCGGCAGTTCGTCCCACGACGTCACGCCCACCGTGCTCTGCGACCAGCCGGGGAAGTCTTCATATACAGGTTCGCATCGGGCGACGTCCACTGCGCCACGGGGCAGAATATCGATCGTCTTGCCGTCGATCCGGTAGCCGACGCACAGGCGCACAGTGTCGAGACCGTCGAGCACGTCGAGCTTCGTCATGCACAGGCCCGTTACGCCGTTGATCTGAATCGAACGCTTGAGTGCTGCGGCATCCATCCAGCCCGTGCGGCGCGGACGCCCCGTCACCGAACCGAACTCCTTGCCGACCGTCGCCAGTCGCAGGCCGATCGCTTCCTGGCGGGCGGGGTTGTCCGCGTCGTAAAGCTCGCTGGGGAACGGCCCCGCGCCAACACGCGTGCAATATGCCTTGGTGATGCCCAGCACGTAATGCAATTGCTGCGGACCAACGCCGGCACCGGCCGACGCGGCACCTGCAACGCAATTGCTGCTGGTCACGAACGGATAGGTACCGTGATCGATGTCGAGCAGCGTACCTTGCGCGCCTTCGAACAACAGATTCTGACCTTCACGATTGGCCGCGTAGAGCATCTGCGACACGTCGGCAATCATCGGCTGCAGGCGCGACGCGTAGCTCAGCATCGAATTCAGCGTTTCCTGGAAATCGACGGCCTTCGCACCCAGATACTGAGTAAGGACAAAGTTGTGATAATCGAGGGTTTCGCGCAAACGCTCGGCAAATGCCTCCGGATCGAAGAGATCCTGAACACGCAGCGCACGGCGGCCGACCTTGTCTTCGTACGCCGGGCCGATGCCGCGACCGGTCGTGCCGATCTTGCCGGCACCACGGCGCGCTTCGCGCGCCTGATCGATGGCGACGTGGTACGGGAGAATCAACGTACAGGCCTCGGAAATGCGCAAGCGGCCGCATACATTCAGGCCGGCGCTCTCCAACTCTTCGATTTCCTTGAACAGCGCTTCGGGCGAGAGGACCACACCGTTGCCGATGTAGCACGTGACGTCCTTGTGCATGATGCCCGACGGGATCAGGCGCAGAATCGTCTTCTTGCCACCGATGATGAGTGTATGTCCGGCATTGTGGCCCCCTTGGAAACGCACCACGCCTTGCGCGTGATCGGTCAGCCAGTCGACGACCTTACCCTTGCCTTCGTCGCCCCATTGGGTTCCGATAACGACGACGTTGCGTCCCTGATTCAAAGCATTGCCGGACATAACAATAGTTGGTTTGGTTAAAAACGTATTCTACCCGTGTTGGCGTACGCTAGTGCCGCTTTTTTCAGCGGCGTTCATCGGGGTGTCACCACCCATTGGCCGTCTTCTTCGACCAACACACGGTCTCCCGTGAACTCCTCGAAATCCTGATCGTGGCCCGGCAGCATGCGAATGACGACCTCACCCGCGTCGCGCAAGCTGTCGATCTTGGCGCGCAGTCCAGGCACGTCGTCGGCAGGTGCCAAAATCGCATTACTCCGCGCTTCCACTGGAGAAATTGCCGCCAACTCACGCAAATCCAGCGAAAAACCCGTTGCCGGCCGATCTCGTCCGAACG
This sequence comes from Pandoraea sp., assembly GCF_041919235.1. Lineage (NCBI taxonomy): Bacteria > Pseudomonadati > Pseudomonadota > Betaproteobacteria > Burkholderiales > Burkholderiaceae > Pandoraea > Pandoraea sp. The sequence continues at coordinate 36,974 of NZ_JAYRUC010000012.1, forward strand.
CCTGCCCGACCTTGTCGTAGCGCCCGCCGCGAGCAATCGCGTTCGGGATGCCGTCGACATATGCCGCGAACATCACACCGCTGTGGTACTGATAGCCGCGCAGATCGGCCAGATCGATCGACAGCACGGCCGGTCCGTCCTTGCTCTGCGACGACGCCGCCAGATAGGCCAGATCGTCGAGCGCGGCCTTCACACCAGGCAGGTCCGGCAGCGCCTGACGGGCACGCGCAAGTGTGTCTGCCGGCTCGCCATACAACGTGGTCAACGCCAGCAACGCGTCGCGCAACGGCGCCGGAAGGTCGCCGGTCAGTGCTTCGAGCTGCGGTACGTCCTTGGTGGCGAGCGCCCCAAACAACTGACTCTCGACGGCCTCTGCGGCCGGCACGCCGCCGATCAAGGCCTCCAGAACACCTGCATGGCATAAATCGATACGAATCTGCTTCAGACCGGCGAGTTCAAGGCAATAGAGCAACAACTCCTGAATCTCGAGGTCCGCTTCCAGCCCGCTGTGCCCGAAGATTTCCGCACCGATCTGAAACGGCTCACGCGTTGCCAGCAGATTGCGCGGACGCGTAAACAGTACGCTGCCCGCGTAGCACAGCCGCGTCACGCCTTTGCGATTGAGCAAATGCGCGTCGATACGGGCGATCTGCGGGGTGATGTCCGCGCGCAAGCCCATCGTGCGCCCCGAGAGCTGATCGACGAGCTTGAACGTACGCAAATCGAGGTCATGGCCGGTGCCCGTCAGCAGCGACTCGACATACTCGAGCATCGGCGGCATGACGAGTTCATAGCCGTAAGTGCGGAAACGATCGAGCATGAGGCGGCGAAGATCTTCGATCTTGCGCGCCTCGGACGGCAGCACGTCGGCAATATTTTCGGGGAGTAGCCAGTTAGGCATGGGTATTTCGGTCATCAGACGGCGCGCAAAAGCGCCTTTTAGTGGTCAGCCAGCAGCATGAGGATCAGCCCCAGCGAGACGGCGGCCAGGCCGAAGAAGCGAATCTGGCCGGACGGCATTTCCGTTATTTTACGAAAACTTTGCCGCCACCGGTCCGGTGCGACAAACGGAAACATGCCCTCCACGATCAGCATGAGGGCCAAAGCGAGAATTATCGTGCTGCTGGTCACAGGGGGGACTCGGCCAAAATGCCACCGCCCGCGGTTGACGCGGGCGGTGGCAGCTACTCGGATGTCAAGGGCGCTATTTTCCCGCTTTTCCGGCCGGCGCGCCAGCACCGCCCGACCCGCGCATGAATCGGAAGAAATCGCTGTTCGGATCGGCAATGATCACATCGCGCTTGTCGCGGAAGGTGGCCTTGTACGCTTCGAGGCTCTGATAGAACTGGGCGAACTGCGGATCACGCCCGAACGCTTGCGCGTAGATGGCGGCCGCGGTGGCATCGCCCTCGCCCTTGACCTGCTGGGCCTTGGCGTAGGCTTGCGCCACCACCACGTCGCGTTGTCGATCGGCATCGGCTCGAATCTGCTCGGCCTCGGCGGCACCGGTCGAACGCAACTCGTTCGCCACGCGCTTGCGTTCGGCGGCCATGCGGCTATAGACCGAATCGCTGATGCCCGCCGCCAGATCGACACGGCGCATCCGCACGTCGACGATTTCGATGCCGACTTGCGCTGCGTCTTCGCCAACCTTCTGCTTGACCCATTGCATCACCTGATCGCGTTGCGTCGACACGACTTCGGTCACGGTGCGTTTGGTGAAGGCTTCCTGCAATGCCGAGCGGATCTGCTGCGTCAACCGATCCTGCGCGAGGCGGCTATCGCCCTTGAAGCTCACGTAGAACTTGCGCGGATCAACGATACGCCACTTCACATACGAATCGACGATGAGGTTCTTCTTCTCGGCCGTGATGAAGCGTTCCGGCTCCGGGTTATCGATGGTCATGATGCGCTTGTCCAGATACAACACGGTCTGGAGCGGCGGCGGCAACTTGAATTTCAAGCCGGGCTGGCTGTAGACATCCTTGATCTCGCCCAGCGAGAACACCACGGCATAACGGCGCTGATCCACCACGAACATGGTCGAGGCAAGCACGATCAACAAGACGATCAGCGCGACAATAATGGTTCCAATACGGTTCATGCGCTTATCCCCTTAGCGTGAATCGCGGTCGCGGTTGCGCAGTGCCGCTCGCGATCGATCATGGTCGACATCGTTGTTGTCATCGGCCCCAGGCGTACCCGCCGCCTTCCCCGCGCCTGCGCCGGAGGCCGGCGCCGGGGTCGACGCGTCGCCACGCGAACGCTCCATGATCTTGTCCAACGGCAAATACAACAAACTGTTGTTCTTCGAATCCACCATGATTTTGGTGGTGCGCGAATAGATCTGTTGCATCGTGTCGAGATACATCCGCTCGCGCGTCACCGCCGGCGCCTTGGCATAGGCTTCCTGGACCGACTTGAAGCGATCGGCATCGCCCTGCGCCTGAGACACGACACGAGCCTTGTAGCCGGCCGCCTCTTCCGTGAGACGCGACGCCGTACCCTTGGCACGCGGGATCACGTCATTTGCGTAGGCCTGCGCCTCGTTTTTCACACGCTCCAGATCCTGACCGGCCTTTACGGCGTCATCGAAAGCGGCTTGCACCTGCTCGGGCGGTTGCACGCTTTGCATCGTCACACTTGTGACCAGAATACCGGTCTTGTAGCTGTCGAGAATGCGCTGAATCGAGCTGACCAGTTCGTTGGCGATCTCTTCGCGGCCAGCGTAGAGCACAAAGTCCATCTTGCTCTTGCCGACAATCTCGCGCACGGCCGTTTGCGCCGCCAGATTCACCGACGCTTCGGCATCCACGTTATTGAACAGGAACTCGGTCGCGTCCTTGATGCGGTACTGCACCGCGAATCGCACGTCGATGATGTTTTCATCGCCCGTGAGCATCGACGAGTCCTTCAGATCGGTATCGCGAATCGTGTTCGAACGGCCGATTTCGACCGACCGGATCTGCGCCATATTGACGATCTCGACCGACTGGAACGGATACGGCAGACGCCATTGAATACCTGAGGTCGTCGTGTACTTGTACTTGCCGAATTGGGTGACCACACCGACCTGCCCTTCCTGGACGATGAAGACCCCTGTGGCCAGCCAGATCAGGAACGCCAGCGCGACGACAACGCCGGCGCCGATACCTGAGCCACGCGAGCTCCCGGAGAAATTGCCCGAGCCGCCATTGCCGCCTCCGCCACCCTTGCGGCCGAATATGCGGTTAAGACGCCGGTTGAAGTCGCGCCAGAGTTCGTCGAGATCGGGCGGGCCGTCCTGCTGCGGGCCTTGCGGTCCGCGCGGCGGCTCTTTCGGATCGTTAGGATCCTGCGGATTGGGATTGTTCGCACGATCGGGGCGGTTCGGCTCCTGATTGCCGGACGGCGTATCGCCGCCGCCGTCCCGCCCCCAGCGCGGGTCGTTCAGGGAGAAAATCAAGCCAACTCGTCGCATCAAAGCTCTCGGAAGCATAGTTAGAAGCGTGGTGACTGAAGGGGTCTTGGTGTTGCGACCGGCGCGCCGCGCTTCGGAGCGCGCTTGCTGCCGGTTCGCGCGTGATTCCCGAATCTGATGTGCCGATCGGCGGCCTTGACCGGCCTTCGTCTAGTCTTTTGCCAGTTCGTCGCCCGCGACGGGCCGTGTTGCCGGCATTCCCCGTGGCAACTCGCCCTTCACGGTGCGACGTCTCGTGTTATCAATCTTCTGCGCGCGGCGCATCGTGAGAACGGTCGATGAGCCGGACATCGGGCGCTTCGTGCTGCGATTGTAACCCAGCAGTGCCGGCCACAACCGCCTCGCTGATGGCCTCGCGCAGCAGGTCGAGGCCCTGGCCGGTGCGCGCGCTCAAAAAGACGCGCGTAACGCGACCGGCTTCGTCCCGTTCGATTCTCGGCCCTTGGGCGGCCAGTTCCGGCACCGCGTCGATCTTGTTCCAGACGAGAATCTGCGGGATGTTCGCCGCATCGATCTCCGCCAAAACGGCGTTGACCTCGGCCATCTGCTCCTGACGCACCTGACTCGACGCATCCACCACATGCAGCAGCATGTCGGCGTGTACCGTCTCCTCAAGCGTCGCCCGGAATGCCGCAACCAACTGGTGCGGCAACTCTCGGATGAATCCGACAGTATCGGATAGCACGATGTTCCCGACATCGCCAAGATATAGGCGACGCGACGTGGTATCGAGCGTCGCAAACAACTGATCTGCGGCGTAGGCGTTGGCCTTCGTCATTGCATTGAACAGCGTGGACTTGCCTGCGTTCGTATAGCCCACGAGCGAGACCGACATCGTGCCGCTGCGTTGACGTGCACGTCGTTGCGTGTCGTGCTGACGCTTGAGCCGCTCGAGCCGTGCCGTGAGCGACTTCACGCGCTCGCCGAGGAGTCGACGGTCGGTCTCCAACTGCGTCTCACCCGGTCCGCGCAGACCGATACCGCCTTTCTGACGTTCCAAGTGAGTCCAGGCACGCACCAGGCGCGTGGACAAATACTGCAACTGCGCAAGTTCGACCTGCAGCTTGCCCTCATGACTCTTGGCGCGTTGGGCGAAGATATCGAGGATCAGGCTGGTCCGATCGACCACCCGGCACTGCAGCAGATGTTCGAGGTTACGCTGCTGACCTGGTGTCAGTGCGTGATTGAAAATCACGAGTTCGACGTCGTACTCGTCGATCGCGACACGCAGTTCTTCCGCTTTGCCACTACCGATGAACAGCTTCGCGTCCGGGCTATGGCGACGGCCGGTCACGGTCACGACGGGTGTAGCACCCGCAGATTGCGTCAAAAGGTCGAGTTCTTGGAGACTGGCTTCGAAATCGAGTTTGCCGAAATCGATGCCGACGAGCGCGGCGTTGATGGTCAAGCTACGCAGAGAATGGGTGTTTGGACTGTTGGACAAGAGTGGGCGATGGGGAAGAGATATTCGCCCGGCCGGAGATACTCCCGGTCGGGCGAGCCTGAATCAGGACTGCTCGGCTTCCGGATGGAAATTCACCGGACGCGCAGGCACGACCGTCGAAATGGCATGCTTGTACACCATTTGGGTGACCGTGTTGCGCAGCAGGACGACATACTGGTCGAACGACTCGATGTTTCCCTGCAGCTTGATACCGTTGACCAGATAGATCGAGACGGGAACATGCTCCTTACGCAAGGCGTTCAGAAACGGGTCTTGTAAAAGTTGCCCTTTGTTGCTCATAAATTACTCCATTGTATTTTTAGCAAATGACCGTAAGCCAAGGCGTGTGCGCGCTTCCCGCCCTGACCTCCACACTATAGCTGATTTTGCAAGCGTCGCCAGCAAAACGCCGCCCGGGACAGGCTTTCACTCGCCCTTGGCGTAAGGGTTCGCGCTGTTTCGGAACTCTATACGTAATGGAGTGCCCTTCAACTTAAAAGTTTCGCGGAAACGGTTCTCCAGGTAGCGACGATAGCTGTCGGTCACGCCATCGAGACTATTCCCGTGCACGACGATGATCGGCGGATTCGAGCCCCCTTGGTGAGCGTAGCGCAGCTTCGGACGCGAGAACCCGGAACGCCGCGGCTGCTGGTGCTCCACCGCCTCGTTCAGGGCGCGCGTGAGCTTCGGGGTCGGCAGCTTGCTCATCGCTGCAGCGTAGGCTTCATCGACCGAGCGCATCAGCGGACCGATGCCCGTGGCCTTCGTCGCCGAAATGAAGTGAAAGTTGGCAAACCCGAGGAATTTGAGCTTTCGCTCCAGCTCCTGCTTGGTCTGATCGCGGGTGTACTCGTCCAGCCCGTCCCACTTGTTCACGCCCACCACCACCGCGCGCCCCGACTCGACGATGAAGCCTGCGATGTGCGCGTCCTGATCGGAGATGTCCTGTCGGGCATCGAGCATGAGAATCACGACATTCGCGTCGGCAATCGATTGCAGTGTTTTCACAACCGAAAACTTCTCGACCGCCTCAAAAACCTTTCCTCGGCGACGCAGACCCGCCGTGTCGATCAACGTATAGTTGCGGCCCTGACGCTCGAAATCGATGTGAATCGAGTCGCGCGTGGTGCCCGGCATATCGAATGCGATCACGCGCTCTTCGCCGAGCAGCGTGTTGACCAGCGTCGACTTCCCAACGTTCGGACGCCCGACGATCGCGATTCTCACGCGCCCGTCGTTCTGCCTCGCGTCTTCGTTCTCGTCCTGGTCGGCATAGAACGGCGCGATGGCTTCGTCGATGACTTCCTTTACGCCATCGCCGTGCGCCGCCGAGATCGCCAGCGGGTCGCCCAGACCGAGTTCGTAGAAGTCGTTCGCGACGGCAGAGTACTTCATGCCCTCGGCCTTGTTGACCACGAGCATGATCTTGCGTCCCGTCTTGCGCAGGTAGTCGGCAATGATCTGGTCTTGCGGCGTAAGGCCCTGACGACCGTCCACGATATAGATCACCACGTCGGCCTCGACCACGGCCTGACGCGTCTGCTTGGCCATTTCGTGGAAAATGCCGTCCTTGGCAACGGGTTCGAAGCCACCGGTGTCGATCACCAGATAGGGATGCTCGCCCACGCGCCCCTCGCCGTAGTGACGGTCGCGCGTGAGCCCGGGCATGTCGGCGACGAGCGCGTCGCGCGAGCGGGTCAAACGGTTGAATAGCGTCGATTTACCGACGTTGGGGCGCCCTACGAGCGCGATCACGGGTTTCATGAATAAGCCCTAAAAACGAAGACGGCCGGCGCGCTGCCGGCCGTTCCCGGAAAATGCCCGGGTGCTGCCGTTGACCGGTTACTCCGGACGGAAGCCGTAGATATTGCCGTCGCGCGTTTGCACGACCAGCGTCTGACCGGCGAGTATCGGCTGTGCACTGACGGCCCCGCTCAGCTTGACGCGCGCGAGAAACTCGCCATTGTCACGCGACAGGAAATGCAGATAGCCTTGCTTGTCGCCCACGACCACCACGCGGCCAAGCGACAGTGGCGCCGACAAGTCGCGGTACTTGAGCTTGTCGTTTTGCCACAGTGTACTGCCATCGGCAGCGTTGAAGGCGTAGACGGCACCGTCGGTGTTCACCGCCGCCACCACGCGCTCGTCCTGCGTCACACCGTTCGCCGACGAGAACTCGCGAGCCCACAGGCCGTTACCCGTCTGCACGTCCGCACAGCCAACGCGGCCCTGGAACGTCGCGCCGCACACCTGACGCCCGAATACCACCGGCGACCCCGTCACGTCGTTCACTCGCTCCACTTCGGTCACACCCTTGGGATACGACAAGGGGGTCACCCACAGCGGATTGCCTGTGTTCGCGTCCAGCGCCACCAGCTTGCCACCCGGGAAGCCCGTGATGATCTCGCGGTCGCCCACGAACGTCATGCCGGTGCCGGTACGCAGCGTGAGCGTCGACGTCGGCTGAGAATACGACCAACGCACCGAACCGGTGCCCGAGTCGAATGCGGTCACGCGGTTGTTGATCGCACGCACCACCACCAGCCCGCGCCCGACCAGCGGCGCGGTGAGCACTTCGCTACCGGCGTTGGCCTTCCAGGCCAGCTTGCCGTCGTGATCGAACGCGATCACATCGCCCTTGTGCGTCGCGACGACGGTCGTCTCGCCATCGCTGCCCGGACCGGCCGTGATGTTCGACTCGGCCTTGGTCGACCATGTCGTCGCGCCCGTATCGGCGTCCACGCGCACGATGCTGCCGTTGGCACCCGCCGCAAACACGGCGTTACCTACGGCGACCGGCGCGAAGCTGTAGGCCCCCGCCTTGCCAACGCTCGCCGTCCAGATCTGCTTGACGGTCAACGCCTGCTTGATCTCCGTGAGCGGCGTCGGTTCGTGCGCCGGCTTGCTGCCGAAGAGTCCGCAACCACCCAGGGTGCTCAGCACCGCCAGCGTCACTACGGCGCTGCCCGCGCGCTTGAAAATGCCACGGCGCGTCTGAGCGGACCGCACGGACTGTGACATGGCCATCGTTTGCGGCATCGATCGACGGAAGTGGTTAAGGATCATCATGTACCCGGTTATGCGTTATGGGAGGGTAATACTTGCCAATGGAAAGCCAAACACGCGTCAGGCCCCCAGCGCGTCGAGCTTGAACTGAACGAACTGACGCATGCCCGAATCCTGCTTGTCGAGCTTGTCGAGCGCCAACTTGTACGCGGTCCGCGCATCGGCCACCTTGCTCTGCGCGACGAGCACGTCGCCACGACGATCGGCAAACAGCCCGGCGTATGCCGCCGGCGGATTGTCGAGCAGCTTGAGCGCCTCGTCGTACGCCTTCTCGTCAAGCAACACGCCCGCCAGGCGCAGCCTGGCGAGTTGCTTGTACTCGTCGTCCTTCGCGTTCGACACCGCCCATTGCAGTTGCGCCTTTGCCCCCGCCACGTCACCTGCGTCCGCGAGCGACTTGGCCGCGAGCAGCGCCGTCATCTGCGCATAGGGCGTACCGCTGAACTTGCTTTCCATGTCCGACGCGATACGCGTCACCTTCGCCTTGTCCTTGGCGTCGATGGCGCTCTCCAGTTCGCCGTACAGCACACTGGCCTCGACCGCCTGCTTGCGGTCGTAATAGCGCCACAGGTTCCAGCCACCGTAGGCCAGCATGATGGCGACCAGCATCCAGATAACGTAGTTGCCATACTGCTTCCACCAGGCCTTTACGTTCTCGATCTGTTCCTGTTCCTCGTGATAGCTGCTCATTCGCCGGGGTTCTCCGTGTCTGGCGTCTTGGGTTAATGGAGGGTTGCGTTACCCGCGCCGTCACCGGCCAGGCTTTCATTCACGCTTTCATCGGCGCTGGCAACAATCGCATCGATCAGGTGCTCCGCAAGGGCGTCGAACGCCACGCTCGTCTGGTTGTTCGACGGATCGGCGGCGCGAAGATGCTTGACCACGACCGTCCCCGAAGCCACTTCATTTTCACCGACGATCACCGCGAAGTTCGCGCCGCTCGCGTCCGCACGCTTCATCTGCGACTTGAAGCTGCTGCCCTTACCGTCCGGACTGCAATGGAACACGACGTTCAAACCTGCGTCGCGCATGCGTTCAGCCGCGATCAACGCGGGCGCGACGGCAGCCTCGCCCTGGTGCACGACATAGACGTCGGCACCTTCGGCCTGCGGCACGAGATCGTCTTCGCGCAGCAATTCGAGAATGCGCTCGACGCCCATCGCCCAACCGCATGCCGGCGTGGCATCGCCGCCCAGTTGCTCGACCAGCGGATCGTAACGGCCACCACCGGCGACCGTGCCTTGCGCACCCAGCTTGTCGGTCACCCATTCGAACACGGTCAGGTTGTAGTAATCCAGCCCGCGCACCAGGCGCGGATTGATCGTGAACGGAATGTTGTTCGCCTTGAGCAGCGACTGTACCCCTTCGAAGTGCTTGATCGACGCCTCGCCGAGGTAATCGATGAGTTTCGGTGCTCCTTCGACCATCGCCTGCATGGCCGGGTTCTTCGTATCGAGCACGCGCAGCGGGTTCGTATACAGACGCCGCTTGCCGTCCTCATCGAGCAGGTCGACGTGATTCTCGAGATAGGCGATCAGATCGGCACGATGGCGCGCGCGCTCTTCTCCCTGCCCCAGCGAGTTCAGTTGCAGATGGATGCCGGTCAAACCGAGATCGTCCCACAGACGCTGGCACATCAGAATGATTTCGACGTCCGCATCGGGGCCGGCAAGGCCAAGCGCTTCGACGCCCACCTGATGGAACTGGCGATAGCGGCCGCGCTGCGGCTTCTCGTGACGGAACATGGGGCCGAAGTACCAAAGGCGCTTCGGACCGCCGTACAGGAGATTGTGCTCGAGCGTCGCACGAACGGCAGCGGCCGTGCCTTCCGGGCGCATGGTGAGCTGCTCGCCATTGAGCGAATCGGTGAAACTGTACATCTCCTTCTCGACGATATCGGTGACTTCGCCGATGCCGCGCGTGAACAATTGCGTGTGCTCGAGAATCGGCGTACGGATCTGCTGATAGCCGTAGGCGCGCAGCATGGCGCGCACCGATTCCTCGAAGAACTCCCACAGGGCTTCGTCCTGCGGAAGGATGTCGTTCATGCCTTTGACCCCGGCCAGTTTGGCGGGGCGATTCTTCTTTGCTTCAGTCATATTCTCTTGTGTCGTGCCGCCTTACGCGGCGACCGCTCCTTCGGTCTGGCCGTAGCGGGTCTTCACGTACTCATCGACGATTTGCTGGAACTCTTCGGCGATATGATCGCCACGCAGTGTACGCACCTTTTCGCCATCGACGAAGACCGGTGCGGCCGGCGACTCCCCAGAACCTGGCAAGCTGATGCCGATGTTCGCGTGCTTGGATTCTCCCGGGCCGTTCACGATGCAGCCCATGACTGCGACATGCATATTCTCGACGCCCGGATATTGAGCCTTCCATACCGGCATTTGTTCACGCAGATATTTCTGAATACTCGAGGCCAGCTCCTGGAACACCGTGCTCGTCGTGCGCCCGCAACCGGGGCAGGCAATGACCATCGGCGCGAACGCGCGCAGGCCCATCGTCTGCAGGATCTCCTGCGCCACGACAACTTCGGCGGTCCGCGCGCCACCCGGTTCCGGGGTGAGCGAGATGCGAATCGTGTCGCCGATGCCCTCCTGCAGCAGCACCGACAGCGCCGCAGTCGACGCCACGATACCCTTCGAGCCCATCCCCGCTTCGGTCAGTCCCAGGTGCAGGGCGTAATCGCAACGCTTGGCCAGTTCGCGATACACGGCGATCAGGTCCTGCACCGCGCTCACCTTGCACGAGAGCAGAATCTTGTTGGCCGACAACCCCACGCGCTGCGCCAGGTCTGCCGATTCGAGCGCCGACGTGATGAGCGCTTCGTACATCACACTCTGGGCACCCCAGGGGGTCGTGCGCGCCGCGTTCTCATCCATGATGCGCGCGAGCAACGACTGATCAAGACTGCCCCAGTTCACGCCGATGCGCACCGGCTTGTCGTATTTGATCGCCATTTCGATCATTTGCGCGAACTGCGTATCTCGCTTGGCGCCCTGCCCGACGTTCCCCGGGTTGATGCGGTACTTCGACAGCGTCTCGGCGCACGCCGGATAGTCAGCGAGCAGCTTGTGGCCGTTGTAATGGAAGTCGCCCACAAGCGGGACCGCCACGCCCATGCGATCGAGTTGCTCGCGAATCGCCGGCACGGCAGCGGCCGCTTCCGGCGTATTCACCGTGATGCGCACCAATTCGGAGCCCGCCTGCGCTAGCTCCTTGACCTGAATGGCCGTGCCGATCACGTCTGCCGTGTCGGTGTTGGTCATCGACTGCACGCGAATCGGCGAGTCCCCGCCGACCGTCACGAGTTGACCGCCCCAGCGAATTTCGACCTTGCGCGACTGGCGACGCGGCGCTGGACCGCCGATGATCGGCATGCATTCTACAGAAGCCATGATTACCCTCTTTCGGTCTTACTGAAGCGTCAGACGCGCCACGTTACCCGCGTTGCGGGATTTGATCTCGACCGGTTGACCGTTGAACTCCAGCGACTCGACACCCGCGACGTTACCCACCACGATCTTGAGCGGCGCATCACCTGTAATTTCCTGCTCAGCTCCTGCGCGCATCAACTGGGAGAACAGCACCTTGCCGTCCTTCGAACGCACTTCGACCCAGCTATCGGCCTTCAGGCGCAGCGCAATCTTGCTATTACCCACGGCCCCAGCCACAGACGCCTTGCCATCGGCCGCAGCCATCGGCGTCGATGCAACCGACGCCGTCGACGCTGTCGACGCGGCAGGCGCGCTTGCGCCCGCCAGCCCCGCAACCATGTGCGACGGGTCGGCGGCGGCGATCAGACCGGGGCCCGCAGCCGCTGCGCTGGCCGATGCATTATTGACCGTGCTTTCCGTATTGCCATTGTTGACGCCATTCGTACCGTCCGCCCCCGGCGGCGTACCGTTGGCGTCGGCCACGACCGGCTGGCTGGCCGGCTCGGCGGCTTCCGCCGTATCCGATGCCGACGCGGCACTAGCCAGCACTGCCGGTTCGGTCGAACCACGGCCCGACTTATGCGCGTTGCCGAAGTACCATGCGGCGCCTGCGATCACGATCAGGGCGACCAGCGCCCACGGCCATTTGGCCTGCGAGGCAGCGACCGGGGAGCGAAAACGCACCGGACTCTTCGGAATGCTCGGCTGACCCACCTGGGGTTGCGGAATATCGATGGCAGCGGCGCGGCCGAAACGGCGCAACGGCTCGATCATCGGCTCCGGATCGGCCCCAAGCATGCGTGCATAACTGCGCACGACACCCTGAACGAAGGGCATTTCCGGCAAGGCGTCCCAGTCGCCGTTTTCGAGACGTTTGAGCTTCTGCACCGAGATTTTCAGACGGGCCGACACGTCTTCGATCGACATGCCACGCTTTTCGCGCAATGCAGCCAGTTGCGCCCCTACTTGCGCACCAAGCTCAGCCCATCCGGCGGCGCCTCCCTGCAACGAGTCCTGGCCCTGAGCCGCGGCTTGCCCGCCTGCATCCGCCTGATTCTGGTTATCCATCGATACGCCCCCGTTCGTAGACAGCCGCCCGCAGCGGCTGAGGATATGCTGACGACAGTTCCACTACGTCGTCCACCGTGCGCGCGGCGTGAGGATCTGCGCGGCGCATCGAAGGATTCTGCGAGGAACTGACGGAATTGCGCAGGACACGATACGCGTCCCACGCAAGGAATGCTGTAGTGCGAGACTGATCCGACGGGCGGCATGGCACGCGCGGGGCCGACGGCCCTCGCCACGGTCCGCGTCCCCCCATGCGTAACCTCATACGGTACGCACCTCGACCGCGATTTTCCCGAATTTGCCACGCTGTGCAAGCCGTGTGCGATCCTGAACCTCACCGGCCAGTTGCCCGCAGGCGGCATCGATGTCGTCGCCACGCGTCTTTCGCACGGTCGTCACGAGACCCGCGTCGAGCAGAATCTGCGCGAAGCGCTTGATCTGCGGATCTTTCGAGCGCAGCAGACCGGACTCGGGAAACGGATTGAACGGGATCAGATTGAATTTGCACGGCACGTCGCGCGTCAAGGCGACAAGCTCGCGCGCATGCGCTTCGGTATCGTTCACACCGTCGAGCATGCAGTACTCGAAGGTGATGAAGTCGCGCGGCGCCACCGCCAGGTAACGCTCGCATGCTCCCATCAGTTCGCGTAACGGATATTTTTTGTTGAGGGGCACGAGTACGTCGCGCAGCGCGTCGTTCGGCGCATGCAGCGACACGGCCAACGCCACGGGCAGTTCCTGGCCCAGGCGGTCCATCATCGGCACGACGCCCGACGTCGACAACGTGACACGGCGACGCGACAGCCCATAGGCGTTGTCGTCGAGCATCAGGCGCATTGCACCCACGACATTGTCGAAGTTGAGCAACGGCTCGCCCATGCCCATCATCACCACGTTGGTGATGACACGCTCGTTCTTGCCCTCACGCCCCAGATCGCGGCGCAAAGCAAACTCGGCCATCCACAATTGACCGATGATTTCGCCAAGCGACAGATTGCGCGAGAAACCTTGCTTGCCGGTCGAACAGAACCGGCAGTTGACGGCGCAGCCCGCCTGCGACGAGACGCAGAGCGTGCCACGCGTTTCCTCGGGAATGTAGACGGTCTCGACGGCATTGCCATTGCCCACGTCGAGCAGCCATTTGCGCGTGCCGTCGGCCGACAGGTGGTCGGTGATGACATCGGGCGCGGCGATCATCGCGCGCGTATGCAACTTCTCGCGCAGCGATTTGGCCAGATCGGTCATGCCGTCGAAATCGGCAGCCCCCATCTGGTGAATCCAACGCTGGAGCTGGCGGGCGCGGAACGGCTTCTCGCCGAGCGCGCCGCAATAGGCGGCCAGACCGTCCGGATCGTAATCAAGCAGATTCGTAAGGTTGGTCATGGCCCTGATCCGTCAACATCCCTTCGGTAGCTTCCTGCAATTGAGCGGCTAGCGCAGCTCAGCGCGCGTAGACGTTCATGCCGGGGAAGAAGAACGACACTTCAACGGCAGCCGTTTCAGCGGCGTCCGAGCCGTGCACGGCGTTGGCGTCGATGCTGTCGGCGAAGTCGGCGCGGATCGTGCCCTTGTCGGCCTTCTTCGGATCGGTGGCGCCCATCAGCTCACGATTCTTCGCGACGGCGTTCTCACCTTCCAACACTTGGATCATGACCGGACCCGAGACCATGAAATCGACCAGATCCTTGAAGAACGGACGCTCCTTGTGCACGGCGTAGAATTGCTCCGCTTCGGCGCGCGACAGATGCACCAGCTTGGCAGCAGCGATCTTCAGGCCCGCGTTTTCGAAGCGGCTATAGATCTGGCCGATCACGTTCTTGGCAACGGCATCGGGCTTGATAATCGACAAAGTGCGTTCGACTGCCATGAAAAACTCCAAAAAATTAAGCAGTTATACAACCAACATGAACCCGTGATTGTAGCACGAAGGCTGTTATGATGGGGATGGAACCTACAGCACGCGTACCGCTCAAACGCAAGACGGCCGGGACGATCCGGCTTTTCGCGACGTTGACGCAACCGGCGAATTCCGACACCCTCCCGGAATGGGAAGGTTGGATGGCGTAGCGGTGGATTGAAATTCGGGCATTCGCCCATATATTTCGAGCATCGGCCGAACGCTTTCCCGGGTATCTTTCGGTATGCTTCGACTTCGACGACGAGTCGAACTGACGGGCTGCGGGGGGGTTGACCGGCGAGTCGCCGGTCGTCGTAAGCGTCAAGCGGCGCTTGCCGGGCCCCGCCGGCGGGCACAATGACCACGGAGAACACAATATATGAACCAGGATTTCCAACGTTTCGGCTACGGCGGGATGCGCGACGTCACGACCGTACAGATGCGCAACAAGGTGCTGCGCAATACGTACTGGCTGCTCGCACTGTCGATGCTGCCGACGATTGCGGGGGCCTGGCTGGGCGTGAACTATGGGTTCTCGCTGTTTGCGGGCAGCCCGATGGTCAGCGTGATCGCATTCCTCGCGATTGCGTTCGGCTTCATGTTCGCGATCGAGCGCTTCAAGAACAGTGGCGTCGGCGTGGCATTGCTGCTGGGCTTCACGTTCTTCATGGGCCTGATGCTCACGCGCCTGCTGAGCTTCGTGCTGGGGTTCTCGAACGGCGCATCGCTCATCATGATGGCGTTCGGTGGCACCGCCGTGATCTTCGGCGCAATGGCGACGGTCGCCACGATTAGCAAACGCGACTTCAGCGGGCTGAGCAAGTGGCTGTTCATGGGCGTGATCGTGATCCTGCTGGCCTCGGTCGCCAACATCTGGCTGCAACTGCCGGCGCTGATGCTGACGGTCTCGGTGCTCGCCATCGCCATCTTCTCGGCATACATCCTGTTCGACGTGCAGCGCGTTGTGAATGGCGGCGAGACGAACTACGTCACCGCGACACTCGCGATTTATCTCGACCTGTACAACATCTTCACCAACCTGCTCGCCATCCTCGGCGTGCTGGGCGGCAATCGCAACTAACAACGACTGGCCCCGGTCGCGCGGGCATCCCCGCGCCCCTCCCAGACGTGAGAAAGCCAATCCCTTGGGATTGGCTTTTTTTAGTGCGACGACGCTTGCGTGAATACCTGCGTGCGCGCGTCGCATGCGCCGCGCTACACGCTCCGTGTGCCGCAGCCGGTCGGCCGCCGCAGTCAGCAGTCAGTCAGTCAGGTGCGGCAACCCCACACGCGGCGTGCAATCAAGCGTTTTCGTGAATCACGCCATCACCGCCATCACCACGGGTAGCGCCCGTAGCGCCGGCAATGGCTTCGACGCCTTCGTCGGCTTGATCCACGACGTCACCCGATTCAGAGAATTCCGAGACCCGCACGCGCGGCACCCAGGGCTGGCCAACGCTGTCATGCTCGAATACGGCCATCGACTCGACGTGCGACGTGTGGGGGAACATGTTCACCACCCCGGCCAGCGTCAGGCGATACCCCGCTTCGTGCACGAGCAGTCCAGCGTCGCGAGCGAGCGTTGCAGGGCTGCAGGAAACGTAGACGATGCGCTTGGGCAAACCTTCGTAGCCCTGTTGCGCCAATTCGGCCAGCGCCTTCGACACGGCCAGCGCACCTTCGCGCGGCGGATCGATCAGATACCGCTCGAACGCCCCCAGGGCACGAATGTCGTCCGGCGTGATGTCGAACAGGTTCCGGCACGCGAATTCGGTGCGCTCGGCCACACCGTTACGCTGGGCATTGGCGAGCGCGCGCTCGGTCAGGGCGGTGCTTCCCTCAATCCCCACGACGGTCCTGGCACGACGCGCCAGCGGCAACGTGAAGTTACCCAGACCGCAAAAGAGATCGAGTACCCGCTCATGCGACGCCGGCGCCAGCAACCGCAACGCGCGATGCACAAGCACACGATTGATCTGGTGATTGACCTGCGTGAAATCCGTCGGCTTGAATGGCATCCGGATCTGATATTCCGGCAGCGTGTAATGCAATTCCGGCTCAAGCGGGTAGAACGGCACGGCGGTGTCCGGGCCCTTCGGCTGAACCCAGAACTGCACGCCGTTGGCATCGGCAAACGCACGCAGGCAGTCTTCGTCCGCCGGCGTGAGCGGGTCAAGAATGCGCAGCACGAGCGCCGTCACGTCGGCGCCGATGGCCAGCTCGATCTGCGGCAGACGTTCGCGAATCGATAGCGATTCGACCAGACGCCGCAGCGGCATCAGCATGTCCGAGACGTGACGCGGCAGCACTTCGCACGAGTCCATATCGGCCACGTAGCTGCTCTTGCGCTCGTGAAATCCGATGAGTACGCCGCCCTTTTTCGGCACGTAGCGCACCGTCAACCGGGCACGGAACCGATATCCCCAGTCCGGCCCCTGAATCGGCCGAAGCATGGCTTCGGCCTTGACTTTGCCCAGACGTGCCAGATTGTCTTCGAGTACGCGCTGCTTGATGGCGATTTGTGCACGCGGTTCGAGATGCTGCATCGAGCACCCGCCGCACTTGCCGAAATGCGGGCATTGAGGCTTGGCTCGCATTGCACTTGCACGCAGCACACTGATGGCTTCGGCCTGCTCGAACTTGGGCTTGCGGCGGTAGCTCAGATACGTGACCCGTTCGCCCGGTAGCGCGCCTTCGACGAAGATCACCTTGCCGGGCTTATAGTCTGGCGTGCCCGGTTCGCCCTCAGGTGCAGTGCGGCCTACGCCGCGCGCCTCCATGTCGAGCGATTCGATATCGATGATGCCGGGCTCGGCACCAGGCCGGCCACGCGAGGAGTTTCGGGAGGAACGGGTCACGTCTTTGTTCTCATATGCGACAGCAAACCCGGCATTCTAATCGATTCACCCGCACGTGACGCATTGCGCACACAGGCGGGCGGCCCGGCTCGCCCGCCATACCCCAAGCGATCATGCCCAGGCGGCGAGATACTCCTTCCAGTGCGGTGCCGCTTCCTGTTCGAGCGACCGCCTCACGAACTCGATTTCCTGCTCGTATTCCGCCTGACGCAGCCCTCCTCGCATCAACTGATAGCGGCAGTAGACGAGATAGGTATTCACCACGTCCGTCTCGCAATAGTTGCGAATCGCTTCGAGCTTGCCGTCGCGGTAGGCCTCCCAAACCTTGCTGCCATCCATACCGAGCTTGCCGGGAAAGCCGCAAAGCTTGGCCAAGTCGTCAAGCGGCGCATTCGCTCGCGCCTGATACATCGCGAGCAGATCCATCAAGTCCAGGTGCCGGTGGTGATACCGGCTGATGTAGTTGTTCCACTTGAACTCCCGATCGTCCTCGCCCATATCCCAGTAGCGTGGCGCGGCAATGCCGTGAATCATCGCGCGGTAATGCAGCACAGGCAGATCGAATCCGCCGCCATTCCATGACACGAGTTGCGGCGCGTACTTCTCGATGGTGCGATAGAAGCCGGAGACAAGCGCCGCCTCACCATCGTCGAGAGAGCCGAGCGATTTCACGCGAAAGCCGTCGCGATCGCGGAACACGCACGAAATGGCCGCAACGCGGTGCAAGTGCAGCGGCAAGAAGTCGTGCCCCACCTTTTCGCGGCGTGCGGCAAAGGCGGCTTCGGCGACGGCGTCGTCGGACAGCCCGGCATACGCTGGCTCGAGCTTGCGCAAGCCGTCGACGTCGGGAATCGTTTCAATGTCGAAGACGAGTACGGGAGATGGCATGATTAAAATCGGAAGAGAAAATCAAAGGGCGGCCGCCGGTCGACACAAACGCAAGCGCCGTGCACGCCGCACAGCGACCGAGGTGTCGGATGGCAACGACTACCGCCCCGTACACCGATCAGAGCACAGCGTCCTTGCGCACCCCATTCGACGCGAAATAGCGCTTGAGCTTGACGAGTGCCTCTTGCTGGATCTGGCGCACGCGCTCGCGCGTGAGCCCCATTTCGTCGGCCAGCTCTTCGAGCGTGGCAGGTTCCACGCGATTGAGTCCGAAGCGGCGCTCGATGACGTAACGATGCTTGGTGGAAAGCCGTGAGAGCCACAGACGCATCAGGTCTTCCAGCTCTCGATGCTGGACCTCCTGCTCAGGGGCCACGCCGTGATCGTCGGAGAGCAGGTCGAGCAGACTGCTGCCGGGATCGATGTCGAGCGGCGCATCGAGCGACGCGACGTGCTCGTTGAGCGCGAGAATGTCAGTGATCTCTTCGGGCGTCTTGCCGGTCAAGTCGGCAATGTCTTCAATTCTGGCATCGCGTTGCTCGCCCGCATCGACGTACGCAGCACTTTTCTCGAGGTGGCGTTTCGCGCGCAACACCTGATTGAGTTCGCGAATCACATGCACCGGCAAACGCACCGTGCGCGCCTGATTCATGATGGCGCGCTCGATACTCTGGCGAATCCACCACGTGGCATACGTCGAGAAGCGGAAACCGCGCCCCGGATCGAATTTTTCGATCGCATGCATCAGGCCGAGGTTGCCCTCTTCGATCAAATCGAGCAGCGGCACGCCGCGGTTGAGGTAGCCCTTGGCAATACTCACGACCAGACGCAAATTGCGCTCGATCATGACCTGACGGGCGGCGAACTCGCCGGCCTGCGCACGCGTGGAGTAATCGAGTTCCTCAGCAGGCGTGAGCAGCGGCTTGATACTGATGCGATTGAGATAGTGCTGAACGGTGTCGGCCGTGAGTTCGGCCTGCAGCACGGTGCCGAAGTCTTCGGCGGCAGCGGACTTGTGCTTGCGCCCGGTGGCGCCGCCATCTTCGGCGGCGTCGGACGACGAGGCGTTGTCCTCCTCCGCCTCGCGCTCGTCGAAAGCGTCGTCCACGTCCTCGTCCTGCCGGGATTGTCGATCGTCGATGTCCTGATCGGGCTCCCGGGCAGCGGGGTCTTCCTCTTGCGAAGTGCGACGCTTTCTCTTGAGCATTCGACCCTGCCTAGATTATTGAGGCGGCAAATACTTCATCGGATCCACAGGTTTGCCGTCGCGGCGCACCTCGAAATGCAGCATGACACGATCTGCATCCGAGTTGCCCATTTCGGCAATTTTCTGACCCCGCGTCACGGAGTCGCCTTCCTTGACCAACAGTGTGCGGTTGTGGGCATACGCCGTCAAGAAGGTCGCGTCGTGTTTGATGATGACGAGATTGCCATAGCCGCGCAGGCCCGCCCCCGAGTACACCACCTTGCCCGCACCGGCGGCGTAGACAGGGTCGCCCGCGTTACCACCGATGTTCAGCCCCTTGTTCTTCGAATCGTCGAAGCGACCGATGATATTGCCCTTGGCCGGCCACGAGAGCCGCAGCTCACCGCTTGAGACGGCAGACGGCGCCGCCGCCGCAGATGCGTTGGCCGGTGGCGTCGCCGTCGCCGGCGGCACCGACGCCGGATTGTTGCTGGCGAACGACGAACCGCTCGCGACCGGGGCCGGCAACGGCGTGCCGGTATCCCCTGCTGGCGGCTTCACACGCAGCACCTGACCGACTTCAATCTGGTCCGGGTTCTGGATGTTGTTCCAGCGAGCAATGTCGCGATAGTTCTGACCGTTCTCCAACGCGATGCGATAGAGGCGATCACCCGGCTTGACGCGATAAAACCCTGGCGGCACCGGCGTATTGTCGATCACGGGCGCAGCGCCCGACACACTGCTATCGGTCGTCGTACCGCCTACGGTACGGTCGACGACCGGCGCGCCCACTTGCCGCGATGCGCACGCGGCCAGCATGCTCAGCAACAAGACACTGGCGACGCGCTGTTGGATACCCGCTCGCAAATTCACTCAAATCCTCCGCAGAATAGGCCCTTCGGGCTCAGATGATGCCCGATTTTAAGGGGACGAATAACACCCTATCAAGCTGCGTCTCGCGCCATTGGCGCGCACCGATGCGCTCGATGAGGGTCAGAATCTGTTGCTCACCGCCCACCGGGGCGACGAGTCGTGCACCGACCGCAAGCTGATCGATCAGCGCATCCGGAATCTCCAGCCCGGCGGCGGCGATCACGATGCCGTCGAAAGGCGCGACGGCAGGCAGCCCCAGGCGCCCGTCACCGTAATGCAGACGAATATTGGGCACCCGCAAGGGCCGCAAGTTGGCCTTGGCTCGCTCATGCAGCGGACGAACGCGCTCAATCGAATAGACGTCGCGTGCCACGCATGACAACACAGCCGCCTGATAACCGCAGCCGGTGCCGATTTCCAGCACCTTTTCGAGCGGACGCCCGCCGGCCAGCAGCAATTCGATCATGCGCCCGACCACCGACGGCTTGGAAATGGTCTGCCCATGTCCGATCGGCAACGCAGCGTCTTCATACGCCTGATTGGCGAGCGCCGCGTCGACAAATCCGTGACGCGGCACCGCCGCCAGCGCCGCCAGCACGCCCGGGTGTTTGACGCCCGACGTGGCCACGCGTTCAGCCATTCGCGCGCGCACGCGCTCGGACGTGAGCCCGATGCCGTCGGACGAATTTCCGGCCGGCAACACCATCGCGCGCACCGTGCCGACAGCCGAAACCTTCGAAGACGAGGCAGCCCCGCGCGACACCCCCCTGGCACCGCCAGCAACGCCAGCAACACCATTCGCCGCGCCCCCGCCAATACCTCCGACGTTCGCCCCTTTCGGCGCATGCCCCGTACCCATCGCTTTGGCAACGGGCCGCGACGGGTGCTTCACGGCATGCGGCGCTGGCTGCGCGTGCGGTGCGGCGGCCGGCCGTGCAAGCCCTTTGGGCACCACGGCGTGCGGCGCGTGGGCACCGCCCGGGCGGGCTGAGGCGCCCGCCATCGGCGTAGATGCGGCCCTCAGGCTACTAGTGTGCGAGGCAGACGCCGCGTTGCCGCCCGTCGTCGGCGTCTTCCCGTTCACCCGATTCGCTGGCGCCGTAGCACGCGTCATCGCGGCGGGCGGCGCACCGGCGGGACTGGCCCGCGACGCCTTGTCGAGCGCCGGTGCCTTACGCTGCCGGCGGGCCATCACGTCGGCCAACGGGAGGGGAAAACGCTTTGGCGGTGTCGTCATCGTTGGGTCACCCCTGCGCTGGTCAGCCAGTCATGCACGACGCCAAGCCGTGCGGTATGCGTGAGATCCAGTTGCAAGGGGGTGACCGAGACGTAATCGTGCGCCACGGCATGGAAATCGGTGCCTTCGCTGCTGTCGCGCGCGTCGCCAGCCGGACCGATCCAGTAAATCGTTTCGCCGCGCGGGCTTTCCTGACGGATCACCGGCTGCGATTGGTGTCGTTTCCCAAGACGCGTCGCAAGCGCGCCCTTCAGGTGTTCGTAAGGCGAATTGGGAATATTGACGTTCAACAGGAAGGGCGCACCCAACGGGCGCTCCATATGCCGCTCGACAATCTCGCGCGCCACGCGCGCCGCGCTATCGAGGTGATCCCAGCCTTTGTTGACTTGCGAGAACGCGAACGAAGGAATTCCGAAGAGAAAACCCTCGGTGGCCGCCGCTACGGTACCGGAGTACAGCGTGTCTTCGCCCATGTTCTGACCGTTGTTGATTCCGGAGACCACGATATCGGGCCGCGCTTCGAGCAGCCCGGTCAGCGCCACGTGCACGCAATCGGTCGGCGTGCCGTTGATGAATCTGAAACCATTGCCCGCCTTGAATACCGAAAGCGGCCGTTGCAGCGTCAGGGAATTGGACGCACCGCTACAGTTCTGTTCGGGCGCCACCACGGTAATGTCGCCAAGCGGTGCCAACGCTTCGTAGAGCGCGGCCAGGCCTGGCGCCTGATACCCATCGTCGTTGCTGAGCAGGATTCGCATGGGCCAATTGTAACCGAGGAAAGGTGCTCGGATATGACGCCATCTCGGCATCGGCGCGGTCTTTGCATCGGCTCGACGGCGGCGACGTTGCCACGGATCCGCTACGGATCCGACACGAAGCCGCCATCGTCCGGTCACACGCGCCGCCAACCATTGGTTGCCGGCGCGCGCCCCATCACAACTTCTCGGTCTCCCCCGCTTGCGGCTGCCAGACAAGCAAACGCCGCTCGACCACACCGACCAGCCCATCGAGTACGAGCGCAAATGCGGTGAGGATCAGCACACCGGCAATGACCGCGTTGATATCGAACGTGCCTTCGGCCTGCAGGATCAGATAGCCGACACCGCGCGCCGACCCCAAATACTCTCCGACCACCGCCCCGACGAACGCAAGCCCCACAGAGTTGTGCAGGCTGGAGAACACCCAACTGGTAGCGCTCGGCAGATACACGCGACGCAGCAACTGGCGCTGATTCGCCCCCAGCATGCGAGCATTGGCCAGCACGACCGGGCTCACTTCCTTCACGCCCTGATAGACGTTGAAGAACACGATGAAGAACACCAGCGTCACGCCCAGCGCGACCTTCGACCAGATACCGAGGCCGAACCACACTCCGAAGATCGGCGCGAGGATCACGCGAGGCATCGAGTTGGCTGCCTTGATGTACGGATCGAGCAGCGCCCCGGCGCTCGGCGACAGCGCGAGCCACAGCCCCACGGCCAGCCCGAACACCGTGCCAATGGCAAAAGCGAGCACCGTCTCGATCAGTGTGACGCCGAGATGAACATAGATCTCCCCACCGGCGAACCACTGCCAGATCTGGAGCAGCACCTTCTGCGGCTCACCGAAGAAGAAAGCCGCCTTGTCGGGGCTGTCGAAATAAAACGCCGGCAGCAGCGTCGGGCTCGTGAGGACGTACCAGACGAGAAAAGCCACCACCAGCAACAGCCATTGCCATAAACGCAAGTGCCGCATGATCGAACGATTACGCATAACGAACGAATTCCGGAAATATCAGACGACCGATCAGACAAGCCAATCGAACAAGCCAAAGCCATCCGGCAGATCGAACCCATCGAGCCAATCCAGCCAGTCCAGCCAATCCGGCCAATCCGGCCAATCCGGCCAGTCCGGCCAGTCCGATCGGTCCGGCCAATTCACCCGGCCGCACCCGAGCGCCAGAAGGGCTGCGATTTGCCACATGTCGGCTCAGACGGCTTTTAACTGTTGAGCGTAGCCCTTGAGCACCTCCTCGCGCAGCACGTCCCAGATCTGGGCGTGCAGTTCGGTGAAGCGCGAATGGCTGCGGATTTCCGCCACGTCGCGCGGACGCGGCAGATCGATCCGGAATTCCCCGATCGGGTGCGTGCCCGGCCCTGCGGCAAGCACCACGACACGGTCGGACAGTGCAATCGCCTCGTCCAGATCGTGCGTAATGAACAGCACCGCCCGACGCTTGGCAGCCCATAACTCGAGCAACTCGTTTTCCATGAGTTGTCGCGTCTGGATATCGAGCGCCGAGAACGGCTCGTCCATCAGAATGATGTCCGGATCGAGAATCAGCGTCTGCGCCATGGCGACACGCTTGCGCATGCCGCCAGAGAGCTGGTGCGGGTAGCGATCGCCGAACCCGCCCAACCCCACGCGCTTGAGCCATTCGTGTCCGCGCGCCTTCGCTTCCTCGGGTGGCACGCCACGAAACTCGAGGCCCGCCGTCACGTTGTCGATGGCATTGCGCCAGGGCATCAACGCTTCGGCCTGAAACATGTAGCCGGCGCGCGCGTTGATGCCATTGAGCGCCTCGCCGAACACCTTGACGGTGCCGGACGATGGCGCCAGCAGCCCGGCGGCGACGTTGAGCAATGTCGACTTGCCGCAACCGGTCGGGCCGACGACCGACACGAACTCGCCCGGCGCAATGTCGAGCGACGTATCGGCCACGGCCGTATAACGCCTCGAACGGTCGTCTCGCGCGACGAACGTACACGTAATGCTGTCGAAACTAAGCGCCGGTGCAGTCATCATTTGTACTTGGCGTCGGCCTTCTTCGTGAACGCATTCGTGAACGTCTTCGAGAGATCGATCGGTTTGCCCTTGACACTCTCGTCGAACGCCTGCAACGTGCGCAGCGCGGTGGCCGGGCCGTCGGCAGGAATCAGACCATCCGGCGAAATGGCCTCCTTCACGCGGCTCCACGCATCGAGGTACAGCGCGCGATCCCCCAGCAGGTAGGCATCGGGCACCGTCTTGATGATGTCTGCCGGCCCTGCCGTCTGAAGCCAGCGCAGCGCACGGACCATGGCATTGGTGAGCGCCTGCGTCGTATTCGGATTCTTCTGAATGAACGATTCGTTCGTGTAGAGGCACCCTGCCGGCATATTGCCGCCGAACACCGACATCGTTTCCTTGAGCGTGCGCGTGTCGGAGATCACGCGAATCTCCTTGTCGCGTTCGAGCATCGTGATGACCGGATCGAGGTTGACGATGGCGTCGATGTTGCCGGAACGAATCGCGGCAAGCGCGCCGGACGACGCGCCGACACCGACGAATGCCACCTCATTGGGTTTGACGCCGCCCTTGGCAAGGACGAAGTTCGCCATGATGTTCGTCGACGACCCCGGCGCCGTCACGCCGATCTTCTTGCCACGCAAGTCGGCCAGCGACTTGTAGTTCGGCATCGTCTTGTTCGACACCCCGAAGACGATCTGCGGCGCGCGGCCTTGCAGAACGAACGCGCGAATGTACTGATTTTTCGCCTGCAGCAGGATCGTGTGTTCGTAGGCGCCCGAGACCACGTCTGCGCTACCGCCCACGAGCGCTTGCAGCGCCTTCGAGCCGCCAGCGAAATCCGAGATTTCGACGTCGAGACCTTCGTCCTTGAAGTAATTCAGACGTTCGGCAATCGTGAGCGGCAGGTAGTAAAACAGGTTCTTGCCGCCGACGGCGATTGCGACCTTGGTTTTCTCGAGTTTGCCCTGCGCGAAGCCGGGGCGGATGCCTGCGCCGATCAAGCCGGTGGCGGCCAGGGCCGTAACGAACTGACGTCTTTGCATGAGGTGTGTCTCCTTGGTTGCAACGTTTTTTCTTAGTGTGACGTGCTTTTTTCACGCGCCGCAGCCGGTGCCGCGACCCGCTGTCGTGTGCGAGATCGGGTCAACTCAAATGACGCCGTTCTCGCGCAATGCCTTGATTTGACCGGCATCATAACCCAGTTGCCCGAGCACCTCGTCGGTGTGTGCACCCAGTTCCGGGCCGAGCCACTGCGTCTGCCCAGGCGTCTCGGAAAGCTTGGGGGTCACGTTCGGCAGATCGATGGGGGTGCCGTCCGGAAACGTGTGACGCTGGATCATCTGGCGCGCGATGAACTGCGGGTCCTTGAACATGTCGGCAACGGTATAGATGCGGCTCGCCGGCACATCGGCGCCCTGCAATACCGCAAGGGCCTCGTCGATGGAACGCTCGCGCGTCCAATGGCCGATCGCGTCGTCAATTTCCTGTGTGCGCGGCACGCGCCCGTCATTGTGGGCGAGCGCGGGATCGTCCGCCAGATCGGCGCGCCCGATGGCGGACATCAGCCGCCTGAAGATCGGATCGCTGTTGCCGCCGACGACGATCATGCCGTCGGCGCAGGGATAAGTGTTCGACGGCACAATGCCGGGCAGCGACGCGCCAGTGCGCTCGCGCACCATGCCGGCCACGCTGTACTCCGGCACGACGCTCTCCATCAGATTGAAGACAGCCTCATACAGCGCGACGTCGACCACCTGCCCCCGTCCACCGTTCACGTTGCGATGATGCAGCGCCATCATCGCGCCGATCACACCGTGCAGCGCAGCGATGGAATCGCCAATCGAAATGCCGATGCGCGGCGGCGGCCGATCCGGATACCCCGTGATATGCCGCAGCCCCCCCATCGACTCGGCAATCGCGCCGAAGCCGGGCCGGTCGCGATAGGGTCCCGTCTGCCCGTACCCCGACAGACGCACCATCACCAGCCCCGGATTGTCGGCCGACAGTTGCTCATACCCCAACCCGAACCGCTCGAGCAGCCCCGGTCGGAAATTCTCGACCACGATGTCGGCCTGTGCAGCGAGCTTGCGTACAATCGCCTGCCCTTCGACCGACTTGAGGTTGATCGTCACCGATTTCTTGTTGCGCGCCTGTACGGCCCACCAGAGCGATGTGCCTCCTGCATCGGGGTGCAACTTGCGCCACTTGCGCAACGGATCGCCGTGCTGTGGGTCCTCGATCTTGATGACTTCGGCACCGAATTCGCCCAGCATGCGGGCGGCAAACGGACCGGCGATAAGGGTGCCCAGTTCGAGTACCTTCACGCCCGCGAGCGCACCGCGCGCCGGCAGACCGGCCGCGCCGCCCGCGTGCGGGACGAAAGCTTCTGAGGACGTACCGGCAGCAGGTGCCGTAGGGGGCGCAACGCAATCTTGCGGCGATGCAGATTCGGACGGCTTGGACGGCTTGAACGGCTTGGACAACGCGTAGACTCCTGTGCCTCGTCGACAAGTGTCGCCGTCGACGTCGAGACGCTGCCGCAGGCGGCGCCTGTGCAAATGGGTAACCAATGAAGTTCGTATAGTAATTCGACAGCCCGAGATCGGCCAACCCTCCGGCGACGAATCCCGGAAGGTTCCGAGCCAAATGGTCGCAGAGTCCGAGCGGGCGGCCCCGCGAGCGATGCCTCAGGTCTCGAACAGGTGTCGTGCGCCGCGTTGCGCCGCGATGTAGATCGCCTCGCCACGGTTGCGTGCGCCGAGCCGCCGGTATAACGCAGACACATGCGTCTTGGCGGTTCCCTCGGAAATCACCAGTTGCTGGCAGATCGTTTTGATGGATAAACCGCGCGAGAGCAGTGAGAGAATTTCATACTGCCGCTGCGAGATGCCGAGCAGCGCCGACTCGGCCAGTTGCGTTGCCTTGTCGCCGCCCAGCGGGAACACCGGCATGCGTGAGAGCGGCAGCGCTTCGCCCATTGCCTCCTGCCGCCAGAGCACAAGCAACGCCGAAAGGGCTTCCTCTGGCACAAATCGTCCGCCCGAGAACGCCAGATCGAAGACCGAGCGAGTTCGCGCGACCGAGTTCGGCCAAGGCAGGCACGCCGCGACGCCGGCTTGCAGCCAGCGAATGATCTCATCGGGAAAACCCGCATCCCCAATCACGATCACGGGCACCGGCGGCACACATTCGGCGGCGACCGCGCATAGCCTGTCCACGGCCGGCGTGCGGGCGACCGCTTCATCGAGCACAAGCGCGCGCCGCGACGGCAACTCGCGCAACCAGACCCAGTCTTGCGTCGTCACATCCGCGACGTGACGCAAAACCGACGGTGCCGCGTTCGCCTCGGTTTGCAACGCGACCTGCAGGCCGCTCAGCCAGGTGGCAGCCTCACCCACGACCAGCACGCGCATGGTTTCCCCTGTCATTCCGGTCGGCTCCCCGCCCCCAAGCCGCCGCCCTGCTTTTTCTCACGCCCGACCCGTTCGTCGTTTGCCCACCCGTTACATGTTCGACACATGTCGTGGCGAGGACAAAAACGGAAGCGGTCCTCCAGCCTTCATCAGGATCGAGGTATCAGGCGTCACCTCACTTTCAGTCCAGTTTACGCACCGCGTACGCGTCCGGGCACCGCACCCATCGGAAACGCCCGCCCTCGTTGCCTCTGCACAACAGAACGTAATCTGCGTAATCTATTTACTCAATTTCAAGAAATTCCGCTATTACTTATTTCCCTTTCTTTTCTCGAATCGCGCCATAAAATACAAGCACTACTTAGACGACAGCAGATTGAGGCCGGGGGGCAAGCCATGGATCGAATCTCCGTCAAGACGACGCGCCGCGCCCTATGCTGTTTGGCAGCGGCATGTTTCGCCATCACCGCTCGGGCCGAGACGATCGGCGTCGGCGCCATGCCTATCGCTGTGAGCGACGCCCTGCTCGCCAGCACCCGCGCTGCAAACCTGCCACGCGACATCGTCGCCCACATCCCCGGCGCGGCGCCTGCCGCCATCGCACCGGTCAACGCAACGACGACGGCAGCCAACAACGTCCGCCTGTGGGATGAAGTCGTCCCGCCCGCGCCGTCGCCCAAGCCCACTCAGGCGTCGATGTCGTTACCGGGCCCGTTGCCCATGACGGCCACCGCGTCGCACTTTTCACCCCCCGTTCTGGCCTCGGGAATGCGGGAGACGAGTTTGAAGTTCAACGTCAACCTCGGTCGTATGTCCTTCGGCGCGGCGCGCTGACCGATGCGCCATTAACGCGCCGCCTGCCATCAACGTCCTCATTCGCTTCACACGCCGCGCCGCGCCACTGCGCGTCTCCGACATCGGCGACGCGCAGTCCGATGGACGCCCGCCGCCATGCCCGGCCCTGCCACCCGCGCGTCGTCAGAACGTGTACGGGAAGCGAACGCCGATCACGTAGTTCGGGGCATCCGGCGACATGCCCGCGTTGACATAACCATTCACGGTCCAGTGCCTGTTGATCGCGTAGTTGATGCCGAAGTTGAGCGACGCCGCGTTCGTTGAGCTGCCGGCCACCGTGGTGTAGGCGGTCCCCGGCGTAGCGGTCTTCGTCGCGCGCGAGATCGCCGTTGAGTACGAGATCGACAGCGCCGTCTTATCGTTGAGCGCGAGCGCCATCCCCGCCCCCACCTGGATGATGTCGCCGAGCTTGACCTTCGCAGCTTGCGTCGTTCCCTCAATCGTCGAGATGTCGTCGAACGTGCGAGCGACGTTGTACGTGTACGCGACGTTCGCGAACAGCACGATCGGATCGTAAGTGCGCAGGAACGACAGGCCCGCAGTGAACGCCCAGATGCCGTTACCTGTAGGCAGACGCGCGGGTGTGGTCAGGTTGTTGTTGGTCGGATCGGGCGTGCCGAGCTTGATGCCGAATGGCGACGTACCCGTCGGCGCGGTCACGCGAAACGACGCCACGATATCGGGCCAGTTCGCATTTTCCTTGACGAGTTGGTAGTACAGCGACGCATTCACGTCGCCGATATTCGCCGAGTTCTTGCTGATGTCGCTGATCGACGATGCCGCGCCGCCGACCCCGCCCGAGATGAAGTCCGAATTGCGATAGAGATAAGGCACGTCGAACGCCACACTCAACCGGTCGTTGATCCCGTATCGCGTGTTGACGTCGAACGTCCAGACATTGGCCTTCGTTTGACCGAGGTTCAACTGCCCGAGAAAGATGGCATCGAGCGCGAGAAAGCCGCTCAACACAAGTTGACGGCGGTCGTAGTAGCTGTAGCTGATGCCGGCGTCGATGGTGAGCTTTCGGTCGAACAGCGGCGCGTGTTGCGCCTGCACGACGGCCTCTTCGGCCGGGGTGCGCTGCGCGTCGCTCGTGCTCTTTTGCATCTGCTGCGTCTCGCCGATCGGCGTGGCCGAGGAAGGCCCCGACGCACCGGCAGCGCCGCCGCCAGGCGCGCCGGCCGAGCCGGCGGCAGAGCCGTCACCGGGCGAGACCTGCGCGATCTGCGCAGTGTCCCATGCGGTCAAACCGCGACCGCGTTGCGCCATCTCAATGTCGGTGAGGCGCTGTTTCAGAGAAGAAATTTCCCGCTGCTGCCGGTCGACCATGTCCATCAACATTTGTAGACGGTCGTCCGGCGATGGGTTCGTATGCTCCTGAGCCTGGGCCGATAGCGTGAAAAGCAGTACCCCCAACGGAATAGCGGCAACGGGAAAAAAGCGGTGAGTGTTCATGATCCCCCCCGGGTAAATATGCGGACGGGCGTCCGCGCGCAATCCAACAAACACGTATGTCCAACAACGGCTGTCCTTGCTGCTCGACTGCGGGGCGATGCGTACGAAACCCGTTGCGATGCGTATTGACGTGCAATGCCCGGGCTCTGCCGACATCACCTTCTTGTAAGCCGCGATCGCTCTGCGGCGGTGCCCCACTTCTCATTGTCTTGGTGTCCGGCGACGCTTTGACCTGCCAGGCACTGCTGCCGGCGTCGCCCTGTCCATGCACGGATGCGCGACGCCGTCACTTCACTTGCACTTCAGTTCATCGGCGAATGGCGACCATGTTCGCCATGGCGTTCTGAATGCCGGCCTGACGTAGCGCACCCGAGGTGAGCGGGCTCGTCTGCAGATTCAGTTGCATCGTGTTCATGACTTGCTGGGCGTTACCCGCGACCTGCACGACCTGCATGATCTGGTTCATCGCCGCGCCGGCGCCACCGCCCACGCTCTGGCCAAGGTTGCCGTTCGGCGTGTTGAGCGAGATCTGCATGCCCGCCGACGTGATGGCCACGCTGGCGCTCAGATTGCCCACCGTGGTATGCGATCCGTTCGCGCCCTGCCCGTTGAGCGGCACCAACGTGGCGATCGTTACCCCAGGCGCAAACTGAATGATGGCTTTATTCAGTGCGTTGTTCGCGTTTCCCGCAACTTGCGTAATCTGTGCGACACCATTCACGAGCACGCTCGCCGCGCCCGCGACTGCCTGCGTGATGGGCGCCGTTGCGGGCACAAGACCGGGGATGATGCCGGTCGCGGCGCCGGTCTGTACGTGATAGCCACCGCCGCTTTGATTCACGCCCAGCACACCGGTGGCCATCAGGC
The DNA here is from genome assembly GCF_041919235.1 of Pandoraea sp. Classification (NCBI taxonomy): domain Bacteria; kingdom Pseudomonadati; phylum Pseudomonadota; class Betaproteobacteria; order Burkholderiales; family Burkholderiaceae; genus Pandoraea; species Pandoraea sp. The sequence continues at coordinate 67,750 of NZ_JAYRUC010000012.1, forward strand.
TCGCACCGGTCGGCATTTGCCATTGCGACTGCATCACGAGCTGGAAGCCCGTGATCATGTTCTGTTGCGCGTACTTGCCGGTCGCGTGCGAGAGCACTTCGTCGCTCACGGGCGTCCAGCTCTCGGGTACCACGCTCGATGCAAAGGCCGGCACGGCACTTGCAATCAGCGGGATAGCCAGCATCGGGACATATCGGTTCATGATGGTCTGGTCTCAAAACAGATCCGCCCGGATGAGGCCAAAGTCCACCATCGGGGTCGGTGATGTCCCGGTCGCCAAGGCGCTGTCGCGCAACTTGACCGCCAGGGACTCGTTTCCTTTGAGCAGCGGTGAATCCTCCAGAAACGGCTTGCCGATGACCGCCAGCACCAAGCCGTTCCACTGCTTGGCAAAATCGGCTTGCTCGATAATGCGATTGCCTAGCGCCGGATCGGACAGGAACACGCGTCCGTCCTTCGCTGCCTTGATGACCACAAAGTGCTGATAGCCGTTGACGTCGATCAGCGCGATGACCGGGATCTTCAGGTCATACAGTGCGTTGATGTCGACTTTGAAACCTCGCCCCTCGAGCCCAAGCGTCTCCACGAATTTCTTCATGTCGAGCATCGAGAAGCCATTCCTGATGACCGTTTCCGGGTTGGAGAACGCCATCATTCGCTGAATCAGTTCGGGCTCGGGAATGTTGATCCCGTAGCCATAGCGCAGCAGCGTTGCGAGGGCTGCGGATCCACAACTGAAGTCGTATTCCTGCTGGACCAGATTCACGTAGTGCATCGCCTTGAACGAGCGAATCTTCTTGACCGCCGGTACGCCGGTCGAAGACTCGAGGTTCACCGATGCATACTGCGCGTGCCCAGCCACGCTTGCGCACGCCAGAGCGCAAACAGTAGCGATCCTCACTGCGGCACGACGCACATCGTTCATGACACACCTCACAAAAAAACCGGTCCGGGATTGCCCGGACCGGTTAGGTACATCACTTGATTGCCGAGATGGCGAGGCTGTTGGCCTGCACGTTGCCGATACCCGAAGCCACGTTCACGCCGACGTTGCCGCTAGCCCAGGCGAGTGCGCCGTTGCCCAGCGAAGCGGTGGCGATGAAGTCGCCCGAAGCGTGCATCCTGGCCTTCTGGTCGGTTTGTGCCGTCGCGTTAGCCGCACCGCCCGTGTGCCAGCCGTTCCCGCCTTGCGAAACCGCAGCGGCCAGGCCGTTTTGCTGCACGTTGCCCACACCCGCAGCCACGTTCACGCCGACGTTGCCGGTCGCACCGGCGAGGGCGTTGTCACCCACGCTGGAGTTCACATAGAACTGCGAGATGCTGGCCGAGCCCTTCGACGACTGGTTCGCGAACACCTGCGCCGAGGCATACACCGGCTGAGCGTTGAGCGAAGCGATCGCAACGTTGTTGGCCTGGGCGTTGTCGGCGCCTGCAGCCACGTTCACACCGATGTTGCCGTTGGCGTTAGCCAGCGCACCGTTGCCCAGCGTTGCACCCATCGTCTGGTATTGCGCTGTGTTGAAGTGAACCGTCATCGCACCCTTGACCCAAGTGCTCGACTTCATGAACGTGTCGGAGAAGCCCCACATTGCTCCCGAGGCGATCGACTCGCTCGACACCGACGCCTGACCTTCGTTGAACACGCCGTGGAACGCCGCATCGAAGCTCTTCTGCGTGTTCAGGAAGCCAGACGCGAGGAAGCCTGCTGCCTGCTGCGACTGCTGGCCGTAGGCATAGCCACCCCAGGCCGAACCCTGACCCGCACCGAAGTTGCCGACAAGGTAGCCGCCATACAGCGCGAGGCCGCCCGGCAGCGGAATCACGCCGCCACCGATGATGCCGCCGCCACCCGCGATGTTCGAGTACTGATACCCGCCGCCAGCGACGAAACCGCCCGAGCCAGAGCTCGACTGACCGGCCACATACCCGGCACCCGCCTGAAAGGCCTGGCTGGTGTTCAGGTGACCGTTGGCCGAAGCATTCACCCACGATGTCGTGTTGTCGAACGAGGTCGTGGTCGTGCCGCCGATCAGATAGGCGCTACCCTGATTCGAGACCGTGGTGGTCTTCGAATCGACGCCGTAGGTCACATGACCGGTGGTGTAGTTGCCAAGCAGCGGACCCGTGAGGTTCACATTGTGTACATCGACGCTCTGGTTGCTTTGCACGACGGCGTTGCCGGTGTTGTCCACCGTGACGCAACCGCGAATGCCGATCAGACCGAAAATGCCCACCAGATTCAGAACGTTGGTCTCGTTGCCGATGAACGAGAAGCTGTACTGCTGGTGATCGGGTGACGCCATGGCGCTACCCGTTGCTACCAGCAGTGCGGCCGCTGCAATTGCTTTCGTTTTCATGACCATCTCCTTGACGAGAGAGTTACCCAGTTAAAAAGATGTGCCCGCCGGGGGACGGAGCACAAAAACATTTGCGGTTACATTGCCTATCCCAGCCGACTGGTTCACTTGGACCACCCCGCTCGCCCCGCGGAAGGCGTCACCGGAAATCGACGCCGTGCGGAATTGATCGTTGAGGTTGTCGCGCCCAGCCGGGCCACCCTTGGAGATCGCAGCGGACAGTGCCGTATCCGATACGCTCGCCACTCCAGACGCATCGCCAGTCACAATGACGGTCGCGTTGCGTTGAAGATTGCCGGCACCGCTCGCCTGGTTGACTTGCGTCAGCCCCGAGGTGCCTGAAAATGCGTTGCCTTGAATTGCGGCGCTGGCCGCGCCGGTCGTCGTAGTGACGAGTGCTTGTTGGTTCGTGCTCGACGCGCCGGCCGTGAGCCCGCCGCCGTTCGCGATGACCGCGCTGTTGGCTTGGGCATTGTTCACACCAGCGGCCTGATTCACGCCCAGCGCACCCGTCACGCCCACTGCCACACCGTTCTCGATGGTGGCGTGCGTGCCGGCGAGTTCGCCGTTCACGATCCACACGTCTTGTGCCGACGACACCCCGGCGAGCGCGCTCAGCACGGCCGCTAGCGCCAGAGGGAGGGCGCGATGTGCGCTCATTTGGCCGCTCCTGCCGCACCGATGCTCGTGAGCGGCGCGAGTGCCGAATTGATCACCGACGGCACCAGCGTGCCGATACCGCCGATTCCGCCGCCTCCGCCTGCACCGGCGCCAAAGCCGCCGCCCACGCCGTTGGAGGTATTCAGCGCGTTGCCGCCGCGGGCATTGCCCACGAGCACCCCCATTACCGGGTTGATGCCCGATTGCACGGCGCCGGTCACGAGACCGACCGAGCCACGGCCCGTCAGTTCGCTATCTGTGACCTGATTCACCGCCCCCATGGCGGCATCGAACGGCCCCGTCGGGAAGGTCGGCACCGCGATGGCAATCGGGTTCTGCTCGCGCGGCAGGCCGCGATAAGCGATTTGCGGGCCAATGTTGCGCTCGACCACCAGGTCACCCGGCGTCGCAGGTTCTGCGTGCGCGCGGCCGGGGAGCATCACCGGGGTCAGCGCCACGATCATCGTGACGAAGGCGCTGGCGGTGTGCGTGATGGTGTGTTGGGTCATGTCGTTCACCGCGTCGTGTAGGTCACACGCATCACCTGAACGTTGTTCATGCCATTCGACAGTTGTTGCGGACGCGGTGTCGGCGCCACGGCGCCAGGCAGTTCGTCCCACAACGTAACGCCGTTGGCGAGCACCATTCCGGGTGACCGGACCATTGCGCCGCCCTGCAAATTGCGGCCGCGCTGGCTCCCGAGTTGTTCGTCATCGATGCGGGCCGCCGCAATTGGCATTCCCGACGCGACGGAGTCGTTGTGTCCAGCGGCGTTGTCCGTCACATCACGGCTGGCGACGGCCGGTGCTTCGTCCAGCGTCGCTTGAATCGCGAGCGACGTCACATCCGCCACCGGCACTACCATCGCGGCGTCGGCGTCCGAGACCCGCGTCGGTGGCAAGGCCGTTGCAAACGATGCCGGCACCATCGAGCCCGTGAGCATCGCCACATGCAGGAGCGGCGAGCGGGAGAAATCTTGGGCTTGCGCCGGTGCGGCGCACAGACCCAGCGTCACGGCGATGGCGGCGCCCAGAGCGCCTGCACTTTGTCGTACGCGGTAGTTCAGTTCGGTGGTGAGAATTCGCATCGCTTTGCCCTCCTTGCCCGGGACAATAAAGCGACTTCCGTGCCACCCCACTTAAGTCATTGAAAACGTTGACGCAAATAATTCCAGCACCCAGGCCTCCGCGACCATGTGTGCGAAAACGTTTCAGCATTGATACGTGGTCCCCGCAAAGACGCCTGTGTCACTGCACCGACGTATTCGACAAACATTCCGAACTGCGAACGATATCGGCGTGGTCAGCGACGCGTGCCGAAGAGGCCCGGCCGACGCGGGTTTCGCGCGACAGCATTGCGGCAGATTTGCCATGTTTCGCCAGAACGGCGCAGCGACATCACGTGTACCCACGCTTCGCACGACGCCGTCCGTGGCTTCGGATGTTTCATCTTTGATGTGTCTGCGGGACAACCCTCGGCACCCGTTTCCGCTCGCGGCGACGCGCACGGCATCGTCTCGTGCGATTCGCTTCGAGGCGGCGTCGTGGCGTGTGATGTGCGAGGCACGAGGCGCGTATCGACGCATTGCATCCAGACCTGACATCGGGACCTGACATCCGGACCTGAATGGCAGCGCAGAGCGTGATCGGCCGATCGGCGGGGCAACGCAATGCGTACGACAAACGGTCAAGGCAAGAGCGGAGAGGATCGCCGGAATCGCTCGTCGTCATTAGCGACGGCAGAAGTCGCAGATCGCGAGGACAGGGAAGAAATCAAGGTCTTGCAGCCCTTCCGGACGCAGCGACGTGACGATCTTCAGGAGCCCAAAAAGAAACGACCGCCCTGCTCATCGCAGGACGGCCGCCCTCTCTTCGCCAGAAGATATCAGGCCGGCACGCCCGATTCGTCACCACGCATTCCGTATCGGCACATGAGCCGATACAGGGTAATGCGTGAAATGCCCAGCTCTGCGGCCACGTCGGTCAGACGGTGACAGTGGCGCAGCAATGCCTGCTCGATGGCCGTTCGTTCGGCCTCGGCACGAATTTCCTCAAGCGTGCGTACCAGCGTCGGCACCCACGGCAGCAGGTCGAGATCCTTGGCCGAAATCATGCGACTGTCGGCCATGACAATGGCGCGGCGCACGCGGTTGATCAGCTCCCGCACGTTGCCCGGCCAATGATATTCATACATCGCCTGCACCGCGCACTGCGTGAAACCGCGGATCTTGCGATGGTTGTCGCCCTTGAAGCGTTGCAGAACGTGATGCGCGAGAATCTCGATGTCCTGCCCGCGCGCACGCAGCGGCGGCTCGTCGACACGCAGCACGCACAGGCGGTGGAACAGATCCATGCGGAAGCGCCCTTCCTTGACGGCCGTCTCCAGGTCGACGTGCGTCGCGGAAATGATGCGCACGTTGACCGGAATGACTTCGTGACCGCCCAGACGCTCGATCGCGCCCTGCTGCAAGAAGCGCAACAGGCTCGCCTGGCTCTCGATCGGCAGATCGCCGATTTCATCGAGAAACAGCGTGCCGCCATTGGCAGACTCGACCCGGCCGATCTTGCGCGCATTGGCGCCAGTAAAGGCGCCACGCTCGTAGCCGAATAATTCGGACTGCATGAGATGCGGCGGAATCGCCCCGCAATTGATTGCGACGAACGGTCCCTTGGCGCACATGGAGCGCTCGTGAATGGCGACCGCGCTCAATTCCTTGCCCGTGCCCGACTCACCGAAGATGAACACGGGGGCATCGGTCGCCGCTACCTTGCGGATGGTGCGAAAGAGTTGCTGCATGGCCTCGCACGTCCCGACCATCTCCTGATCGCCGCCGACTTGCGGCGTGAAGATCGGCACTTCCGAGAGCGACGCCATGCCCCAGGCATGACCGATGGTGTGGGCGAGCTGATCGTTGGTGCAGGGAACGTTGACGTAATCGAAGCAGTAGTCGCGAATCAGCCGCCGGATCGACGTTGCCGTGAGCTGCTCGGGATTCGTCGCTGCAACCCAGCCGACCGTGGCGGGCTGCATGCAGGCTTGGAAAGCGCCCATCTCGCGATCGCTGTAACCGCTTGCCAGATCGATGAGCGCTGCGCTGGTGGTCCCCGGATTCAAAATGCGACTGACGTCGCTGGCGCTCTTGGCCGGCGCAACTTGCCAGCCTTGCTCTCCGAGAAACGACAGCAAACCGTCGTTGTGCTTTCGGGAAGCATAAATCAGGGTGCGCCCGGTATCGTTAGCCATACCTTAACTCCCTGCCTAAGCAGTGCCTGTGCGCCGTTTTTTGGTCTTTGACCGGATCGACACGACAGGTATACGGCCCCGCGCCGCTTGAGAGTGGTTGTGTTCCCCGTGCTGTTGGGTCCTCGATTCGGCAGATTCAGTCTAGAAGACCGGGGTGGGGGTACAAATACCGAATAACAGCTAATCCGATTGGATGAGAGGAGCAGTACCTAAGCGCAAACGCGGAGCGCGTCACAGGCGCGTCATGCTCAGAGCGTATGACGGTCGAGCACGGCACGAGCGATGGTGCCGGCGTCTACATACTCGAGCTCGCCCCCGACGGGCACGCCTCGCGCCAGCCGGCTCACACGCAAACCGCGCGCCTTGAGCATCTGCCCCAGATAGTGCGCGGTGGCTTCGCCTTCGTTGGTGAAGTTGGTGGCGAGCACCACTTCCTTGACCACGCCGTCGGTGGCGCGGTGGATCAACTGCTCGAAGTGAATCTCGCCGGGGCCCACGCCGTCGAGCGGCGAGAGATGCCCCATGAGCACGAAATACAGCCCTTTGAAGGTCATCGTCTGCTCGAGCATGTTCTGATCGGCAGGCGTCTCCACCACGCACAGCAGGCTTGTGTCGCGCTCGGAATCGAGACACGTTTCGCAGATGTCGACTTCGGAAAATGTGTTGCAGCGCGCGCAGTGGCGAATTTGCTCGGACGCATGCACCAGCGCTTCCCCCAGCCGCACGGCGCCCTTACGGTCACGTTGCAGCAGGTGGTAAGCGATGCGTTGCGCGGACTTCGGACCGACGCCCGGCAACGCGCGCAGGGCATCGACAAGTTCCTGCAGACTCGAGAGCTGGGGCATGCGTCGTCTTTCTCTTGAAGCGGGCGAACGATGCTCAGAACGGCATCTTGAAGCCCGGCGGCAACGGCAGACCGGCGGTGAGGCCGCCCATCTTTTCCTGCGCGGTGGCTTCGGCCTTGCGCACTGCGTCGTTGAAAGCGGCCGCCACGAGATCTTCGAGCATGTCCTTGTCGTCTGCCAGCAGGCTCGGATCGATGGTGACGCGACGCACGTCGTTCTTGCACGTCATTACAACCTTCACCAGACCGGCACCCGACTGCCCCTCGACTTCGATCTGGGCAAGCTGCTCCTGCGCCTTCTTCATGTTTTCCTGCATTTGCTGAGCCTGTTTCATCAGACCCGCGATGTTTCCTTTCAGCATCTTGACTCCTAAGTAGATCGTATGAGGTGCGTGCAGCGTGTGAAACGCGTGTTTGGGGAAGTTTATCGAAAACCCGGCACCGAATCGCGACTGCGAACGCGCTTATTGTACCGGGCGAATGCTGCCGGGCAGGATCTGGGCATCGAATTCGTCGATCAGTTCGCGCACCAGCGGATCGCCGGCAATCGCCTGCTCCGCGGCGCGCTGCCGCGCCGCCGAGGCTTCAGCGGCGAGCGACGCGGCCGTCGTGCCCACCGGCCCTAGCTCGACCTGCAATTGCACCTCGGTGCCGAACTGCTCGCTCAGCGTCTGACGCAGCTTGTCGACCGTGGCCGCATCGGCCAATTGACGCAACGGCACCCGCAGATGCAGCGCGCGGCCGGCCACTTCGGTCAGTTCGCTCTGAAACGCCAGTTGTTGAGCGAGGCCGCGTGCCGGGAGTGATGCGGCCAGCGCCGGCCATTCGCCGGTAAAGACCGGCGCAGTACCCTCGGCGTCGCGATAGACGCAGGCGCGCGCCGGGGCTGCCGGGGCCGCCGCCGCAGACGCCGCAGGCTCGGGCTCCGGATCGGCGCCAGCCGGTGTATCTTCCGATGCACGCGACGTGCTGCCGCGACTGGCGCTGGCTCCGCCCGCGCCGGCACGCCCTGCGGTGCCCTTGCGCCCCGCATTGAGCGCGGCGAGCGCCGCTCGGGCAGGCGAAACTGGTGCGCCCGGTGAGCCGTCGGTCGACGCGCTGTTACGGGCCGCCGGCGCGCGACGCCCCTCGGGCTGCGCCGCAGACGCGGCAGACGCGGCAGACGGCGAACTCTTCGGCGTCGGCGTCGACGACGGGGCCACCGCCGACGCCGACGACGACGCACGAACCGGTTCCATCGACGGTGCGCGCAACGACGCAGCCGCGGGCGTCGCAGCACGCGCAGTGGCCGCTTGCGGCGTTGGCGGCTCGGCGAGCGTGCCGCCCGCGAGCAATGGCGTAAACGCCGCCATACGCAGCAATGCCATCGAAAAACCGGTGTATTCGTCAGGAGCCAGGCCGAGTTCGCCGCGCGCACGCGTGGCGATCTGGTAATAGAGCTGGACGGCTTCGGGCGACAACGCTTCGGCCAGACGCCGCACGTCCGCCGCTTCCGGCCACTCGTCGGAAACCGCTTGGGGCGCGTATTGCGCCAATGCGATCTTGTGCAGCAAGCTGCCGAGATCCTGCAATCCTGCCGCGAACGAGAAGCTGCGCTCGGCCATTTCGTCGGCAACGGCCAGCAGATCGATGCGCGATTCGTCCTTGAGCGCATCCAGCAGCCGCACGAGCACGCTCTGATCGATCGCGCCGAGCATGCCGCGCACGGCGGTCTCGGTCAGCGGGCCCGCAGCATAGGCAATGGCCTGATCGGTGAGCGACAACGCGTCGCGCATGCTGCCGCTCGCCGCTTTCGCGAGCAGGCGCAACGCCTGCGGCTCGTTCTCGATCCCTTCCTCGCCGAGAATATTCGTGAGGTGCGACACGATGTGTCCCGCCGGCATCTGCTTGAGATTGAATTGCAGGCAGCGCGAGAGCACGGTGACCGGGATCTTCTGTGGATCGGTCGTCGCCAGAATGAATTTGACGTGCGCGGGCGGCTCTTCCAGCGTCTTGAGCATCGCGTTGAACGCGTGGCCCGTGAGCATATGCACTTCGTCGATCATGTAGACCTTGAAGCGGGCGTCCGCCGGCGCGTAGACCGCCTTTTCGAGCAGCGACGTCATTTCGTCGACGCCGCGATTCGACGCCGCATCCATTTCGACGTAATCGACGAAGCGCCCTTCGTCGATGGCCCGGCAGGCCCGGCACACGCCACATGGCTCGGCGGTAATCCCCGTCTCGCAATTGAGTGCTTTGGCCAGAATGCGCGAGAGCGTTGTCTTGCCGACGCCCCGCGTACCGGTAAACAAGTAGGCGTGATGCAGACGCTGTTGCTCGAGCGCGTGGGTCAATGCACGCACGACATGCTCCTGGCCCACCAGGGTCGAGAAGCCTTTGGGGCGCCATTTGCGCGCGAGTACTTGATAGGTCATGCCAAATTGTAACAGTTCGGCGGTGCGCTCCCGCACCGAAGTCCACACCCGATCGGACGTCTTGCGCCAGCGAAATCCGGCGCGCTATCGGTGCGATAGAAAAAATTGCTGGGCGATTCTACCAAGCCCGTCCGACCCACGCGATACGCGGCGAAACGCGGCGAAACGCGGCGATACGCAGCAAAACGGCGGTCGCGTCCAAAGCGAATGGGCAGCGACAAACGAGGTCAGCGGCACCTTGTGCACCCATAACGGGAACGACGCGAGGCAGGTTCGGACGGCAGTGGAATATGCGCAGAACGCGCGGAGAACATCGAGAATACAAAGAGGTAGGTGACGAGCCTGACCCTCGGCACTGGCAGAAAACGGTTGTGGCTGCTTCGTTCCCGACCTGACCAGATTGGCCGCGCCACCATGCGAGGAGGCCCGTCAGGAATAGATTCTACCAGAGTCGACGCGTCAACAGAAGCCCGCCGTGCAAGTTTGTGGGGCGCCGGTGCGTCGGCGGGCGGGTCGCCGCATGGGGAGGCGGCGCGCGCATGCGTTTGCGATTTCCGCTAAGATGAGCACAAACTGCATTGGCGAACGCTATTGAAGCCCGCAAGTGCAGCCTCCATATGGAGAATGCACGCCCGGGAAAGCTGGGTGACATCTCCGGCGTCGATGAAAGCGCGCTGTTTTCACCGGACGTTTCCGAATAGTCAGACGAGGCAACAATACTCATGAGCGAACATATCAAGCACATCTCCGACGCCACCTTCGAGGCGGATGTTTTGAATTCCGACAAGCCGGTGCTTCTCGACTTCTGGGCGGAGTGGTGCGGTCCGTGCAAGATGATCGCCCCGATCCTGGAAGACGTGGCCAAAGAATATGGCGACAAGGTGCAGGTCGCCAAGATCAACGTGGACGACAATCAGGCCACGCCGGCCAAGTTCGGCATTCGCGGCATCCCGACGCTGATTCTGTTCAAGAACGGCGCCGTCGCTGGCCAGAAGGTCGGCGCACTGGCGAAAGGTCAGCTCACCGCGTTTCTCGACCAGCACCTGTAATCCCACGCCGATAACGGCGGGTGCCGGGGCCTTTGTCGCCACAGTGCGACAGCCCGGCACCGGGCAAGCGGCGCAGAGCTTGCGCCCGACGCTGCTTGCTATATAATCCGGCAACAAGCTTCTCAAAGTTCTTCGAGCGTTCGCTCACTTTTCCCTGATCCTTCACTTGTCGTCCCTTGGACGGCACCTCCGTATGCATTTATCCGAACTAAAGTCCCAGCACGTCTCCGAACTGCTTGAAATGGCGAACGGTCTCGATATCGAGAACGCCAACCGCCTTCGCAAGCAGGAGCTGATGTTCGCCATTCTGAAGAAGCGCGCAAAGACCGGCGAAACGATCTATGGCGACGGTACGCTCGAGGTGCTGCCGGACGGCTTCGGTTTCCTGCGCTCCCCGGAGACGTCGTATCTGGCCAGCACGGACGATATCTATATCAGCCCGTCGCAGATTCGCCGCTTCAACCTGCATACCGGCGACACGATCGAAGGGGAAGTGCGTACGCCAAAGGATGGCGAGCGTTATTTCGCGTTGGTCAAGGTCGACAAGGTCAACGGCCATCCGCCCGAGGCCTCGAAACACAAGATCCTGTTCGAGAACCTCACGCCGCTGCATCCGAACAAGCCGCTGCTGCTCGAGCGCGACATTCGCGGCGAAGAAAACGTCACGGGCCGCATCATCGACATGATCGCCCCGATCGGCAAGGGCCAGCGCGGGCTGCTGGTCGCCTCGCCGAAGTCCGGCAAGACCGTGATGTTGCAGCACATCGCCCACGCGATCACGGCCAACCATCCGGAAGCCAAACTCTTCGTGCTGCTCATCGACGAGCGCCCCGAGGAAGTGACCGAAATGCAGCGCTCGGTGCGCGGCGAAGTGATCGCGTCGACGTTCGACGAACCGGCCACGCGCCACGTGCAAGTCGCCGAAATGGTGATCGAGAAGGCCAAGCGCCTGATCGAAATGAAAGAAGACGTGATCATTCTGCTGGACTCGATCACACGTCTGGCCCGCGCCTACAATACCGTGATTCCGGCATCGGGCAAGGTGCTCACCGGCGGTGTGGATGCCAACGCGCTGCAGCGCCCGAAGCGTTTCTTCGGCGCCGCACGTAACGTCGAGGAAGGCGGCTCGCTTACGATCATCGCCACCGCGCTGATCGAAACCGGCAGCCGCATGGACGACGTGATCTACGAAGAATTCAAGGGCACCGGCAACATGGAAGTGCACCTTGAGCGCCGCCTCGCGGAAAAGCGCGTCTACCCGGCGATCAACCTGAACAAGTCGGGCACACGCCGCGAAGAGCTGCTCATCAAACCGGAAATCCTGCAAAAGATCTGGGTGCTGCGCAAGCTCATCTACGACATGGACGAGGCCGAAGCAATGGAATTCCTGCTGGGCAAGATCAAGCAGACGAAGAACAACGCCGAGTTCTTCGACCTGATGCGCCGCGGCGGCTGATTCCGCCCCCGCGCATCACACGAAAAAGCCGCGACATCCGTGTCGCGGCTTTTTCATTGCGGCGCCCTGCTGCGCCCCTTTCCCCGTGCTTGTCGCCTCGTCGCCGGGCCGTGCTGCCGCGGCGCGGGACTGTCACGATGTCTGTTATATGATGGGGCGGTGCCGAGCGCTGGCCGCCGGCATGCCTTCCCCCAAAGTTGTTCCCGAAGGAGAATTTGCGATGTCCGAGCAAGACGATTTGATGGCGGAAGCCTTTGCCCACCTCGAAGCCGGCGACCCCGAGTCGGCACTGGAGATCGGCAAACGACTCGAGTCGATGCAGTACTCGGGCGCCTACGAGGTGCAGGCCATGGCCTACGCCGACATGGACGAAGTCGAGCAGGCCGTGGCCGTACTCGAAGCCGGAGTGGCCCATGCGCCAGGCGTCTGGCTGTTGTGGCAACTGCTCGGCAACTACCGCTCCGATCTCGGACGCTTCCCCGCCGCCATCGAGGCGTACGAGGCCGCAGGCAACTGCGCGCCGGACGAAGATCTGGTGATCGTCGACTTCAATCATGCGAACGCCCTCGCCCGCCACGGCGACTTCTCGTCTGCGCAAACGCGCCTCGATCGCGTGCTGGAAAGCCCGCACCTGGCCCAGGCCGGCCGCGCCTTCGTGGAGAACGCCATCGCACTGCGCATGCACCTGTTCAACGCACAGGGCGAACCGCAGGCCGCCATCGCCACCTACGAGGCGCTGCACAAACACGAACACGAGCGCGACGACGAAGGCAGCAACGTGTCGATGGCCGATGTGCTTGCCGAGCTATCGCTCGCTCACAAGCAATCGGGCAACAACGACCAGGCGCTCGCGTCGGCACTGGAGGCCGTGCAGCGCTATAAGTGGAGCGACGCCGCCCTGTGGGCACTGCGTGCGGCACGCGATGCCCAATCGGACACGGCGCGCACGATGCATCTGATCGTGGAAGGTCAGTGGTACGAGCCGCTGGAAGACGAAGATCCCGATGGCCCGCCCCCCGAGTTCGTCACCACCTACGATGTGGTAGCCGAGGACGAGGCGGAAGCACTGCGCCTGATCGCAGAATGCGAGCCACCGCAGGTACGCGACTCGCTGCGCGTCGTCGAGACACATCCGGTCGATCACGAAGACGAATCACCCACCCCGTACAAGGGCGTCTACGCCACGGGCGATTACCACATGTATCAGCCCGGCGACGACATCGATTGAGCCTGTAGAGCCGTTTGAGCCGATCCAGCCGATCGGCGGCGGTTGGCGGTTGGCGGTTGGCGGTTGGCGGGCGGCGGGTGGCGGGTGGCGGGGGGGGGGGGGGGGGGTGGCGAGCGGCGATAACGCGATAGTTGCCGTAGGCAACGCGTGAGCCACAGTAAACGCCAAAGGGCACCGGAACCCTCCGGTGCCCTCGCTCAAAGCGCGGCGCCATCGCGACCGATCAGGGGGACTCCGTGCCCCTGCGATCGCACACCGCTTTACTTGTAACCAGCGCGATCAAGAATGCGCTGTGCCTCGGGCAGATGCTTCGCGATGGTGCCAATCGGCACATCTTCCGCCTTGAAGTCGCCGAGCGCCGCGAGCGCCGGGTTGTCGACCTGGGTTGTCGGCACGGCCGGCCACTCGTTGTTGCCGTTTGCGAAGTATCGCTGTGCATCGTCGCTCGCCAGATACTCCAGGAACTTGACGGCATTGGCGCGATTCGGCGCATGCTTCGCAACGCCTGCACCCGCGACGTTCACATGCGTGCCCTTACCCGCCTGATCCGGCCAAATCAAGCCCACCTTAGCCATCAGGGCCTTGTCTTCCGGCTTCTCCGAGCGCGCCATGCGCACGTAGTAGTACGAGTTCGCAAGCGCCACGCTGCACTCCCCCGTCGCCACAGCCTTGATCTGGTCGGTGTCGCCACCGCGCGGCGCGCGTGCGAAGTTCGCCACCATGCCTTCGGCCCACTTCTGCGTTGCCGTCACACCTTCACGTGCAATCAGCGCGCCGACCAGCGAGAGCATGTACGGGTGCGAGCCCGAGCGCGTGCAGACTTGCCCCTTGTGCGACGGATCGGCGAGCGAGGTGTATGTTTGCACCGTCTTCGGGTCGACTTTGTCCTTGTTGTAGACGATGACACGCGCCCGCGTCGAAAAGCCGTACCAGTCCGTGCCCGCTTTCGTGCTCGCCGCGTGCAGCTTGGCCGGAATGCGTACATCGAGCGTTGCCGACCGGGTCGGTTGGAACAGCCCGGCTTCGTCGGCCTTGGCCAGACGAGCGGCGTCGACCATCAGAATGACGTCAGCCGGGCTCTTCGCGCCCTCACCTTTCAGACGTTCGAGCAGCGCGGCGTCGTCTGCTTCGATCCGGTTGATCTTGATGCCAGTCCGTTGGGTGAAGGCACCGAAAAGCTGCTCGTCGGTTTGATAATGCCGCGCCGAATAGAGATTGAGCACGCCGTTGGTGTCCGCGTGCGCGCCGAGGGCCGCAGCCATCGTGGTGCCGAGCACCGCCAGTCGCGCCAGTTTGCCTACTGTGTTCACCGTCATGACCCATTGCCCCGCTGTCGTAGTTTCGTAGAGAGGAACAGGATAAAGAAAATCCATTATTAACGCAAATGATTGCTATTTGCATTAATTTAGATATTCACGATCCACAACGCAGAAGACGGAATCTGCGACGGCGCAACTAAGGGGCCGGGGGGGCCGGGGGGGCCGGGGGGGCCGGGGGGCCGGGGAGCCGGGGAGCCGGGGAGCCGGGAGCCGGGAGCCGGGAGCCGGGAGCCGGGAGCCGGGAGCCGGGAGCCAGGAGCCGGGAGCCGGGAGCCGGGAGCCAGGAGCCGGGAGCCGGGAGCCAGGAGCCGGGAGCCGGGAGCCGGGAGCCGGGAGCCGGGAGCCGGGAGCCGGGAGCCGGGAGCCGGGAGCCGGGAGCCGGGAGCCGGGAGCCGGGAGCCGGGAGCCGGGAGCCGGGAGCCGGGGCGCTACGAAGCTATAGAGCGACTCAGCTCCACCCAACTACCCAACTAACGAGGCACCGAAGCACGAGGCACAACGTCGGCAAGCGGCGACGGCATGCCATTCGAAACGCAACGCACAGGGAAAGCCGGAAAGCACAGCCGCTGTTGCGGCGTTGCGGCGTTGCGGCGTTGCGGCGTTGCGGCGTTGCGGCGTTGCGGCGTTGCGGCGTTGCGGCGTTGCGGCGTTGCGGCGTTGCGGCGTTGCGGCGTTGCGGCGTTGCGGCGTTGCGGCGTTGCGGCCAATAAGACGAGCCTTCGTATCGAAGGTTCCTGGCCGATACGCATACGCCGATGATGCGCTCGAAAAGTGAACCGATTTGTGCCCGCACCGCTCCAACCGCCGTAAAATTGCGCATCGATGCACGCCGATCGCCGCCCATTCCAACGAGCGATGGCGCCGCGAACGTTTGTCCTGCCCTGCCGGAGCTTCCCCCTTGTTGTCGTTGATTCGAATGCTGCGCCGCGCTGTCACACCGACGGCCGACCGCGCCCCCGTCATGCCGCGCGCCGCGCGTCCCCTCACCCCCGCGCCTGGCGCAAAACGTACCAGGCGCGCAGGATCACCCCGCACCGCCTTGAGCGCGCTTGCCGTGGCTGCCGTGCTGGCCGGGTGCGCAAGCGCCCCGCCGATCGACGCGCAGCGCGGCGCGCCGGACACCTCCACCACCACCCCGTCGTCGGCCACACAAGCGCCGTCGGCACCCGCCACCCCGATCGCGCCGCCCAAGGTGGTCCGGCCGCTCAAGATCGGCCTGGCACTCGGCGGCGGCGCGGCCCGTGGCTTCGCCCATGTGGGCGTGATCAAGGCCCTCGAAGCCCGCGGCATTCACCCCGATATCGTGGTCGGCACCAGCGCAGGCAGCGTGGTCGGCGCCCTGTACGCGTCCGGCTTGAACGGCTTCCAGCTCAATCGCCTCGCCTCGACGATGGATGAAGCGTCGATCAGCGACTGGACGATGCCATTGCGCTCACGCGGGGTGCTGCGCGGCGAAGCACTACAGTCGTACATCAACAAGATTCTCAAGGACCGTCCGATCGAGCAGATGCCCCGCCAGTTGGGCATTGTGGCCACCGATTTGCAGAGCGGCGAGCCGATCCTGTTCCGTCGCGGCAATACCGGACAGGCCGTCAGAGCGTCGAGCAGCGTGCCAGGCGTGTTCGAACCCGTGCATATCGGCACGCGCGATTACGTCGACGGCGGGCTGGTCGCGCCGGTACCTGCCGAGTACGCTCGCCAGATGGGCGCCGACTTCGTGATTGCCGTCGACATTTCGGCCAACCCGACCGCGCAGGCAACGCAGGGCCAGTTCGACATCCTCATGCAGACGTTTACGATCATGGGCCAGTCGATCAAGCAGTACGAGTTGGAAAAGAACGCGGACGTCGTGATTCGCCCGTCGCTTGCAAAGATGGGGGCATCGGACTTCCAGGGCCGCAATCGGGCAATTCTGGCGGGCGAAGAGGCCGTTGCGAAGATGTGGCCGCAAATCCAACGCAAGCTGGCCGAAGCCCAGACCGAAGCCACGCGCGGCATGCCTCAAGCCTCGCGCTGAGGCATGACGCCAAGCCCCGCCAACCGCGCGGCCCGGCGCACCCCGCCCCTCCCGAAAAAGAAAATGCCGCCCATTTGGGCGGCATTTCCATTTGCAACGCTATCCGCCAACCCAGCGGACACCGATGCCTCACATCGGATGGTCGTTCTTGAAGAGCTGCTCGACGCGCGTCAGTTCAGCGCTGGCATTGAGCGTTTCGACACGGCGGGCGCCATTGTAACGGGCCGACCAATACGACTCGCGCAGGTCTTCCACGCGGATCTTGCCGCCCGTGGCCGGCGCATGCACGAACTTGTCGCCACCAATATAGATACCGACGTGCGAGAAGCTGCGGCGCATGGTGTTGAAGAACACCAGATCGCCCGGCTTCAGATCGGTCTTGGCAATACGCTCACCCACCCGGCTCATTTCTTCCGCGCGGCGCGGCAGCATGAAGTTGAGCGTGTCCTGGAAGACGTAACGCACGAAGCCGCTGCAATCCAGACCGCTGTCCGGCGTATTGCCGCCGTACTTGTAGCGCACGCCGATGTAGTTCAACGCGCCAAGCACCACGTCCGACGCCTTGTCGGTCACGTTCGAGAGCAGCTTCTGGGCCCGCTGCACCCGCGACTCTTCGACAACCGGCTGCGGCGCATCGGACGCGCCCGCCGTCGCGGCATTCGTCGCGGCGGCAGTCTGGGTGGGGTTGGAGGGGGTGGAGGGGTTGGAGGCGTTGCCGGCCTGAGCGGCGGCGGCAGCGGCTCGTGCGGCGGCGGTCGGACCGTTGTTGTATTCGTCAGCCGTCGCCGATAACGAGGCGGTAACGAGGCCAGCGGCAGTGAACGCGAGAAGGAGAGTCTTGCGGATGCGCGGAGGGATCGTCTGCATTAGTCGCCGGGTTGAGTGTTTCGGATGGGCCGATGAGTCGCTCGTCAATTGCAACAGGATGCTGCCGTGTCGAACACGTTCGAGTCACGCCCGGCGGATTCACCGCCGGACTTGCCGCCGGAAGCGACGATTAACTCGTTGAATATTCAACTTAATTGGTACGCGATAGTAATGTGAACGTCACATGATGTCAAAAGGTAATAGAAAAAAACAATCAACACAATCGGAAAAATTTTAATCCGCAATCACACTTCGGAAAATTAGCCGACGTTCCAAGACGTTCCATGATGTTTTCACCGAAATGCCAAACGCCTGTGCCTACCCCAGGGTCGCCGCGATCAGCTCTCGCGTGTAAGCGTTTTGTGGATCGAGAAATACCGATTCCGTATCTCCCTGCTCCACCAGATGCCCGTCCTTGAAGACCAGTACACGGTGTGCCATTGCCCGCATCACGGCCAAGTCGTGACTGATGAAGAGGTAACTCAAGTTGCGCTTGATCTGCAATTGGGCGAGCAGATGGAGCACCTGCTGCTGGATGGATACGTCGAGCGCACTGGTCGGTTCGTCGAGCACCAGCACCTGCGGGTCGACCACGAGTGCGCGCGCAATCGCAATCCGTTGCCGTTGCCCGCCTGAAAACTCATGCGGATAGCGCGACATCACACGCGCATCGATCCCCACCTCGCGCAAGGCTTCCGCCACGCGAGCTCGCCGCTCGGCTTCCGTCAATTGCGGACGATGCAGCGCAAGCCCCTCGCCGACGATCTCCTCGATCGTCATGCGCGGCGACAGCGAGCCGTAGGGGTCCTGAAACACGATCTGCATGCGTGAGCGCAGCGTGCGCTGCTGTGCCTTGCCGCGATAATCGGAGAGCGGCGCGCCCTGAAACTCGATCTGCCCCGCACTCGCGTGCTGAAGCCCGAGCAATGCCATCGCGAGCGTCGACTTGCCGGAGCCCGACTCGCCTACGACGCCCAATGTCTCCCCCTGCCGCAACGTCAGGTCGACCGGATACACCGCGCGGAACCGCCCCCGCCGGAACCAGCCACGCATACCGGGCTGCGACGTCGCATAGTCGACCGCAACGCCGCGCGCTTCCAGCAACACCGGCGCAATCGGCAAAACGGGGTGAATTTCGCGCTGCGGACGGCTGTCGATGAGCTTTCGCGTGTACGGATGTTGCGGATTCGTGAAAAGCGTCTCGGTGTCGGCACATTCCACGAGCACGCCCTTTTCCATGACCGCGACACGCTGCGCGAAACGCCGCACCAGATTCAGATCGTGCGTGATGAGCAACACTGCCATGCCCCGCTTTTCGGCCTCGTCGCGTTGCAGCGCCAGCAGCAGTTCGATGATCTGCGCACGAATGGTCACGTCGAGGGCCGTGGTCGGCTCGTCGGCCAGCAGCAGCTTGGGGCGGCACGCGAGCGCCATCGCAATCATGGCACGCTGACGTTGTCCGCCCGACAACTCATGCGGAAAATGCGAGACCCGGCGCTCCGGCTCGGGAATGCCCGTGCGGCGCAGCAGCTCGATGGCGCGTGCCTTCGCGTCCTTGGCGCTGAGCCCTTCATGCAACTCAAGCGCCTCGGCAATCTGCTCGCCGATCGAATAGAGCGGGTTGAGCGCGGTCATCGGCTCCTGGAAAATCATGGCGATGTCGTTGCCGCGCATCCCACGCATTTCACGTTCGCTCAAAGAGGCCAGGTCAACGCCGTCGAGCAGGATGCGCCCCTGCACCTGCGCGTCCTGCAACAGGCGCAGAATGGCCAGCGCCGTCACGCTCTTGCCGGAGCCCGACTCCCCCACCAGCGCGACCCGCTCGCCGCGTCCGACGGCGAGCGTCACGTCCCTCACGGCGTCGGTGTCGCCGAAGCGCACCGACAGGTTTTCGATACTCAGGAGCGGCGCGCTCACATGGCCCCCCCGGCCGCCGCCTGCTTGTCCGCGACACGCGTGTCGAGCGCGTTGCGCAAGGCGTCGCCCATGAAGGTGAGCAGCAGCAGCGTGAGCACGAGCACCGTGAACGTGGCGAGCGAGATCCACCATGCGTCGAGGTTCGCCTTGCCTTGATTGAGCAGCTCGCCGAGGCTGGGCGTCGGCGGCGGCACGCCCAGTCCAAGGAAGTCGAGACTCGTGAGCGCGAGAATCGCGCCGCTCATGCGAAACGGCAGGAACGTGATGACAGGCGTCATGCTGTTGGGCAACACGTGACGCCGGATGATCTGCCAGTTCGACAGGCCCATCGCCCGCGCCGCGCGGACGTAATCGAGTTGACGATTGCGCAGAAACTCGGCGCGCACGTAGTCGGACAATCCGATCCAGCCGAACAGCGAGAGCAGCACGAAAAGCAGCCAGAGATGCGGCTCGAAGATCGACGCGAAAATGATGAGCAGATACAACTCGGGCAACGACCCCCAGATCTCGATCAGGCGTTGCAGCGTCAGGTCGATGCGTCCACCGTAGAAGCCTTGTACGGCACCGGCGAGCACGCCGAGCAGCGTGCCCGAGACGGTCAGGGCCAGCGCAAAGATCACCGACAGCCGGAACCCGTACAGCAGCCGCGCGAAGACATCGCGACCACGATCGTCGGTGCCCAGCCAGTTCTCGGACGACGGCGGCGCAGGATTGGGCGCCGTCGAAAAATAGTTGATGGTGTCGTAGCTGTAGTGCACCGGCGGATAGATTGCGAAGTTGTCGCCGGCACGGATGCGGTCTTCGATGAACGGATCGAGGTAATCGGTCGGTGTCGGAAAATCGCCGCCGAAGGTCGACTCCGGGTATGTCTTCACGAGCGGGAAATACCAGTGCCCCTCGTAGCGAACGACCCACGGCCTGTCGTTGGCAATCACCTCGGCGAAGAGGCTGATGCCGAACAGCACGAGGAACGCGACGAGACTCCAATAACCCAGTCGCTGGCCGCGAAAGCGCCGCCAGACCCGTGTGCGCGGCGAACGCGAAGGCGACATGGGCGACATGGGCGACGCTGGCGACATGGGCGACGGCGGGCGTGGCGATGGCGTGGCGGATCGGGTCACGTCAGTGCTCCAGTCGATCGAATTGGATACGCGGATCGACCAGGACGTAGCACAGGTCGGAGATGAGCTTGGTCAGCAAGCCGATGAGCGTGAACAGATACAACGAGCCGAGCACGACCGGATAATCGCGGCGCTGCACCGACTCGTAGGAGAGGCGGCCGAGTCCGTCGAGCGAGAACAGCGTCTCGATCAGCAGACTTCCCGCGAAAAAAGCACCGATGAAAGCCGCCGGAAAACCGGTGATGAGCGGAATCAGTGCGTTGCGAAATACGTGTTTGAACAGCACCTTGCGCTCCGAGAGACCTTTGGCGCGCGCGGTTAGCACGTACTGACGGCGAATCTCGTCGAGGAACGCGTTCTTCGTGAGCATGGTGACGACCGCAAAACTGCCAACGACAGACGCCGTCACCGGCAGCGTGATGTGCCACAGATAGTCGACGATCTTCGCCGGCCATGACAGGTCGCTCCAGTTGTCGGAGACAAGCTCACGCAGCGGGAACAATTGCCAGAACGTGCCCCCGCCAAACAGCACCAGCAGCAGCACCCCGAGCACGAAGCCTGGGATCGCGTAGCCAACGAGCACGACCAGACTCGTGAGTGTGTCGAACCGGGAGCCGTTGCGCACCGCCTTGGCGATACCCAACGGCACCGATATCAGATAAGTGAGGAAAAACGTCCAGAGTCCGAGAGAAATCGACACCGGCAACTTCGAGACGATCAGCGACCACACGCTTTGATGATGAAAGTAACTCTGACCGAGATCGAATCTCGCGAAACGCTTGAGCATGAGCCAGTAGCGCTGCGCCGGTGTCTTGTCGAAGCCATACAAGGCTTTGATCTGGGCGAGTTGCTGCGCGTCGATGCCACGCCGTCCGCGATAGTCGCTCCCCCCACCGCCGCCGCTCGCCTCCCCGCCGCCGCCGCGCCCCTTGAGTTCGAGCATGATCTGCTCGACCGGGCCGCCCGGCACGAATTGAACGACCACGAAGGTCAGTGTGATCACGCCGAGCAGTGTCGGGATCATGATCAGCAGTCGTTTGATGATGTAGGACCACATGATTGGGGGCAGCTCCTGTCGGTACCTGACGCTCGGGCGCGGGACGAATCTATCGGGGTGCGGCAGACACGGCAGACACAGCAGACACGGCAGACCCGGACGCCGCAGACACCACAGACACCGCCGAGGACGCCGCCGGATCCCGCGTCGCCCCCTTGCCCTGCCCCACACGCGAGTCCCACCACGTCGACACGAGCCAGCCGTCTGCGGTGTAGTACTGAGGCAATGTGGCCGGGAAACGCAGAAATTGCTTGAAGGCCATGCGATGCGTCGACGAGAACCAGTGCGGCACGATGTAATAGCCGTGCATCAACACCCGGTCCAGTGCACGCGCGGCGGCCACGAGATCGCCATAGGTTTGCGCACGCACGAGCGCAGCCATGAGCGCATCGACGGCCGGATCCTTCAGGCCGATGACGTTATCCGAGCCCTCCACGTCAGCCGAATGGCTGCCGAAGCGGTCGAGCAATTCGGTACCGGGTATCTGCGAATCGGGGTAGCGCAGCGAGATCATGTCGAAGTCGAACGCCTCCAGACGCTTCTGATACAACGCGTAATCGCTTGTCCGGAAGTTCAGCGTAATGCCGAGCTTTGCGAGATTGCGTGCATACGCCGAGGCAACCGGCCCCATGGCACCGCCATCGTCGAGAAATTCGAACTCGAACGGCTCGCCCTTGGCGTTGCGCAACGCCCCGTCGCGGTACGTCCAGCCCGCCTGCGCCAGCAGCTCGCGCGCCTTGCGCAGGTTCTCGCGCAGACTCGCAGGCGGCGTGGTCGTCGGCTGCACGACCATGGGGCCGAACACCGCCGGATCGAGCGACTTGCGCAGCGGTTCGAGCAACTTGAGTTCCGCCGCGCTCGGCATGCCGCGTGCGGCGAGATCGCTATTGGTGAAGTAGCTGTAGATGCGCTGGTATTGGTTGTAGAACAGTTGCCGATTGAGCCACTGGAAGTCGAGCGCAAGGTCCAGGGCCTGCCGCACGCGCACATCGCGGAACAGGCCGCGCCGCAGGTTCAGAATGAAGCCCTGCATGCCCGCCGCGTTGTGATGGACGAACTCGCGCTTGATCAGTTCGCCATCGCGAAAGTGCTTGCCCACATAGCTGCGCACCCAGCTCCGGGCACGGTATTCGGTGATGGCGTCGAACTCGCCCGCCTTGAAGCCTTCGAGCCGCACGATGTCGTCGGAATAAAGCTTGTAGACGATGCGCTCGAAGTTATATGTGCCGCGCCGAACCGGCAAGTCGTTGCCCCAATACTTGGGGTCGCGCCGGAAGGTGATGCGTCGGCCGCCGTCGTACGACTCGATCAGATAGGGGCCGCTGGCGATGGGTGTCTCGAACGTCAGCGCGTCGAACGCCTTGCGCTTTCCATCCGCGCCGACACCCCATTGGGAGGAGAACACCGGCACCGACGCCACGAGCAGGGGCAGGTCGGGACTCACACGACGGAAGTCGAAGCGCACGCGGCGGGGGTCGAGCACCGTCACCCTCTTTACGTCGGCGAGCAAGACCTTGAAACCCGGCGCCGCCTGCGGGCTCATCAGCGTATCGAACGAATACTTGACGTCTCGCGCCATCACCGGTTCGCCATTGTTGAAATGCGCGGCCGGGTTGAGATGAAACGTGACCGAAGCGCCGTCCGGGGCGACCGCGATGTCGTCGGCGAGCAGCCCATAGACGGTGGCGGGTTCGTCGGCGCTTCCGATACCGAGCGTCTCGAACATCAGCCCGAGCACGCCCGGCGGCGCCGTGCCGCGCAGTGTGAACGGGTTGAACTTGTCGAAGCTGGTGCGACGATCGGGGTTCGCCAGCGTCAGCGTGCCACCACGGGGTGCATCGGGATTGACGTAATCGAAGTGCGTGAACCCTTGCGGATACTTCGGCTCGCCGTACTGCGCAATGGCGTACTTGGCATGCGCCGACGGCGCCAGTAGCAGGGCTGCCGAGAGAGTCGACACGATCATCAGCGCGCGGGACAGTGTGCGGGCCCTGGCGAGGAAATCACGGAACGGAGCGGAACGGGCGGCGGCGGCGGTGAGACAAGCGCGAGGCGCCTGGAGCGCCATGAAAGCCATAGAAGACGCGAAGCGACCGAACGTGGCCCGCGTCATGTGTGGTTGCCGTGTTGTGCGCGCGTTCATGCATCTCCTGTATTGGTCGGCGGCCACCGGCCTGCCCGGGCCCGGTCGCATCCGGCCCTCGCCCTTCAGCCCGCCGCGACGTCTCGTCGCCTTCCGTCACGTTGCACAACCGCGCCGTCACGCACATTTCCCGCATGACGCTTGGCGACACGGCCGGACCGCGCGACAATTGTACCGAAAAGCCCGGCGGTGACCGCACTGAAAGACACATGCCCGCTGGCCGGTTCCTTAGTTTCCGCCCTGGAGGCCGACGTTGAGTGCTTCACGATCGCCCGCGCAGAACCCCAACCGTACCCTGCCCCGCTGGCTCGCGAGTTTTTTCTTTCAATGTGTCGAAGCGGCGCAACGTCGCATCGCTCGCGGCTCACTCGTTGGCGACAAACCCATCTTCGACAATGCCCAGTTCCCGTGGGTGAGCGCGATCGAAGCGCAGGCACCGGCCATCGCCAGGGAACTCGACGCCGTTCTCGCCACGCCCGGACGCTTGCCCGCGTTTCACGAAATCTCGCCCGACGTCGCCACCATCACGCAAGACCATCAATGGCAGACCTTCGTGTTTCTTGGCTACGGCATGCGTGCCGAGCGCAATCTCGCGCGTTGTCCGGCCACGGCCACCGCTCTCGACGGAATTCCCGGGTTGCGCACCGCCTTCTTCTCCATTCTCTCGCCAGGCAAACGGATCCCGTTGCATCGCGGCCCCTACAACGGGGTCCTGCGTCTGCATCTTGCCTTGAAGGTGCCGAGAGAGCGTGAGAAGTGCTGGATCGAAGTCAGCGGCCAGCGTTACGTTTGGGAGACCCATCGCGCGGTGATCTTCGACGACGCCTATGCGCACGAAGTCCATAACGATACCGACGAGACGCGCGTGGTGCTGTTCGTCGATTTCGAGCGCCCGTGCAAAGCCCCGGTGTCGTGGCTCAACAAGTTGCTGCTCGCCTTCGCGCCGCTCACGCCAGAGTTGCAGCAAGCCAAGACGAATCACGAGAAGTGGGAGCGCGATTACTACGCCACGCCTGCACCGGCAGCGCCCGATACCGCCGTCACGGCGGGAGCCGACGCCTCGGCCACCGGATCGGCACCGCCGATGGCCCGTACCGACACGCATCACTCGGAACCCGCAGCCGACGAACGCGCACACGGCTGACGTGCCGCGCATGAAAAGCCCCCAAGGGTTGGCGCTATGTCCAACGCGTTGGGGGCAGTTCAAACGTCTTCGTCTTGCGGGGTTCTTCGTTGCAGGCTCGGCCTACGACTGCCGCGGGGGCTGCGCAAGCGCGTCCTGCACGGGCGGCGGGACGAAGTTCGCCGCGAGCACCGCGACGAGTGCTGCCGCCGTCATCGCACCGATGCCGAGCGCCGCATCGCCGAAGTGCAGATAAGCCATCTTCATCGCCTCGATCGCGGCCACCGCCACGACGATGGTGATCATGCTGAGCATGCCGGCAATCGTCGCGCGATTGGGGCTGTCAACGGCAAATAACGACTGGCGATACACCACGCCGTAACACATGCCCATCCCGAACGCGTGCAACGACGTGCCGACGAGCAACGCCGGATAACCCGGCGCAAGAATCGCCGTGCCGACGAGCGACACCGCCGCACCGATCAGCATGGCGGTGACGCCCGTGGCCAGCAAACGGCCATTGGACCAGCGGCCCACCTGACGCGCGAGCAGCACATTGCCGAGAATCAGCGCCGCGAACACCGGCACTTGCAGCATCGCATAGTGCATCTGCGACAGCCCGGCGCGCTCGATCAGGAACACCGGACCGAGTGCGATCCAGGTGAGCAGCGGCGCCACGGCTACCCCCGTCAGCACGGCGCCGCGCCAGAACCGCGCGCTCGAGAGCGGCAGCTTGTAACCCGCCCAGAGTTGCTTCGCGTTCAGTGCAGTGCGGTCATGGCGCGACAGTTCCGGCATGGTGCGATACAGCCCAACGAACGAGACCGCAGCGACGATGGCGATGAGCCAGAAGATGCTGCGCCACGGCCAGAACGACACCACGGCAGCGCCCGCGAGCGGGCCGAACAGCGGCGAGAGCAACGAAACGTTCGCCATGAGCGCCATCACCCGCACGGCGGTCTTCTCTTCGAACGCTTCATGCACCGTCGGATACCCCACGGTCAGCACAAAACAGCACCCCATGCCCTGAAGGAAACGCAGCAGGATGAATTGCGGCATCGACTGCACGAAGTGCATCGCCAGACAGGCCACGATGAACATCACGAGACCGGAGAGCAGCACGCGACGGCGCCCGAAGCGATCGGCGAGCGGTCCGAGCAACCATTGCAGGCTGGCGTTACCAAGCATGGCAGCGGTGAGGGCCAGTGTGGTCATGTCCGCCGACGCGCCGAACTCGCGCGTCACCATCGGCATGCCGGGCATGATCATGTCGTTCGAGATGTAGACGGCAAACTCGAAGAGCACGAGTGCGAACGGAAACCAGAATCTGGACACTGGCGTTGCTGAGTGAGACACCTCTTGAAGGCTCCTTGATAAGACCAGCGCGCGTAACGATGGCCCACGTAAAAGACAACACCCCCGGTACCTGCGAGGCACCGGGGGTGTCTGTTGCATCGGCTTTGCCGCTGGGTAGCGGCTTCAGACGGTTCAGACGTCCAACAGTTCGACCTCGAAGACCAGCGTCGCGTTCGGCGGAATCACGCCGCCGGCGCCGCGTGCGCCGTAGCCCAGTTCGGGCGGAATCACCAGCTTGCGCTTGCCGCCGACCTTCATGCCGGCAACGCCTTCGTCCCATCCCCGAATGACCATGCCGCCGCCGAGTACGAAGGCGAACGGATCGTTGCGGTCTTTGCTGGAATCGAATTTCTTGCCGTCCGTCAGCCAGCCAGTGTAGTGCACCGTGACGGTTTTGCCCGGCGTGGCTTCAGCGCCATCGCCCACTTGCAGATCGTCGTATTGCAGGCCGGAATCGGTGGTGATGATCGACATGGTTGTCCTCGCTCGAAGAAGAGATGATATCGACGCGCGAGATATCGCCAACGCGCGAACGCGGGAAAGAAAAAACCCCCGGCGCTCCGCGAAGCGCCGGGGGTGTTCCGCCAAGGCGACTTGGCGGAGACGGAGGGATTCGAACCCTCGATCCAGGTTTTGGCCCAGATGCTCCCTTAGCAGGGGAGTGCCTTCGACCTCTCGGCCACGTCTCCCAAACTTGTCGTCACATCAGGGAGGTGATGTAACGAAGGCGTGATATTACCTACTGTTCGCAATGCCGTCAAACATTATGGGCATCAAAATCCAACATTTTTTGCGCAGGTGTCATGCGTACGACACGTTCGGGGATTTTTCCCCGCATCGCGGCCCGAAAATCGTGCATCGCACCGCATGCACTCCGCGTGCAGGCGGCACGCGATTGCGCACCGCCCGATACGGATGCGTCAGGCCTGATCGAGCTCGAACGCCTTGTGCAGCGCGCGCACCGCGAGTTCCATGTACTTCTCGTCGATCAGCACAGAGATCTTGATTTCCGACGTGGAGATCATCTGGATATTGATGCCCTCTTCCGACAGCGTGCGGAATGCCTTGCTGGCGATACCCACGTGCGAGCGCATGCCCACGCCGACGATCGACACCTTCGAGACCTTCGGATCGCCCGAGACTTCTGCGGCGCCGATGTGACCTTGCACTTCGTTTTGCAGCAGCGTCATGGCACGCTGGAATTCGCCGCGCGGCACGGTAAACGTGAAGTCGGTCTTGCCGTCGACGCTCTGGTTCTGGATGATCATGTCGACATCGATGTTCGCGTCGGCAATCGGGCCGAGAATCTGATACGCGATGCCCGGGCGATCGGGCACGCCGCGCACGGTGATCTTGGCCTCGTCGCGCTGGAATGCGATACCCGAGATGATGGCCTTTTCCATTTGTTCGTCTTCCTCAAAAGTAATCAGCGTGCCCGAGCGCGCTTCTTCGTCGAGCGCGATCATCGGATCGGTCAGGCTCGAGAGCACACGAGTCTTGACCTGGTACTTGCCAGCGAATTCCACCGAACGGATTTGCAGCACCTTCGAGCCGAGACTGGCCATTTCCAGCATCTCTTCGAAAGTGACCTTGTCGAGCCGGCGCGCTTCGTCGACCACGCGCGGGTCGGTCGTGTACACACCGTCGACGTCGGTGTAGATCAGGCACTCATCGGCCTGAAGGGCGGCGGCCACCGCCACGGCCGACGTGTCCGAGCCGCCACGCCCCAGCGTGGTCACGTTGCCGTTCGGATCGATGCCCTGGAAACCGGTGATGACGACCACGCGGCCGGCATCCAGATCGGCCATCACGCGGCTGTCGTCGATTTCCGAAATACGCGCTTTGGTGAAAGCACTGTCCGTCTTGATCGGCACTTGCCAGCCGGCATAGCTCACGGCGTCGACACCCGCTTCCTTGAGGGCCATCGCCAGCAGGCCGACGCTCACTTGCTCGCCCGTCGCGGCAATGGCGTCCAGTTCGCGCGGATCGGGTTGGGCCGAAATTTCCTTGGCCAGACCCAGCAGACGATTGGTCTCGCCGGACATCGCCGACGGCACCACGACCATCTTGTGACCGGCCTTGTGCCACTTGGCCACGCGCTTGGCGACATTCTTGATGCGCTCCACCGAGCCCATCGACGTGCCGCCGTATTTGTGTACGATCAGAGCCATAACATTGCTAACACATTGATTTGAAACCGTTTATGAATCGCGCACGGGTACCCGCCGAGGGCTGTCGGTAACGTTTCGATTCGCGGAACTTTTGATTATCGCACGAATGTACCGCGCCCGAGCCAGTCTGGCGCAGATTGCACTGTGCCGAGGACGACTTGCCGCATTCGGCAGCAGATTGTGCTGATTCCGAGGGGATTTCCGAGGGGATTTCCGAGGGGATTTCCGAGGGGATTTCCGAAGGGGATTCCGAAGGGGATTTCGAAGGCGATTCCGAACGTCGACGCGGAGGGTTTCTGATGGTCGCTTACGCCGATTCCACTCGCTTCCTCTCATTTATTGGCGCCATTCGCCCACCATGCGTCCAACCGATGCCGGCCTTACGCCTCGTCGCGCCACATCATGCGCCAGCGCGCCCCTCCGCGCTCACCTTGCCCACCTTTCTGTGCCGCGCCGTCGATGCCCAATCGCGGCACGAAAACAATCTCGTTCGCCTGCCAGACGATCGGCACATGCCGCAACCACGCCGCCACGCCGCGGCTCTGGTACCAGTGCTTGAGCGAGCGCGAATGTCCGTCCGGCCGCTCGCGCCAGCGCTCCGCGCCCACGCGCTGCCTGGCCACCAGCGGCTGCGCGCGCAGCACGCGCTCGTCGATGGTGCCCTCGACCGGCTCGCCCTCGGCGACCGGCACAAACACAACGCTTCCCTGCCATTGCGGCAAATGCCATTCCCGCTCGCCCGACCATCGCATCACAACGTCCGGCGCAGGATCGTCCGGGCCGGCAGAATCGTAGACCGCCGTCCATTGCAGTTCGTCGCGATATAAACGCAAGACCGCACCGTCATGCGGCAGCGCAAGCGATGCGCCAGCGCGCGCACCCTGAATCTGACGCACCCATTCGTCCAGCCGCGCCTCCGGCGGCAGGGTCAATCCGCGGCGCGCCACCCAATACCGCAACAGGTTCGCGAGCCGTGGCGCGTCAAGCGCCTGAAGACGGCTACGTTGCAAGCGCTCACCGCCATTCGCCTCCTGCGAACACGCGCCGTCGAAATCCGTTCGCGCGAGTTGATCGAGCAGCGATTGCGCTTGTGCCGCGTGACGCGCAAATCGTGCCAACGTCTCCCGGTACGCGGGTACGTGTGCCGCAATGGCGGGAAGAACATCGTGACGCAACGCATTGCGAAGATAGTGACGATCGTCGTTGGACGGATCCTCGACCCATGACAGCGAACGCGCACTCGCATAAGCGCGCATCGTCTCGCGCGAGACGTCGAGCAGCGGACGCAGCAAGCGCGCGGTGTCAGGCGCGCTTGCTGCGTCCGGCATCACGCCCTCCACGGCCATCGCGGCCACGCCAGGCAGGCCCGCGCCGCGCAGCATCTGCAACAGCACCGTCTCGGCCTGATCGTTCGCATGATGGGCGGTCAACAGCCAATCCACGCCGTGCGCACTGCATACCGCCGAAAGGGCGTGATAGCGCGCCGCACGCGCCGCACCTTCGACACCCTGCCGGGCGTCGCGCGGCACGCTCACACGGCGCGCTTCGAACGCAAAGCCGCGCAAACGCGCCTCGCGCTCGCACACGGCAAGCCAGTCGTCTGCGTGTTCGGAAAGCCCGTGATGAATGTGGATCGCCACCGGTTGTGCGATCGCCTCCCCCGCTTCGCGACGCCCCTGAATCCAATGGGCGAGCGCATCGAGCAGCACCATCGAGTCGAGACCGCCGCTCAGCGCAAGGGCAAGGCGGGCAGGCGTGCCATGCGGTGTGACATGCATCGCCAATGCGACACGCAAAGCGACATCCACATGGACAACTGCCGCGTCGCATCGGGCCGATGCGGACGCGGCAGAAAGGTCATGATGAGGCATGGGATTCGGCGTCATTGCCACGATGGGCGACGACGCGACGGCGAACGCCTTACTTCGCGCCGGCTTCCTTGAACTTGCCATAGCTCATCAGGCGCTCGAAGCGGCGCTCGAGCAGTTCCTTGTGGCTCATGCCCTGGAACTGGCGCAGCGAGTCGGCCAGCGCCCGCTTGAGCATGCCGGCCATGCCGAGCGGGTCGCGATGCGCGCCGCCCAGCGGCTCGTTGATGATCTTGTCGATCAGGCCCAGCGCCTTCAGGCGGTGCGCCGTCAGACCCAGCGCTTCGGCCGCCTCGGGCGCCTTGGCCGCACTCTTCCACAGAATCGACGCGCAACCCTCCGGCGAAATCACCGAGTACGTCGAGAACTGCAGCATCATGACCGTGTCGGCGACCGCCACGGCCAGCGCGCCGCCCGAGCCCCCTTCACCGATGATCGTGGTGATGATCGGCGTCTTGAGCTCGGCCATCACATAAAGATTGCGGCCGATGGCTTCGGACTGACCACGCTCTTCGGCGTCGATCCCTGGGTAAGCGCCCGGCGTATCGACAAACGTGAAGATCGGCAGGCCGAATTTCTCGGCCAGCCGCATAAGGCGCATGGCCTTGCGATAGCCCTCGGGACGCGGCATGCCGAAGTTGCGCAGCGCACGCTCCTTCGTGTCGCGGCCCTTCTGGTGACCGATCACCATGCAGGCCTGGCCGTTGAAGCGGGCCATGCCGCCCACGATGGCGAGATCGTCCGAGAAATTGCGATCGCCGTGCAGCTCGTGGAAGTCGGTAAAGATGTCGCGCACGTAATCGAGCGTGTAAGGACGCTGCGGATGACGCGAAATTTGCGAAACCTGCCACGGGGACAGGTTCGTGTAGATGTCCTTGGTGAGCTGCTGGCTCTTTTTCGAGAGGCGCTCGATCTCTTCGGAAATGTCGACGGCTGAATCGTCTTGCACGAAGCGCAGCTCTTCAATCTTCGCTTCGAGCTCGGCGATCGGCTGTTCAAAATCCAAAAAGGTGTTCTTCATCAGGTTTCCCCGGAAATGCGGCAGCGTATTGTACCGCCGGCAACGTCTACCCGGCCGAGATAGGCAACTTTCATTACCATTCGATCCACAATAGACGTCAATAATGACTCGATGAGACGGATGGACGCGGATTATACGTCCTTGGCCAAGCAATCAGTATTCGACCGGCACCGGTTCGAGGCTTCGCCACATATACCAGGTCGCGACCGAGCGCCACGGCTCCCAATTGGCAGCCACGTCCCGCGCTTCGCTGCGTGTAACGGGCTCACCGCTGAAATAGTTGACGCTGATTGCGTTGATCAGCCCCACATCGTCGAGCGGCAGAACGTCGGGGCGCAGCAGATTGAACATCAGGAACATCTCGGCCGTCCAGCGGCCGATGCCGCGAATGCCGGTCAGCTCGGCGACGACGGTCTCGTCGTCCATGCTCGCCCAGGCATCGACATGCAGTGCGCCCGATTTGAAGTGCGTTGCCAGGTCGAGGATGTACTCGGCCTTGCGACGCGACAGCCCGCACCCGGCAAGCGCATCGTGTCCTGCCTTGATGAACTGGGCGGGCGTGAGTTTCGGACAGGTCGCCTGAACGCGGTCCCACACTGCCTGCGCAGCCTTCACCGAGATCTGCTGGCCGACGATCGAACGCGCGAGCGTGACGAACGGCTCGCCGCGCCCGGTCAGATGCGCCGGACCGAATTGGGGAATCAACTTCTTGAGGATGCGGTCGCGCTTCATCAGATCGTTACAGGCCTGATCCCAGAAGACAGGGCGCGTCGCCCCCGCCGCCACCGGCAACGGCACCGCGCCGCTCACGATCTGATCGACGAGTTCGTGCTCGATGCGTTCGATCTCGGGCGTCACGATGCGCGTCTCGCCATCGCGCTTGGCGATGACGCGGCGCGCGCTCGGGGCGGCGTTCGCGACGGTCGACGGCGTGGACTTTTCCGGTGTCTTGCGCGCAACCTTCGTTCCGGCCCTGGACGCGGCCTTTTGGGCGACCTTTTGGGCGACCTGCTTTGGGATCTTTGGTGTGGCCTTTGGTGCGGTATTTTGTGCGGTCTTTTGTGCGGCTTTTTGGGCAACCTTTCGGGCAACCTTTTCCGCCGCCGGCTGCGCGCCCTTGCGAGCGATGCCGGCTTTCGTCGCCGTCGCTGCCGTTTTACCTGACGCAGTCGTGCGACCGGACTTGGCCGCGGCCCCCTTGGCAGGCGCGCGGCGTACGCTCGCGTCGGCGGGCGTCGCCGCTTTGGCGGTCTTCGTCGTCGGCTTCGCTGCGGCAGTCTTGGTCGCGACCTTCGCGGCCACGGATTTACGAGTCACCATGAGATTTTCTCGATGCGCCGCGCTCAGGCACGACGCCATTCGGTGGCGCCTCCGGGACGGTCTTCCAGCACGATCCCCTCGGCCAGCAATTCGGCACGAATGCGATCGGCCTCCGCAAAATTACGTTCGCGCTTGGCCTGGGCACGCGCCTCGATACGCGCCTCGACGCTCGCACGCAATGCGTCGCCGTCATTCGCCGCGTCACCGCCCGTCGCCCCTTGCAGGAACGATTGCGGGTCGCGGCCGAGCAGGCCGAGCGTGCCGGCCAGTCCCTGCAATTGCCGCACGAGCGCGGGATCGCGCTGCTTGTTGATTTCACCCGCGAGTTCGAACAGCACGGAGAGCGCCACGGGCGTGTTGAAGTCGTCGCTCATCGCCGCCGAGAAGCGCTGCGCGAACGATTCGTTCCAGTCGAGCGGCGCACCGTCACCGGTGGCGTCCTTGATCGCGGTGTACAGGCGCGTCAGGCCGCCGCGCGCGTCGTCCAGATGCGCGTCGCTGTAATTGAGCGGGCTGCGGTAATGCGCACGCAAAATGAAAAAGCGCACGACTTCCGCGTCGAACTTCGCGAGCACTTCGCGAATCGTGAAGAAGTTGCCGAGCGACTTGGACATCTTTTCGTTGTCCACGCGCACGAAGCCGTTGTGCATCCAATAGTTCACGAACGTCTCGCCCGTGGCGCCTTCGCTCTGGGCGATCTCGTTCTCGTGATGAGGGAATTGCAGATCGGCCCCGCCACCGTGAATATCGAAGTGATTGCCGAGCAGTTGGCAACTCATTGCCGAGCATTCGATGTGCCACCCCGGACGGCCCGCGCCCCATGGCGACGCCCACTTCGATTCCTCAGGCTCCGTCTCCTTGGCGCGCTTCCAGAGCACGAAATCGAGCGGGTCCTGCTTCGCGGCATTGGCGGCAACGCGCTCGCCCGCGCGCAGATCTTCGATGGACTTGCCCGAGAGCCGACCGTAACCGGCGAATTTGCGCACGGCATAGTTCACGTCGCCGTCGTCGGCTTGATAGGCATAGCCGTTACGTTGCAGCGTGCCGATCATGTCGACCATCTGCCCGATGAAATCGGTCGCACGCGGCTCGTGATCGGGACGCTGGACGCCGAGCGCGTCGGCATCTTCGTGCATGGCGGCAATGAAACGCGTCGTCAGCTCACGCATCGTCTCGCCATTCTCGACGGCGCGCTTGATGATCTTGTCGTCGATATCGGTAATGTTGCGCACATAAGTCACGCGGTACCCAAGCGTGCGCAGCCAACGCTGCACCATGTCGAACACCACCATCACGCGCGCATGACCAACGTGACAGTAGTCGTAGACCGTCATTCCGCAGACGTACATGCGGACTTCGCCGGGCACGAGCGGTACGAACGGCTGTTTGTCTCGCGCGAGCGAGTTGTAGACACGCAGTGAATCCATAGATAAGCGCTTGACCGGGCGGCAACAGCGCCGGACGCTGCGACGATGTCCTCGGCCACATCACACACTATGTGAGGGGAGCGACATCGCGAGGCGGGCTGCGCGCCGTGCGGTAGAAAAAACGAACCTGCGAACCGCATCCGCCGTCACAACAAGAAATGGCGGGGGCCGAGCGCAGGTGTTTTGTTAGAATGCGGCCGAGTATAGCATCTCTTGTGCACCTCTCAGGTATCCCAAGCACCCACTATGACGCAACGAAGCCGGTCACTTTTGCCCTCTGCAACGCGCCTTCTCTCCCGCCTCCGTCCGGCCGCTGGCAGCGCCCGTGCGCTGACGCTTGCGGGCGCCGCCCTCGGCCTCGCGGGCACGCTGTTCGCGCTCCCTGCAAGTGCGCAGGTCATCACCGATCCGCCACCGCCCGCGCCGCTGCAAACGCCGCAGCAAGCGAGCGAGTCGGCCATCGACAAGCTGGTCGCCGCCGGCAAACTCAACGACGCGCTCGCCAAGAGCGACGAACATCTCAAGCAGTATCCGCGCGATGCGCAAGTGCGCTTCACGCGCGGCCGCGTGCTCATGGAGATGGGGCGCAACGCCGAAGCCATCGACGCTTTCACCGCGCTCACGCAGGACTTCCCTGAATTGCCCGAGCCGTTCAACAATCTCGCAGCGCTTTATGCGCAGGCTGGCGAGTACGACCGCGCGCGCGCCGCGCTCGAGAGCGCGATTCGCAACAACCCGAGTTTCGCCGTGGCCTACTCGAACCTTGGCGACGTCTACGCCAAGCTCGCGCAGCAGGCCTATCAGAAAGCACTGAAGATCGCGCCGACGGCCCGCGTGTCGAACCGCGAAAAAATCCTGTCCGATATGCTGGCCCCGCAGCGCGCCGCCCCCGTGAGCCAGACCCCGTCACCGGCCAAGGCCAGCGACGCCGCCGCGCTCAAGAGCGTCGGCAAGTCGGGAAATTAAGACATCGCTCGACACCCGCGTTTCCCATCGAATCGAACCTACACTGTCTACGGAGACACGCATGACCTTTCCGAATCGCCTGCGTCGCGCACTGCTCGGCAGCGTAATCGCTACGGCCGCCCTGGCGGGCACGAGCGTGTGTGCATTCGCACAAACCCTGCAGCCGCAAGTGCAGTTCAAGACGTCGGCCGGCAACTTCGTGGTCGAACTCAACCCGAAAGCGGCCCCGAAAACCGTCGAGAACTTCCTCCAGTACGTCAACAGCGGCTTCTACAACGGCACGATCTTCCACCGCGTGATCAACAATTTCATGATTCAGGGGGGCGGCTTCACGCCCGAGATGAACGAAAAGACCACGCGGGCGCCAATTCCCAGCGAATCGCAGAACGGCCTGAAGAACGTCACGGGTGCCATCGCCATGGCCCGGACGTCGAATCCGAACTCCGCGACCGCGCAATTCTTCATCAATGTGAAGGATAATGCGTCACTGGATTACCCCAACCCGGATGGCTACGGCTATACGGTATTCGGCAAAGTGGTATCCGGCATGGATACCGTCGAGAAGATCAAGGGTGTTGCCACGACCCGCAAGGGCGTGTATCAAGACGTGCCGGCCACGCCGGTCGTGATCGAATCGGCCAGCGTCGTCAAGCGCTGAAATCCTCCGGCCCAACGGGACCATTTCATCAGAAGGAAAGCATCATGGTTGAACTGCACACCAATCACGGCGTCATTCGCATCGAACTCGACGCAGCCAAGGCACCGAAGTCGGTCGAGAACTTCCTGAACTACGTCAAGAACGGCTTCTACGACAACACCGTGTTCCACCGCGTGATCAATGGCTTCATGATTCAGGGCGGCGGCTTCGAGCCCGGCATGAAGCAAAAGCCCACCGAGGCCCCGATCGAGAACGAGGCCAACAACGGCCTGAAGAACGACAAGTACACCCTGGCCATGGCGCGCACGAACGACCCGCATTCGGCCACGGCACAGTTCTTCATCAACGTGAGCGACAACGACTTCCTGAACCACAGCGCGCCCACGCCGCAAGGCTGGGGCTACGCCGTGTTCGGCAAGGTCATCGAAGGCCAGGAAATCGTCGACCAGATCAAGGGCGTGAAGACCGGCTCGAAGGGCTTCCACCAGGACGTGCCGGTTGACGACGTCATCATCGAGAAGGCCGTGATCGTCGCCTAAGCGCGTTCATAGCCGACTGCGACGATCGATGCCAGTATCGACTGCGCGGTGCCCGCAATGCCCCGTGACACCCCGGGGCGACGGGCCCGCGCTTTTCATTTCCGACCTTCACCTCTCGCCGGCGCTGCCGCGCACGGTGCAAGTCTTCGAGGACTTCCTGCGCGGCCCCGCGCGTGAAGCGTCCATCCTTTTCATTCTCGGCGATCTGTTCGAATACTGGATCGGCGACGACATGCTCGATATCGAACCGAGCACACGCGCACGCGACGAATCGACATCGCCCGGCACCGAACCCTTGGGCGCGTTTGCGCGTCGCATGACGGCGGCAATGGCGGAACTGTCCGCGAGTGGGGTACCGATCGCCGTGATGCGCGGCAATCGCGACTTCCTGCTCGGCGAGCGTTTCGCGCGCGAGGCCGGCGCGCGCATGCTCGACGACCCATGCGTCTTCTCGTTTCTCGGCCAGGCGCTGGTGCTCAGCCACGGCGACCGGTTGTGCACCGACGACGTGGCCTATCAGCGCTTTCGCCGCGTTGCACATTCGTCGCTGGGCAAGGCGCTTTTCCTGAGACTGCCGTTGCGCTGGCGCATGGCCATCGCGAATCGGATCCGGCAGGGGAGCGCCGCGAAGGGTGAACTCCGTATGGCCTACGCCGACGCCAACCCCAACGCCATCGCCGCCCTGCTCGACGCCGCCGGCGAGCGCACGCTCGTGCATGGACACACGCATCGTCCGGCACGGCATGCGCACGGACGGCGGGTACGCTGGGTGTTGCCCGACTGGGAATTCGATATCGCTTCGCCGCGCGGCGGCTATCTGCAATGGGACAGCCACGGCTTGCGCGCCGTCGATCTCGTGCAATCCGCGCCGGAGAACGCGTAAATCGTCGTCGCCGCCCGGTAAATCGGCCCGGCGGAATGAACGGTCCCGGTTGACGTCGGACACGATGCCAGCCGTCGGGAGGCCCGTCAGGACGACGGGCCGCACGCCTCCGGGTGAACTCGCGACTTCACACGTCACATGTCCTGAATTTCCCTGCCCAGCTTGCGCAGTTCGGCGGTATCGATCTTGCTCGCGCCGAGCGCTTCAAGATGCGCGCCAAGCTGATTGAGCGCCGCCACCATCACATCGATCTTGTGCGCCTGATCGGTCGCGTTCTCGATCAGGCCGTGAATCGCGAGCGAGACGGGGTCGTCGGCGTTCGGCGCAATGCCGTAGGCGGAAAATTCCGGCTTGCGCGCCGGCGCATCAGGTTTGGCCTGCGCGCCTTCGCGCGGCGTGTCGGCACGAATGACGCGCGCCGGATTGCCCACGGCCGTGGCGCCGGCGGGTACCGCTTTCACCACCACGGCGTTCGAGCCGATCTTCGCCCCCTCGCCCACCGTAAAGCCACCGAGCACCTTCGCACCGGCACCGACAATCACGCCCGGCGCCAACGTCGGGTGGCGCTTCGCGCCGCGTGCAAGCGATGTGCCGCCGAGTGTCACGCCCTGATAAATCGTGCAGTCGTCGCCAATCACCGCCGTCTCGCCGATCACCACGCCCATGCCATGATCGATGAAGACGCGGCGGCCAAGCGTCGCGCCCGGATGGATTTCGATGCCGGTGAGAAAGCGCGCATATTGCGACACGAAGCGGCCAAGCCATTTGAAGCCGGACGCCCAGCAGCCGTGGGCGACCCGATGCAGCATCACGGCATGCAGGCCGGGATAGCACGTAAAGACTTCCCAGTTGCTGCGCGCAGCGGGGTCCTTTTGCCGAATGGCGGCGATATCTTCACGAAGGCGGGTGAACATGCGTCTGAAGTCGATCCTGTAGGGCGCGTCCGGCCGTCCTGGACCGATCGTCGCGTAGTTGCCTGAGAGCGGGCCGGCCGCAGCCGGCGGGCGTTGCAGATGGTGTGGCGTCACCGCCGGATCTTGCGCGCCAGAATATGCTTCGCGATACCACGAAGAATGTTGACCTCCTCACGCTCCAGATGGCTCTTCGCGAAGAGCCTGCGCAGGCGTGTCATGAGCTTTTTCGGATTTTCGGGATCGAGATAATCGAGGTCGACAAGCGCGCGCTCCAGATGCACGAGCATGCCTTCGACGTCATCGCGTGTCGCGAGCGCCTCGCGAGCAGCGGCCTCGATCCCCGAGGCGATCCCCAAGGGCAACGCCGCTGCCGCCGCGCCATTGGGAACCTCGCCCCGCTCGCGCGTCAGGCACGCCAGACGCACTTCATAGGCAATCAACTGCACCGCCTGCGAGAGATTGAGCGAACTGTACACGGGGTTGGCCGGAATGTGCACCAGCGCATTGCAACGCTCCACATCGCCGTTGGACAAACCGGTGCGCTCGCTCCCGAAAACGAACGCCACCGCCTCGCCCTGCCCTGCATGTTGCACGGCGATCGCTGCGCTTTCGCGTGGCTCCGCATTCGGCGGCCCATACTCGCGCGATCGGGCCGAGAGCGCAACGGCCCAGCTCACGCCCTGCAATGCCGCGTCGAGATCGGGCACAACGCGTGCACTCGCGAGCACATCGTCGGCGCCGCTCGCCAGCGCCACGGCCTCCGGATCACGCAGCACGTCGGCGCCCGCACGCGGTGCGGCCAGCACCAACCGGCCAAAGCCCATCGTCTTGATCGCGCGCGCGGCCGAGCCCACGTTCCCGGGGTGGCTCGTCTCGTTGAGCACGAAACGCACTTGATCGAACAACGGCAACGCAGGGAGGGCAGCAGCAGACTGGGACATGTGACGGCGAAGATGAGAGACGAAGCGAAATGAACGGAAATGGCGCCGCACGAAACTCAGGCCCGACGACGGCCCAACGGCAAACGTCGCTATTTTGCCCTGAATCGCCGACGCTGCGGGCTGTCATGCCAACGTGCGACGCCACATCCCCCGGCCGAAAAAGGGTCGGAAGATAAAGACATCGAGGCGCAAAGGCCGCGTTTTTGCTAAAATACGCGTTTTCGCCTCCGCAAACGAGCCGCCACCCTGTGTGCGGCGCTTGCCGGGCGTCGCTCTTGCTCAATTTGTTCGCTTTGTCTGCCATGCCTGCCAGCCGGCCCGGAGAGGGTCGTGCATCGCGTCGGCGATGGCCTTAACAGGAATCTGTCATGCAGCATCCCATGCTCAATATCGCGGTGAAGGCCGCGCGCCGCGCCGGCAACATCATCAGCCGCGCCTCTCTCGACATCGACACCGTCAAGGTCACCAAGAAGCAGCACAACGACTTCGTGACGGAAGTAGACAAAGCGGCTGAGCAAGCGATCATCGACACCCTGCTTCAAGCCTATCCGGACCACGCCATCCTCGCCGAAGAATCGGGCGAAGCGCACGGCAAGTCGGGTTCGGACTACCAGTGGATCATCGATCCGCTCGACGGCACCACCAACTTCATTCACGGCCTGCCCTACTATTGCACGTCGGTGGCGCTCGCCCACAAGGGCATCGTGTCGCAAGCCGTGATCTACGATCCGACCCGCAACGAGCTCTTCACCGCGTCGCGTGGCCGTGGCGCCTTCCTCGACGGCAAGCGCATCCGCGTGTCGCGCCGCGATCGCCTGGCCGACGGCCTGATCGGCACCGGCTTCCCGTTCCGCGATCTGCAAGGCGTTGAGAACTACCTCAAGATGTTCGGCACGATGACCGAGCATTGTGCCGGCATCCGCCGTCCGGGGGCTGCGGCGCTCGATCTGGCCAACGTCGCGGCCGGCCGCATGGACGGCTTCTTCGAGCAGGGTTTGAATGCCTGGGATATGGCGGCTGGCAGCCTGCTGATTACCGAGGCCGGCGGCTTGGTCGGCAACTACACCGGCGAGTCGGACTTTCTGTTCGAAGGCGAAGTTCTCGCGGGCAACCCGAAGATCTACGCACAAATGGTCAAGCTGCTCGAAGGCTATTCGCGCGCCAAGCGCCCGGCGTCACCGGCCAGGGCCAGCGCCAGCGCCGTCGCCACGCAAGGCAACGCGCAGTCGTAAGCGCAGTCGTAAGCGCACGCAGGGACGTTGCGTCCCTCGTCATCAACCCCGGCGACGCCTGCGCTTCCCCGGGGTTTTTTGTTTCCAGCACCGTCCCGGACAGTCTCGGAAAACCTCGGCCCTTACTTGCTCACGTACTCGCGTGCCCGGGTGCTCACGCACCCAGACGCGTCAGCACGGCATCGCGGCCGAGCAATTCGAGCACGGCGTCGATGGACGGCGTATGCGTTGTGCCCACCACCAGCAGACGCACCGGCATCGCCAGTTGCGGCATCTTCATGCCATGCTGGGCGAGCGTCGCCTTGAACGCGGGCGAGATTGCCTCCTTTGTCCACGCCGGCAACGCCGCGAGCGCCGTGGCGAGGTCCTTCACCGCCGCACGCGCGGCGTCCGTCATGTGCTGAGCCAGATCGGCTTGCGGCGGCGACGGCTTGCGGTAGAACATTTCGGCGCTTGCCGCGATGTCCTTGATCGTGTTCGCCCGGTCCTTGAACAGCGCGACCACGCCGGCGAGCGCGGCCCCGCCTTCGATCGACACCCCCGCCTTCTGCAGGAACGGTTCCGTCAGACCGGCCAGACGTTCGTTGTCCGCCTGCTTCAGATACTGGTTATTCAACCACAGCAGCTTTTCGGGGTTGTGCTGAGCCGGTGACTTGCCGAGGTGATCGAGATCGAACCACGCGACGAATTGCTCGCGCGTGAACACTTCGGCGTCGCCATGCGCCCAGCCCAGACGCGCGAGGTAGTTCACCACTGCCTCGGGCAGAAAACCCTCTTCGCGGTACTGGACCACACTCATGGCGCCGTTGCGCTTGGACATCTTCTCGCCCTGGTCGTTGAGCACCGTGGGCAGATGGGCGTAGATCGGCGGTTGCTTGCCGAGCGCTGCGAAGATGTTGATCTGACGCGGCGTGTTGTTCACATGGTCGTCGCCACGAATCACGTGCGTGATGTCCATGTCGATGTCGTCGACGACCACGCAGAAGTTGTACGTCGGCGTGCCGTCCGGGCGCGCAATCACGAGATCGTCGAGCTCTTCGTTCGAGATCTCGATGCGGCCCTTGACGGCATCGTCCCACACCACGCTGCCGGCAAGCGGATTCTTGAAGCGCAGCACAGGTTGCACGCCCGCCGGCGGCGCGGGCAGCACCTTGCCCGGCTCCG
The DNA here is from genome assembly GCF_041919235.1 of Pandoraea sp. NCBI lineage: Bacteria > Pseudomonadati > Pseudomonadota > Betaproteobacteria > Burkholderiales > Burkholderiaceae > Pandoraea > Pandoraea sp. The sequence continues at coordinate 109,025 of NZ_JAYRUC010000012.1, forward strand.
GGCGCCAGCGCCCGTCGTAACGTGGCTTTTCGCCGCGCGCGCGCTGCTGCTCGCGCAACTCGTCGAGCGCTTCCACGCTCATGTAGCACGGATAGACATGACCGTCGCGCTTCAGTTGCTCGAGCACTTCACGGTAGCGATCCATGCGCTGCATTTGATAGAACGGACCTTCGTCGTAATCGAGGCCGAGCCATTCCATGCCTTCGAGAATGACCTGCACGGCTTCCGGGGTCGAACGCTCGAGATCGGTATCCTCGATGCGCAGCACGAACGCGCCGTGATTGTGACGCGCGAACGCCCACGGATAGAGAGCGGAACGGATATTGCCCAGGTGGATGAATCCGGTCGGGCTAGGCGCAAAGCGGGTGCGGACAGTGGTCATGTTTTGGCTTCGGTGCATCGCGTCGGCAACAAACAAAAACGCCCGCAGCGGAGGGTCTCGCGCAGGCGGGTCGCCAACATTCGGAAGCCGCCATTATATCAGCCGAGCGCGTGCATTCGCGGCGCAGTCCGAAGCCGGGATCGGAATTTCCCATCGCTCACCTCCCCGCCGCCCTCCGCGCACACCGTTCGCCGCGTTCACCCCACGTGCCTCAGAATGGTGCTAACGTCTGATTCCCGAGCATTCGCCGTTTCTCTTCGTCCCCCATGTCCGCCCCGATTCTCGAACTGCGCGAGTACCGTCCGACCGACAGCACCGACACGCACGACTTTCATCAGGTCGTGATCGGACTCTCGGGACGCATGTCGATTTCGCTCGAAGGCGACGCGACGCGTTACGGCCGCGTGGGCGCGCGCAATGGGGTCGTGATCCCGGCGGGTGTGCGGCACGACTATCGCGGCGACGGCCCCAACCAGCAGGTCGTACTCGATGTGCCGTCGCACCTTGCCGCGACGACGGGCACGGCGCGCACGTTCGCGCACGAGGCCTTTTTCGCGCTCGATGCGACGCTGCAAGCGCTGGCCCGACGTGTGGGCGCGCGTGTGGATGCCGGACACCCCCTGCGGGCAGACGATCCTGTCATGCGCGAGTGGCTCGCGACCCTCACGGCCCGGCTCGCACCGACCCGGCCTGCACTGCGCACCGTCCGATTGAATCTGGCGCACGTCGACGTGCGGTTGCAGGCAGATCTCGCAACACCGCCGGATACGGCCACGCTGGCGCGTGAAGCCGGCATGAGTGTGCGGCATTTTCACGACTGCTTTATAGCCATGACCGGCGAGACGCCGCACCAGTATCTGATGCGCCTTCGCCTAGCGCGCGCCGCCGCGTTGCTGAGCACGAACGACGCGACGCTCGCGGACATCGCACTCGAGGTCGGCTTCAATGACCAAAGCGCGCTGACGCACGCGTTCCGCCGACACTACGGCAAGCCTCCCGCCGCGTGGCGGCGCGAGCGCACCCTCGGCAGCGCCACGCACTGAAGCACTGAAGCACTGACGCAGTGTCCCTTTGCCCGATTTCGCGCGCGCCCACCGATGCGAACAAACCCCTCGCCGGCGACACGCGCGTGCGCTGATCCCTGGCTCGGAAGATCGCCGCCCCCAGATGAACCCAGATGAAACGTCCGATAATTTCAAATACCGAATATCGTTCGTCTTAAAAATGCCGTACCCACGACACCAATCTCCCAAATTCTGGTCCAATTGCATCGCTGGCCGGCACCATGGGCTAAGCGGTCTTCAATGCGAGATCTGCCCGGTACCGGCTCAGCGGCTCAGCGGCTCAGCGGCTCAGCGGCTCAGCGGCTCAGCGGCCCAGCGGCCCACCCATCATCGACAGGCACGCATCGACGTGCGCGAAGCATCAGGGGACGACCATCTTGAAATCACTGCTCTACCGCTTGTCTCTCGGACTCGGCGGACTAGCCCTGTTCTGGGCGTTCGGCATGATCAGTGCCAACGAATTCGGCAAGAGCGCGGCGCTCATGACGACCGCGCTGCCCGGCCTTGTCGGGCTGTGCCTGTTGCTGCGCGCGCGGCCCGTCTGGCTCAGCGCAACCACGCTCGGCATCATCGCCGTCTTCTTTCTCGACGCTGCAACCAAAGGGTTTCTGCGCGATTACTTCGGCCTGCGCCCGAATCATCTGCTGGTGTTCCAGGCGGTGTTCAACACCAACCCTTCCGAGGCAAGTGAATTCTTCCGCCACAACTGGCGCGACGTCGCTCAGGCGAGCACTTTCTTTGCAGTGCTGATGATCGCGGTTGCCGTGCTGGAGCGCCGCCTGTCGCGCACCGAAGCCGCGCACGCGCTGCCACCGATGCGCCGCAGCAGCAAGATCGCCGTGCTCACCCTGCTCACAGGCTTTCTCGCGCTGCATCTGAATCCGACGATGGCCAAGGAAAACCCACTGCTCTACTGGCCGATCCGCTATCTCGACTACCAGGGACAGCTCGCGCACATCGACAAGCTCCAACGCGAACTCGAGCGCAACATGGCGCAGCGCAGCGAGTGGCGTGTGCAGTATCGCGGGCCCGCGCGCAAGACCGTCGTATGGGTGATCGGCGAGAGCCTGAACCGCACCAACATGTCGCTCTACGGCTACGCACGCAACACCACGCCGATGCTCAACGCACTGCGCAAGGATCTCATCGTTTTCCGCGACGTGGTGTCCTCCGAGCCCGCGACGATGGCCTCGCTCATCAAGATGCTCACCCCCGCGAGCCTCGCCGACCCCGACGCCTGGACGCGCCAACCCGATCTCCTCATGCTCGCCAAGGAAGCCGGATATCGCACGTACTGGATTTCGAATCAGGTACCCAACGACGGCTGGCTGGGGCTCGTCGCGAATCGCGCCGATGAGCGGGTCTTCATCAACAAGGGATTCGGGCGCGGCGAGAACAATGTCGACGGCAATCTCTTGCCGGACGTCGAAGCCGCACTCGCGAGCGACGCCCCCCGCAAGCTCATCGTTGTCCATCTGCTGGGGGCGCATCCGACCTACGATATGCGCTACCCGGAGGCATTCGCGCGCTTCGATGACGCCGACGACGCAGTCATGGCCGGGCTCGCGCAGCAAGGGCGCTCGCTGTGGGTACGCCAGTTGCGCAACGAGTACGACAATGCCATCGCGTACAACGATTACGTCGTTGCAAATGTGATCCGCAAGACGATGTCGGCCACCGCGCAATCCGACGCCAGCCTGCTGTTCACTTCCGACCACGCGCAGGAAGTCGGCCACACGCGCAATCACACGGGGCAGTCCGTCGCCGATGCTTCGGGCTATGAGATACCGATGCTCGTCTGGACGCGAAACGCGATCGATCCGCACACGCGCACGGCGCTGGAATCGCGGCCCTATCAGACCGACTGGCTCGAACACACGATGCTTGGCCTGCTCGACATCGACACGACGTACTACAACGCGTCGCACGACGTGCTGAGCACCGCGTTTGCACCGGCGCCGCGCAGCATCAACGGTCGCGCCTACTGATTCGAGCGCCACGCCCGCGGCGCCCGCCGGCCGGGCAACAAAAAAGCCGATGCGATTGCTCGCATCGGCTGCCTGCCCGGGTCGGAAAGCCCCGGAAAGCCCGGAAAGCGCCTGAAAGCGCCTGAAAGCGTCAGACGTCCAGACGCGTCACGAACTTCGGCTGCAGATAGGCTTCGAGGGCTTCCGGGCCACCCTCCGAACCGTAGCCACTGTCCTTCACGCCACCGAACGGCACTTCTGGCAGCGCCAGACCCGAATGGTTGATCGTCAGCATGCCGCTCTCGACGCGTGCGGCCAAACGATGCGCCGTGCCTTGCGACGTCGTGTACGCGTAGGCCGCCAGGCCATACGGCAGACGGTTCGCCTCGGCGATGGCTTCCTCTTCGGTATCGAACGGATTGACGATCGCCACCGGGCCGAACGGCTCTTCGTGCATGATCTTGGCGCTCATCGGTACGTTGCACAGCACCGTCGGCGCGTAGAAGTAGCCTCCCTCGGCGGCGCGCTTACCGCCGGTCCTGAGCTGAGCGCCATTGGCCACGGCGTCCGCGACAAGGGCGCTGATCGCCTCGAAGCGTTTGCCGTTGACCAACGGCCCCATCGTCGTTTCCGGATCCAGCCCGTTGCCCACGCGCACCGCTTCGGCGGCCTTCACGAAGGCGTCGACGAACTGATCGTACACACCGCGCTGCACGAGAAAACGCGTCGGTGCGATGCACACCTGACCGGCATTGCGGAACTTGCCGGCGGCAAGGTTTCGCACGGCCGCCGCAATGTCGGCGTCGTTGAATATCAGTACCGGCGCATGCCCGCCGAGTTCCATGGTCACACGCTTCATGTGCAGACCGGCCATCGCAGCCAGTTGCTTGCCTACCGGCGTGGAGCCCGTGAACGACACCTTGCGGATCGTCGGATGCGGAATCAGATACGACGAAATCTCGGCAGGCACGCCATACACGAGATTGACGACGCCATCGGGCAGCCCGGCGTCGGCGAAGGCGCGAATCAGACCTGCCGGCGATGCCGGCGTCTCTTCCGGCGCCTTGACGATCACCGAGCAACCGGCCGCCAGCGCCGCCGACACCTTGCGCACCACTTGATTGACCGGGAAATTCCACGGCGTGAACGCCGCGACCGGACCGACCGGCGTCGGGATCACCATCTGGTAGACGTTCGGCACGCGGGCCGGCACCAGGCGGCCATCGGCGCGCTTGCCCTCTTCCGCGAAGAACTCGATGATGTCGGCCGCCGAGAGCAGTTCGCCCTTGGCCTCGCCGATAGGCTTGCCCTGTTCCATCGTCATCTGACGCGCGATATCGCCGACGCGCTCGCGCAGCAGGCCGGCAGCCTTGCGCATGAGCTTGGCGCGCTCGAACGGGGCAATTTCGCGCCACTTGGCAAAGCCGGCTTCGGCGGCGGCCAGGGCGGCGTCCAGATCCGGCTGGGTAGCGCGCGCCACCGTGCCGATGGTCTCGCCCGTGGCCGGATTTTCAATCGGCAGCGTGAGGCCTTCTGCGCCTCCCTTCCACTGCCCATTGATGAAAAGCTCTACGTTGTGCGACATGCTGAAGTCTCCGGTTGGCAACACGCCCGACAGCATAACGCAGGCAGCAGATTCCTGTTGCCGCCCCACCAGCGCCCTCTCGTCACGTGAAATCAAAAGGGCCGGTCGCCTGGAGAACGTTTCACGCCCTCCATGCGCTCGGCCCCATTGCGAGCGGTCATCCGGCCCCGGCGGCCCCGACGGCCGCGCCCGCGCGACGCAACGCCGCAAAGACGCGTCAACCCGACAGAATTTCCTTCAATGCGTCCGTGAAGGCGGCGCACTCGGCCTCGGTGCCCACGGTGATGCGCAGGAACTGCGCCACGCGCGCGTGCTTGAAGTGACGCACGACGATCGCGCGTTCGCGCAGCGCGGCAGCCAATTGCGCCGCGTCGTGCCGCGCATGGCGAGCGAACACGAAATTCGCTGTCGATGGCAACACCTCGAAGCCAAGCGCCGTCAGACGCGACGCCAGCGCTTCACGGCTCGCGATCACCGCCTGACGTGTCGCGTCGAAATACGCCTCGTCCTCGATGGCCGCCACGCCCGCCGCCTGCGCCAGCCGGTCGAGCGGATACGAGTTGAAGCTGTTCTTCACGCGCTCGAGCGCTTCGATCAGATCCGGATGCCCCATGGCAAAGCCCAGACGCAGCCCGGCCAGCGAGCGCGATTTGGACAGCGTCTGCACCACGAGCAGATTCGGGTACGTCGCGATCAGTCCTGCGGCGCTCTGACCGCCAAAGTCGATATAGGCCTCGTCGAGCACGACCACCGAATCCGGGTTCCCCGCCAGCAGACGCTCGATCTCGCCGGACGCCAGCACACGCCCCGTCGGCGCGTTGGGATTCGGGAAGATGATGCCGCCGTTCGGCTTAAGGTAGTCGTCGACGCGAATCTCGAAGGTGTCCGTGAGCGGCACGTTCTCGAACGCCACGCCGTACAGCCCGCAATACACCGGGTAAAAGCTGTAGGTGATGTCCGGAAACAGAATCGGCTTGTCGTGCTTCAGCAGTCCTTGAAACACGTTTGCCAGCACTTCGTCCGACCCATTGCCCACATGGACATGGGCCACGTCGAGGCCGAAGCGCTTGGCGATGGTCTGTTTGAAGCGGCGCGCGTCGGGATCGGGGTACAACTTGAGCGCATCGGCATCGCTGCCGAGCGCCTCCCGAATCGCGGCAAGCACGCGCGGTGACGGACCGTACGGGTTCTCGTTGGTGTTGAGCTTGATGAGACGCTGCATCTGCGGCTGCTCACCGGGCACATAGGGCGTTAGCTCGGCCACGCCCGCACTCCAGAATCGACTCATGACGACCGCCCCGCTCAACTCGCGAAACCGCGTGCCAGATCGGCCCGGATATCGGCCGGCGACTCCAGGCCGACCGCCAGACGGATCAGTCCTTCGGTGATGCCCGCCGCAGCGCGCGCTTGCGGCGTGATACGGCCGTGGGTGGTGCTCGCCGGATGCGTGATCGTCGTACGCGTATCGCCGAGGTTGCCGGTGATCGAGCACACCCGCGTGTTGTCGATCACCCGCCAGGCGTTCTCACGCTGCTCGGCAGGCGTTGCGCCCTTGAGCTCGAACGCGACGATCGCGCCGCCGGCTTTTTGCTGGCGCTGCGCAAGCTCGTACTGCGGATGCGACGGCAGGCCCGGATAGTACACACGACCGACCTGCGGCTGCTGCTCAAGCCACTGCGCGATGGTCAGTGCATTGGCCGACTGCTTCTCGACGCGCAACGACAGCGTCTCCATGCCCTTGAGCAACACCCAGGCGTTGAAAGCCGAGAGGGTCGGACCCGCGCTGCGCACGAACGGGAAGACCTTGCCCATGATGAAGTCCTTCGTGCCGACAATCGCCCCGCCCAGCACGCGGCCTTGACCGTCGAGGTACTTCGTTGCCGAGTGCACGACAACGTCTGCGCCGTATTCGATGGGCCGCTGCAAGGCAGGCGTGCAGAAACAGTTATCGACGACGAACAGCGCGCCCGCTTCCTTCGCGATCTTGCCGATCGCCGTGATATCGGCGATGTCGGTTAGCGGGTTGGACGGTGTCTCGAGGAAGAACATCTTCGTGTTCGGACGGATCGCGGCACGCCAGGCGTCGAGATCGGTCGGGTCGACGAAGGTCGTCTCGACACCGAAGCGATTGAAGATCGTGGAGAAGACGTTGAGCGTGGAGCCGAAAATGCTCTGCGAGCTGACGAGGTGATCGCCGCCCGAGAGCGCCGCCATCACGACCGACACGATGGCGCTCATGCCCGAGGCGGTCGCCATGCAGGCTTCCCCGCCTTCGAGTGCGGCCAAACGGTCCTGGAACATCGACACGGTGGGGTTGGTGAAGCGCGAGTAGGTGAAGCCCTCCTCCGAATGCGCGAAGCGTTCGGCGGCCTCGGCAGCGCTCTTGAACACAAAGCTCGAGGTCAGGTACAGCGCCTCGGAATGCTCACCAAACTCGGAGCGCTGCGTGCCCGCGCGCACCGCCAGGGTATCGAAGTCGAAGGAGTCCATCGTGTGTCTCGTCATTGGGTTGGCCCGGCCGCCGGCCAATAAAAGAAAAAGCCCGTTTCGCTGGTCAGCAAAACGGGCTCGAAATCCATCTGTCTAGGCCCCGCTTTAGCTGTTTCGGGGAGACTCCCCCACGTCCGCAAGCTGAAATCAAATCGACGTGAAATCGAGTGTAGCATGTTGCCGGCGGGGCGCGAAGATCCCCGCCGCCGATCTTGATCGTTTCGTAGCGACCGCGAACGGCTCAGAGGCCAAGCTGAGCCCCGCGCGGCTCGTTGTCGTCGCCTTCGCCAGCGTCCGCCACGGGTGCCTTCGGCGCCTTGCGCTGCTGCTCCAGACGGTTCAGATACTCCGGCGTGACGTCGCCCGTGATGTACTTGCCGTCGAAGCACGAGGCATCGAAATCGGCGAGCGCCGGATTGATGTCGCGCACGGCGGCCTTCATGTCCTCGACGTCCTGATAGATCAGTTCGTCCGCGCCGATGATGCGCGCCACTTCCTCGTCGCTGCGATCATGCGCGACCAGCTCGCTGCGCGTGGGCATGTCGATACCGTACACGTTCGGGAACTTCACCGGCGGCGCGGCCGACGCGAAGATCACCTTGCGCGCACCCGCGTCACGCGCCATCTGCACGATTTCCTGACTGGTCGTGCCGCGCACGATCGAGTCGTCGACGATCAGCACGTTCTTGTCCTTGAATTCGACGCGCATGGCGTTGAGCTTCTGACGCACCGACTTCTTGCGCATCGCCTGACCGGGCATGATGAAGGTACGCCCGACGTAGCGGTTCTTGAAAAAGCCTTCCCGGTAATTCAGACCCAGGCGCTTCGCGACCTGCATCGCCGCCGGACGGCTGGAGTCCGGAATCGGCATGACGACATCGATGTCCTGGTAGTCGATCTCGCGACGGATCTTCTCCGCGAGGTAATCGCCCATGCGCAGGCGCGCGTCGTAGACCGGCACGCCGTCGAGCACGGAATCCGGACGGGCCAGATACACGAGTTCGAAAATGCACGGATGCATCGACGTCGCCCCGGCGCATTGCTGCGAGGTCAGTTCGCCGTCGTTGCTAATGAAGATCGCCTCGCCCGGCTTGACATCGCGCTCGAACGCGAAGCCCATGCCCTCGAGCGCCACCGACTCCGACGCGACCATCCATTCCGTGCCGCCCGGGCCGTCGAAGCGGCCGATGCACAGCGGACGGATGCCGTGCGGATCGCGAAACGCTACCAGACCGAAGCCGGAGATGATGGAGACGATGGCGTACGAGCCGCGCAGACGGCCGTGTACCTTGCCCACCGCTTCGAACAGCGACGCGACGCTCAGGCCGTCGCGCGAGCTTTGCTGCAGTTCGTGCGCGAGCACGTTGAGCAGCACTTCCGAATCGGAGGTGGTGTTGATGTGACGACGGTCGACGCGGAACATCTCGTCCTTGAGCTGTTCCCAGTTCGTCAGGTTGCCGTTATGGGCGAGCACGATGCCGTAGGGTGCGTTCACGTAGAACGGCTGGGCTTGTGCGGCGCTCGACGTGCCCGCCGTCGGGTAGCGCACCTGACCGATGCCGACGGTGCCCGGCAAGTCGCGCATGTTACGCGTGCGGAACACGTCGCGCACCATGCCGTTGCCCTTGTGCATGTAGAAGGAGTGGCCGTCCGTCGTTGCGATACCGGCGGCATCCTGGCCGCGGTGCTGCAACAGCAGCAGACTATCGTAGATGAACTGGTTGACCGGGGACTTGGAGACTACACCGACGATGCCACACATGGCATGAATCCTTCAAAGAACTTCGAAATCTGCATCAAACGGACCGTATTATCCGTCATTCGGAAACCTTGTGCAGGCCGGTCGACGGCGCGGCCGATCCGCCGCTGCGCATGCCCCACCCCTGCGGCGCACCGCCGGCGCCTTGTCCACTCAAGCCATCGGCCGTCAGACCCTTGCCGGCCCCGTCGCCACGCGTGGCACCGCCGCCCATCGGGTCAGCCACCCCCGACACCCCGCCACCGCGCTGAGCACCCGAATGACTCGGCACACCCGGCACTTCCGGGGCTACCGGGGCTACCGGCGCTTCCGAGCGCCCCTGCCCGCCCGATTCCTGCCGCGCCCGATAAGGTTCCAATTGTGGCAACGAGAGGGGCGATTCGAGCGGATTGACGCTCGGCACCGCCGCCTGCGGATTGTGCAGATAGTGCTGTACCGGCTCGGGCAGGTACGGCATGAGCCGCGCGAGCCCCGCCTCGACCCACGGACGCATCAGCGACTGCTGCCACACGGGTTGCTGCGGCAATGCGGTTAACTTGGCGGCGACCATGAGCAACATCAAGAGCAACGTGCCGCGAACGATGCCGAACAACATGCCCAGTCCGCGATCGGCCGGGCGCAAACCGATCAGATCGGTCATGCGTCCCACCAGCGCGCTGACAATTCCCGCACCGAACACCACGGCCACCAGCACCAAAAGGAAACCGAGCGCGCCCTGCGTCATCTCGCCGCCGGGCAAATTGGCGGGCAGCCAATGCGCGAGCGTCGGGCCAAAGGCACGCGCCACGAAGAACGCAACGACCCAGCCCACCAGATTGAACAGTTCGCGCACCAATCCCCGCAGCATGCCCAGCAGCATCGAGCCGAGCAGGATCGCGATGGCCACGTAATCCACTACGGTCAGCAGACCGCTATGCATCGAATCGCCCAACTCAGCCCGCCTCGGCGACCTGCGCCGTCAGTCCGGCATCGCGAATCTTCTTGCCTGCCGCTTCAGCACTGGCGCGATCGGGGAAAGGCCCGGCGCGCAGCAGATACAGGTCGCGGCCATTGACCTTGCTCTTCACCATGTAGCTCGACACGTTCACCAGCTTGAGTTTGACGAGCCACGCCTGTGCGCGATCCTGCGTGGAGAATGCGCCAATGCGCACCAGATACTTGCCGCCGGACGCCGCCGGCTTCTGTGCGCTCGCGTGAGTGTCCGCCGGCTTGGCGGGCTTGGCCGTCGTGTTGTTCTGCGCGAACTGCGCGATCGGATCGGCGACGTTGTTGTTCGGCTGCGGCTTGGCTTGCGCCCTGGCCGTGTCGTGCGACTCGGGCTTTGCGGCTGGCTTCGCGTCGGCGTGCGGATCAGGCTTCTTGATCTCGGGTTTGACGTCCGGCTTCGCTTGCGCCACGGCAGGCACCGGACTCGGTGCGGGCGCCATGGCAGCTTCTGGCGGTACGGCCGTCGGCGCAGGGGCCGGCGTAGTCGACGTAGCCGCCGTTGCCGGGTTTGCCGGCTTGGCCGCGCCGGCCAGCGTGTTGCTGCCGAGCGCTTCCTCGCCCTTATCGAGCGACGCGTCGGGCGGCGGCGTGGCGGGTGCCGCCGGCTTCACGCGGACAGGCGGCGAGTTGGCGTCTTTTCCGGGAATTTGAATAGCGATGTCGTCGGCCGATGGCTTCGGTTCAGGGGCGAGCACCATCGGCAAGATGATGACGGCCGCCAGCACCAGCGCCAACGCGCCAACCAGACGGCGGCGCGCGCGTTGCTTCTCGGGCAATAGCGGGTCGAGTTGCTCGTGCTCGCTGTACTCGCCCCCTCCCGCCGTACGGGTGCCGGTGCGGCCGCCCTTGCGGCTACCGCGCTTTGGGGGAACGGCTTCGGCGTCTTTCTTGCGGAAGGAAAACAATCCCATAGGCCCTTGGCTCAGGTCGTAACTCGCGTCGTTGGACCGATCTTCGCGCATCCGGTGCGTCATGCGCATGACATTTCTCGTAAGCAAATGTCACGGCAACCGCCCCTTCATACGTCAATGGCGTTGCAATTTGCGGTGCGACATGACGCCCGCCACCGTAAAGAACGATCCAAAAACCACAATTCTATCATTCTCCCCGCACTGCTCGAGCGCGGCCGCGTAGGCTTTCTCAGGAGATTCGAAGGTTTCGACCGAATGATCGGCGTCTGGCACGAACCCGACCGAGCGCAACGCCGCTTCGAGCTGCGGCGCGCTCGCGGCACGCGGGCTCGGCAGCGCGCACAGGCGCCAGTGATCGACCTTGTCGGCGAGATGCCGCAACACGCCCTCGATGTCCTTGTCGGCCATTGCCCCGAACACGGCGTAGGTGTACGGAAAATAGCCCATGCCGTCGAGATTGTGGCCAAGTGCCGCGGCGGCGTGCGGGTTGTGCGCGACGTCGAGCACCACGGCCGGGCGCCCCGGCAGCACCTGGAATCGCCCCGGTAACTCGACCGTTGCGAGGCCCAGACGAATGTCTTGCGCCGACACCGGGAGCTTGTCGCGCATCGATTCGAGCGCGGCAAGCGCCGCCGTCGCGTTGAGCAACTGGTTCGCCCCACGCAGGGCTGGATAGGCAAGCGCCGGGCGGCGCATGTGACGTCCGGCGTAGCTCCACTGCTGCTTGTCGCCCTGATAGTTGAAATCGCGGCCGAACAGCCACAGATCGGCGCCAATGCGCTGCGCCTCGGCGAGCAATGTGGCTGGCGGCATGGGATCGCCGCAAATCGCAGGCTTCCCGGCGCGGAAAATACCTGCTTTCTCGATGGCAATCGCCTCGCGCGTATCGCCCAGATACTGAGCGTGGTCGATGTCGATGCTCGTGACGACGGCGCAGTCGGCATCGACGATGTTGACCGCGTCGAGACGGCCGCCGAGGCCGACTTCCAGTATCACGGCATCGAGCCCGGCCGTGGCGAACAGGTGCATGATCGCGAGCGTGGTGAACTCGAAATAAGTGAGCGAGACCGGCTCATCGAAGCCCGTGCGCGCCTTTTCAACCGCTTCGAAGTGCGGCAGCAGCGCGGCATCGTCGACGACTTCGCCGTTCAGGCGCGCGCGTTCGTTGAACGAGATCAGATGCGGCGACGTATGGCAGCCCACGCGGTAGCCCGCCGAGAGCAGAATGGCTTCGATGATCGCGCAGGTCGATCCCTTGCCATTGGTGCCGCCGACCGTAAAGACGGGGCACGGGAATTGCAGTCCGAGCGCCTCTTTCACGCGCCCAATGCGCGCGAGTCCCATGTCGATGCCCACGGGATGAGCGGTTTCGAGATGGGCGAGCCAGGCGTCGAGAGTGGAGTAGGTCGGCATGAATGTGCGGGCGGAAAACAAAAACGCGGACGTCATCTAACGTCCGCGCTTCTTATCGTGCTGAGTGATGCGTTCACGTGCCGCGTGTGCGGCGTGGCGAGGCGTTGCGACATTCTACGCCGTTGCATCGCCCTTGGGGACCCGCAACGGCGCGAGCCGCATCATCGCACCGCAGTCAACATGCAGGCGTCAGGCGACGGCGTCAGCCGGCTGGCATTGCATCAGGGCGATCAGACGTGCGATCTCTTCGCGCATCTTGCGACGGTCGACGATCATGTCGATCGCGCCCTTCTGCAGCAGGAACTCCGAACGCTGGAAGCCTTCCGGGAGTTTTTCGCGCACGGTTTGCTCGATCACGCGCGGTCCTGCGAAACCGATCAGCGCCTTGGGTTCGGCCATCACCACATCGCCGAGGAAGGCGAAGCTGGCCGACACGCCGCCCATCGTCGGATCGGTCAGCACGGAGATGAACGGCAGCTTGGCGTTGGCCAGTTTGGTCAACATGGCCGTGGTCTTGGCCATCTGCATGAGCGAGAGCAGGCTCTCCTGCATACGCGCACCGCCCGAAGCGGTGACGCAGACGAACGGCACGCCCTGCTCCAGCGCGTTCTGTGCGCCGCGCACGAAGCGCTCGCCGACCACCGACCCCATCGAGCCGCCCATGAACGAGAACTCGAAACAGGCGACCACGACCGGCAGCGTGTGGATCGCGCCGCCCATGACCACCATCGCGTCGGTCTCGCCGGTGTCGTCCATCGCTTCCTTGATGCGGTCCGGATACTTGCGGCTGTCCTTGAACTTCAGCGCGTCGACCGGCACGATCTCCTGGCCGAGTTCGTAGCGGCCTTCCGGATCGAGCAACGCGTCGAGACGCGCCCGTGCGCCGATCCGCATGTGGTGATCGCACTTCGGGCAAACGTGCAGATTCGCTTCCACGTCGTTGCGATAAAGCACCGCTTCACACGAAGGGCACTTGATCCACAGCCCTTCCGGGATGCTCTTGTTGCGCTGTGTCGGATCGGTTTGCTTGATCTTCGGGGGCAGCAGCTTGTCGAGCCAGCTCATAGTTTCTCCTTGGCAAACGCCCGCGCCAGACGGGGCGGGCGTTTCGGGCGACCGTGCAACACGGTCGTTTCAATTCAGCAGTTCACCCGGCGGTGCGGCGAACTTAGGCGGCGAGCTTAGGCGGCGAACCGATGCCGCGAATTTACGCCGCGAATCTACGCCAATTCGGCACCCTCGTCGAGCGCCTGGCGAATTCCGCCGATGAATTCAGCCAGCGATTTTACCGCGTTCTGGCCGTCCAGATCACGCGGCGTGTTTTCCAGCCGCTGGACAATGGCGCTACCGATGACCACGGCATCCGCCACGCGCGCGATCGCACGTGCCGTCGCGGCGTCGCGAATCCCGAAACCCACGCCCACCGGCAGGGCCGCTGCGGCCTTGATCTCGGGAATTTTCGCGGCAACGCTGTCCAGATCCAGACTCGCCGCGCCCGTCACGCCCTTGAGCGAGACGTAATACAGATAACCGCTCGCCTGACGCGCCACCGCGGCGATCCGCGCTTCGGTCGACGTCGGCGCGAGCAGGAAGATGGGATCGATACCCTGCGCGCGCATGGCTCCCGCATAGGTCTCGGCTTCCTCGGGCGGATAGTCGACCACCAGCACGCCGTCCACACCGGCCTTCGCAGCCCGCTCGGCGAAGACATCGAGTCCCATCGCCTCGATCGGATTGGCATAGCCCATGAGCACGATCGGGGTGCGCGCGTTGGTCTGGCGGAACACCGCCACGTAGCCGAGCACCTCGGCGAGGCTCACGCCCCGGGCCAGCGCCCGCTCGGAGGCGCGTTGAATGACGGGGCCGTCCGCCATCGGGTCGGAGAACGGCACGCCGAGTTCGATGACGTCGGCGCCATTGTCGGCGAGCGCATGCATCAGCTTGACCGTCCAGCCCGGCTCGGGATCGCCGGCGGTGATGAACGGAATAAGGCCCTTCTTACCCTGCGCTTGCAAGGCTTGGAACGTCGCTTGAATGCGGGACATGATCGGAAATTCTCTGAAGTCGAAGATGGGCGAGCGCGTGGTAATGCGCGTTCAGCTCGAAGCCGACGAAACGCCGGCCGTGCAGTGCGCAAGCCACAGCCGTCGTGCCGCTGCCCATGAACGGGTCGAGCACGAGACCGCCGGGCGGGCAACTGGCCAGCACCATGCGCTCAATGATATGCAGCGGTTTCTGCGTCGGATGATCGACGCGTTCGGGGTCTTGCCGGTGCAATCGCGAGATCGACCACAGATCCTTGGGGTTGTAGCCCAGCTCCAGCCACTTGCTGCCTTCGAAGATACGGCGCGAGCGCGCCTTCTTCGTCGCAGCGTCGTACGGCACGCGCACGGCATCGAGGTCGAAGTAGTAATCCTTCGAGACCGCAAAAACACCGATGTTGTCGTGTACCGACGAGAACCGGCGGGTGCTGCCCCCCATGCTGGGCACGCGGCGATCCCAGATGATCTCGTTGATCATCAGCATGCGCCGCTTCAGAAACACGAACAGCTCGGGCGCGTACTGCCATGTGCAGAACAGATACAGCGAGCCGCGCGGCGCAAGTTTCGGTATCGCCGCTTCGAGCCAGCCGTACGTCCAGCCAAGGAAGTCCTCGCCGGAGCGCTTGTCGGAATCGTTGCCGTAATCCTTGCCAAGTCCGTATGGCGGATCGGCAAGGATCAGATCGACGCTCCCGTCGTCGAGTTCGTGCACCTGCTCGAGGAAGTCGGCGTGACGCAATGTGATGTCGCCCGGCGCCCAGCGCGCGCGCAACTCGCCGGCCGCTTCCATGGCCTCGAGACGCGCGGCGGCGGCTTCGGTGGCGTCCACGGGACGCGCGGCCCCGAGAACGTCATTTTGTGCCTTGCGATCAGTCAGATCGGTCATGCTGATTCGGGTGTCCTTGTCGGCGCTGGGGATCGGGGATCGGGGATCGGGGATCGGTGGTGTCTCGCAACGCTGCTTATGCCCGATCAGGCGCGGGCCTGGCCAGTGCCATCACGGTGTGCATGTCTTTGTCGCCGCGCCCCGAGAGATTGACCAGCACGATCTGGTCGCTCGGTAGCGTCGGCGCCAACTTGCACGCATAAGCGAGCGCGTGGCTCGACTCCAGGGCCGGGATGATGCCCTCGATCCGGCAGCAGTCATGAAATGCCCGGAGGGCTTCGGTGTCGGTGATACCCACGTACTCGGCGCGCTTGATGTCATGCAGCCATGCGTGTTCGGGACCCACGCCCGGGTAGTCCAGACCCGCCGAGATCGAATGCGTCTCGGTGATCTGGCCGTTCCGGTCTTGCAGCAAATAAGTGCGGTTGCCGTGCAGTACGCCGGGCGTGCCGCCGATGATCGACGCCGCGTGACGGCCGGTCTCGATGCCGTCGCCCGCCGCTTCCACGCCCACGAGCTTGACGTTCGGCTCGTCGATGTACGGATAGAAGATACCCATGGCGTTCGAGCCGCCGCCCACGCAGGCGAGCACGTAATCCGGCTGACGCCCTGCCAGCTCCGGCATCTGCACCTTGCACTCCTCGCCGATCACGCACTGGAAATCACGCACGAGCATCGGATACGGGTGCGGGCCGGCCACGGTGCCGATGATGTAGAACGTGCTCTCGACGTTCGTCACCCAGTCGCGCATGGCTTCGTTGAGGGCGTCCTTGAGCGTCTTCGAGCCCGACTCCACGGGCACGACGGTGGCGCCCAGCAGTTGCATGCGGTAGACGTTGGCCGCCTGGCGCTTGACGTCTTCCGCGCCCATGTAGACCACGCACTCCATGCCGAAGCGCGCGGCAATGGTCGCCGTGGCCACGCCGTGCTGACCGGCGCCGGTCTCCGCGATCACGCGGCGCTTGCCCATGCGGCGCGCGAGCAACGCCTGCCCGATCACGTTGTTCACCTTGTGCGCGCCGGTGTGGTTCAGATCTTCGCGCTTGAGGTACACCTGCGCGCCACCCAGTTCCTGGCTCCAGCGCTTGGCGTGGTAGATCGGCGACGGACGGCCGACATAGTGCTTCAGTTCGTAATGGAATTCTTCGAGGAAAGCCGGATCGTGCTGATACCTGGCATACGCCTCGCGCAGTTCGTCGAGCGCGTGAATCAGCGTCTCGGCCACAAAGACACCGCCGTAAGGGCCGAAATGGCCTCGGGCGTCAGGAAAATCGTACATGGTCGTCACTCTTCGCAAAACCGGTGTGCGGCCCAAGCGGCCGCCCCGGCGGGTTGCTCATTCGGCATCGGCGGCACGCACCGCGTGCACAAACGCCGTCATGCGGGCGTGATCCTTCACGCCCCGCGACGCCTCCACACCGCTCGACACGTCGACGGCGTAAGGCGTCACCCGGCCGATGGCCTCAGCAACGTTGTGTGCGTTCAAGCCACCACTCAAAACGGCCCGACGCGCGATGTCTTTTGGAATAAGTGACCAATCGAAAACCTTTCCTCCACCGCCATAGCCCTCGACCAGGGCATCGAGCAAGATGCCTTGCGCGGCGGTGTATGCATTGGCGAATTGTAGCAAATCGCCGCTGTCTTTCGTCTCCGGGCCGATACGCATGGCGCGCATGTAGGGACGGTTGCCGGCCGCCGCCGCCAGCAGCGCGCACTGCTCGGGGGTTTCGTCGCCGTGGAACTGCAGTGCGGTGAGCGGCACGGCCTCGAGCGTGCGGGCGATCTCGTCGGCCGTGGCGTTGACGAACAGGCCGACCAGACTCACGTACGGCGGCACTTGGCGAGCCAGCGCGGCAGCGCGCACCCGATCCACGTAACGTGGGCTCGGCGGGTAAAAAACAAGGCCAATGGCGTCGACGCCAAGCGCCACGGCGTGATCGATGTCGGCTGCCTGAGACAGCCCGCAAATCTTGATTCGGGTACGGGATTTCATGAGCTTGCCCACGGCATCGGGAACGGCCATGCGGCCCAGTTGGGCTCGGGCACGGCGAAACGTTCAGGATACCCCACGCGAGCCAGATACAAGCCGTCCGGCATGAACGTCGGGGCGGCCTGACGACGATCGAGACTCGCCAGCACATGCGTCATCCAGCTCACGGGTTGACGTCCCCGGCCGACGGCCACCAGGCATCCCATGATGTTGCGCACCATGTGATGCAGGAACGCGTTCGCCCGAAAGCGGAAAATGAAGAAATGCCCGTGCTGCTCGATGTCGATGCCATACAGATGTTTCACGGGCGTCCTGGCCTGACACTCGGACGAGCGGAACGCCGAGAAGTCGTGCTCGCCCACCAGCACTCGACTCGCATCGCGCATCGCGTGGAGATCAAGCGGCGTGTGCAGCCAGCCGCATCGGCCGTCGAGCAATGGCGAGCGCACCGGATGCACGTAAAGCACATAGAAATACGTGCGCTCAAAGGCGGCGAAGCGCGCATGAAAGTCGTCAGGCATCGCCTGCGCCCACTGCACGGCCACCGTCTTGGGCAGAAAGGCATTGACGCCGCGCACCCACGAGAACATGGCGCGGTCCAGCGCGGTGTCGAAATGCACCACCTGCCCGACACCGTGCACGCCGGTGTCGGTGCGACCTGCGACCGTGGTGGGCAGCGCGATGCCGCCGAATGCGCGCAGAGCGGCCTCGAGCGCCTGCTGCACGGTATTGCCGTGCGGCTGCGATTGCCAGCCGGAGAACGCCGTGCCGTCGTAATGGATGCCCAGTGCGATTCGCATATGAAAAAGAAAAATGGGCGCCCAACCTGCGAGCGCCCCAAACTACGGTCAATCTGTGGTGTGATCGTCGGCTTGCCCCGACGTCACCGCTTTAGCGTCACTGCTTTGGCGTCACGGCTTTGGCGTTACTTACCAAGCGCTGCCAATCGCGACCGGGCGACGGACTGCTGCGCGGCGTCGCCCCCGGCGATCACCTCTTCGAGCAGTTCGCGCGCGCCGTCGTCATCGCCAATCGTCTGATACGCCGTGGCCAGTTCGAGCTTCGTATGGAATTCGTCCGGCACGCCCGCCTCGGCAGACGCAGGGCTCGCCGCCCATGCCTGCGACGCTGCTGCGTTGGCTTGCGGCACCTGCGGGGCCGGGGCCTCAGGTTCGCCGGTGGACTGCGCTTCCCGGGAGGGTGAATCGAGCCCGTCGTGCTCGACCGACGCTTCCCGCGCCGGGGCCGCTTGCGCATCGCCCCCCTTCAGATCGAGGCTGAAGTCCGACAAATCGAACGACAAGGGCTTGAGCGACGGTGCCTCGTGCGCGGTATCCGCATAGCTGTGCGACGCGGCGGGTGCGCTGCTTGCCTGCAGCATCGCCGCGTCGAAATCGGCGTCGCTCAGGTCGTCATTGAGGTCATCACTGAGGTCATCGTTGAGGTCATCGCTGACGGGGGTGACCCCATCGGCTGTGCTGGCGTGCTGACGCAGCGAATCGTCGAGCGGCGCCATCTTGAATTGCACCGAGCCGAGGCCCTTGCTCAGCGACGGCAAAACGTCACTCGAAATCGTACCCACCTGCGCCGGCTGCCCCGGAATGGCCAGATCCAGATCGCCCAGCATGGCCGCCACACTGCCCTCGGGCGGCGCGTCGACCATCGGCGGGACCGTCGGGGCCATTTCGGCCGACGCAGCGGAAAGCGACTCGGGGGTTGCCGCCTGCGCAGCGGCGACGCCATCGGTCTCAGACGCAGCACTCGGTGCATCGAGCGCCGACACGCTCGTCGACGTGTCGCCTTGAACGTCGTGAGCTGCGGCGACTTCCGGCGTCTCTCCTGCCGCCTCGGCAAATGCCGCATCCCAATCGATTTCCGGCTCGACGCCGGCCTGGGCGTCCGTTTCCGGGACCAAGGGTGCAGACGCATCGACGAGCGGCTCCGCAGCCGCCTCAGACGACGCCAAGGCTACGCTTGGCACGCCCGGACCTTCATCATGCGCCGTATCGGCCAATTCATCGCTCAGGGACGGCGGCTCGGCCGCCTGTTCGCCCGTCACGTTGTGCGTCGGAACCTCGTCGGGAGCGGTAACGCCCTCGTCCGACACTGGCCACGCTTCGCCCGATGCCGGATGCAGATGTTCGTCGGCTTCCATTTGATTCGCGGCGTACAGTGCCGCAGCACCTGCTGCGCCCGCCGCTGCCACGACGCCCGCCGTTGCGACGCCCGGCGACGTCGGCTCAGCCGCGTGTTCTCCATCGCGCGGCGCATCATGACCGTCACGACCGTCATGACCGTCATGACCGTCGTCGCCATCGTCATACGGGCCGGGCTGCCCCACCGGCGGCTCGGTGCGGCGTCGGCGCATCAGCCACCACAGGCCAAGCAGCACCACCAGTACACCCGCGCCCGGCAGCACGTACGGATTCTGGGTTACGGCCCCCCAACGCATCGCGCCGTTCGGCGCTGGTTTGGATTCCGCGACCGGGGCGCTGGCAGCGGACGCCACGACGGCGTCGCTTGCCGGTGCCGCAGCCGTTGCCTCGGAGGCCACGACATCCGCCGATGCGGCCGATGCGGCATCGGTAGCCGCCGCCTGCGCCACGGCTGGCGCGGCAGCGCCGGTGCCGTCCGAGTCAGTGCCCTTGGCAGCACTCGGTGCCGTCCTGGCGGCGGTCGCCACCGGGGGCGCTGTCTTGCCTTCGGCCGGTTTGGCCGTCTTTTCCTGTGCAGTCGCCCCCGACGCGGCGGCGGCCTGCTCCTCCAGATTGGCGATGGCCTGTTGCTTCATCGTCAACAACTTCTGGAGATCAGCTACGTTCTTCTGCAACTCATTCACCCTGCCCTGAGCCTCGGCCTGCGCCTTGCCCTGGGCGATTTGCTCTTCTTCGCTGCCGCCGGATCGACCGGCTGTACCGCCCGCCCCGCCCTTGCCGGGCCGCGACAGCTTCAATTCATCGCGCGCAGCGGGAGCGACCGGTTCCGGCGCCTTACCCGCTTCGATCGCGCCCTGGGCACTGCGGCCACCGGCCGGTGCTGCCTGCCGCGCCGTCGAATCGGCGAGCCGCGCGCGATACGCGTCGAACTGCTCCCGCGCAGCAGACACGAACTTGCGCGCCTGAGCGGGAGGAATACTTTGCACCTGCGCATCGGCCGGGTGCGTCAGCGTCGCCCCCAGGCGCAGCCGGTTCGGATCGTTATCGATAAACGCCGAACGGTTCGCCTCGAACAGCGCCGTCATCATCTGCGCCAGCGTCGTGCCGCCCTCGCCCCCCGTGAACTCACGGGCAATCGACGACAACGACTCACCGCGGCCCACCGTGCGCGCGCCGTCTGCGGCCGTCGCCGGCACGTTGCCCGCCTGCGCAGACGCCGCAGGCGCGGGCGTCGTGGCTGCAGCGGGCGTGGCGGTACGACTCGGCGTCGCAGCAGGCACGACGGCCTGAGGTTGCGCCGCGCTGGCTTCCGGGATGGCCGACAACGTGACCGCGTTCGACTGACGACCCGTGCGCCATTCGAGCACCAGCAACAGATCGAGGAACGATGTGCTGACCGGCTCGGCCGAATCGACATGCACGAGATAGGTGCCGCTGTACCCCGCTGCGCGTCCCCCCGTGGGAGAGACTGACACGGAGAGCTTCTCGAGCGTGGGGTCGTAGCGCAGACCGGCTTGCTTGAAGGCATCGCGCGGTGCGAGCTTCACCGACAATCCGTCGGCTTCGGCTTGCGACACGTTGCCCAGCACGATCACGGCGCGCAACGGCTGGCCCGGGCCCGAGCGTACCTGCTGCGGGCCGAACTCTGCCGCACCCGCGTTGAGAAGCCCGAGGCTCCACAAAACGGCCGCCGCCGCGCTCAGGCGGAACGAGTTACGGGACGGGTTTGCGCGCTTGCCGATCGAGAATTTCCGCACTGTGTCTTGTCAAACCTGTCAGTCGATTGTCACTGGCCTCCCCGACAACATCGGGGTGCCGCCCAAAGCGCGGACGGCGGCCTCGCGGGCCGCCGTGCTTCACGCCTTACCGATGCGCTGCGACGCTCAAGCGTCGAGCAGGATGCGCAGCATGCGACGCAGCGGTTCCGCCGCGCCCCACAACAGTTGATCGCCCACCGTGAACGCCGACAGGTACTCCGGTCCCATCGACATCTTGCGCAGGCGACCCACTGGAATCGTCATCGTGCCGGTCACGGCCGCAGGCGTCAAATCGGTCATCGACGCCTCGCGCGTGTTCGGCACCACCTTCACCCAGTCATTCGCCTGGCCGATGATGTCGTTCAGTTCGTCTAACGGCACATCCTTCGTGAGCTTGATGGTCAAGGCCTGGCTGTGGCAACGCATCGCGCCGATGCGCACGCACAGACCGTCCACCGGAATGGCCCGCGTATTGGGGAAACCGTCGCCCAGACCCAGAATCTTGTTGGTCTCGGCGCCGCCCTTCCATTCTTCCTTCGACTGGCCGTTGCCGAGGTCCTTGTCGATCCAGGGAATCAGGTTGCCGCCCAGCGGCACGCCGAACTGCTTGGTCTCGTCGGCCGTGAGCGCGTGCTGCTTCGCGAGCACCTTGCGGTCGATTTCGAGAATAGCCGAGTGCGGATCGTCGAGCAGCGCCTTGACTTCGGCGTTGATACTACCGAACTGCGTGAGCAGTTCGCGCATGTGCTGCGCACCGCCGCCCGACGCCGCCTGATACGTCATCGACGTCAGCCAGTCGACCAGACCGTGCTGGAACAGACCGCCCAGGCCCATCAGCATGCAGCTCACGGTGCAATTGCCACCGATGAAGTTCTTGGTGCCCTTGGTCAACGAATGCTTGATCACATCGAGGTTGACCGGATCGAGAACGATGATGGCATCGTCCTTCATGCGCAGCGTCGAAGCGGCGTCGATCCAATAGCCATTCCAGCCCGCGGCACGCAGCTTCGGGAAGATCTCGGTGGTGTAGTCGCCGCCCTGGCAGGTCACGATGATGTCGCATTTTTTCAGCGCATCGACGTCATTGGCGTCTTTCAGCGAAGTCTCGTTCTTCGCCATCGACGGGGCTTTGCCGCCCGCGTTGCTGGTGCTGAAAAACACCGGCTCGATCAAAGCAAAGTCGTTCTCCTGCTGCATACGCTGCATCAGAACCGAACCGACCATGCCCCGCCAACCTACCAGACCTACGGTTTTCATTTATCCACTCTCTTATCGTTGCAATTGCGCCGAGGGGCGTCTCACGACGCCCCATCAACGTTATAGCGCGGCGACCACCGCCGCGCCCATGTCGCGCGTTCCCACCTTGGTCGCGCCTTCCTGCCAGATGTCGGGCGTGCGCAAGCCTTGCGCCAGCACCTTCTTCACTGCGTTCTCCACACGGTCGGCCTGTTCGGCACGACCCAGCGTGTAACGCAGCATCATGGCCGCCGAGAGGATCGTCGCCAACGGATTGGCCACGCCCTTGCCGGCGATATCGGGTGCCGAACCGTGCGACGGTTCGTACAGTCCCTTGTTATTGGCGTCGAGCGACGCCGACGGCAGCATGCCGATCGACCCCGTGAGCATGGCGGCTTCGTCGGAGAGAATATCGCCGAACATGTTGCCGGTCACCACTACGTCGAAGTTCTTCGGCGCCTTGACCAGTTGCATCGCAGCGTTGTCGACGTACATATGCGAGAGCTCGACCTCCGGATACTGCCTGGCGACCTCGATCATCGTGTCACGCCACAACTGCGACGTCTCGAGCACGTTGGCCTTGTCCACCGAGCACAGACGCTTGCCGCGCTTGGCTGCCGCCTGAAACGCGACGTGCGCGATACGCTCCACTTCGGGCACGCTATAGCGCATGGTATCAAAACCTTCGCGCGCCCCTTCAAAAGGCCCATCCGGCGCCTGACGAAAACCCTTCGGCTGACCGAAATAGATGTCGCCATTGAGCTCGCGAATGATCAGGATATCCAGCCCGGCCACAATCTCCGGCTTCAGGCTCGACGCGTCCGCCAACTCCTTGTACAGAATGGCCGGACGGAAGTTGGCGAAGAGCTGCAGATGCTTGCGCAGCCCCAGAATCGCCTGCTCCGGGCGCAGCGCGCGCTCGAGCGAGTCGTACTTCCAGTCTCCGACGGCGCCGAACAGAATGGCGTCCGCTTCCTTGGCAAGCTTGAGCGTGGCTTCCGGCAGCGGGTGACCGCTCGCTTCGTAGCCGGCACCGCCCACGGGCGCCTCTTCGAGTTCGAACTTCTCGCCAAGTGCGTTCAGCACATTGACGGCTTCCTTCACGATTTCCGGACCAATGCCGTCACCCGGCAACACTGCAATTTTCATGCGATCTCCTTGAGTGCGCGCGGGTCAACCCGGCAGGCGCGTTGCGAGCCACGGCTGCTTGGCGAGCCGCTCGGCCTCGTAGGCGCGAATCTTGTCGGCGTGACGCAGCGTCAGGCCAATGTCGTCGAAACCGTTCAACATGCAGTACTTTCGGAACGGCGCGATGTCGAACGCGTACGCACGGCCATCCGAGGTCACCACCGCCTGCTTGTCCAGGTCGATGGTCAACTGATAGCCATTGAACGCCGCCGTCTCGTTGAACAGGTGATCGACCTGCATCTCGGACAGCGCGATCGGCAGCAGCCCGTTCTTGTAGCAGTTATTGAAGAAAATGTCGGCGAAACTCGGTGCAATGACCGCGCGAAAGCCATATTGCTGCAACGCCCACGGGGCGTGCTCCCGCGAGCTGCCGCAGCCGAAGTTCTTGCGGGCGAGCAGAATCGTCGCGCCCTGATAGCGCGGCTGGTTGAGCACGAAGTTCGGGTTGACCGGACGCGTGCTGCAATCCTGGCCCGGCTGGCCGACGTCGAGATAACGCCACTCGTCGAACAGGTTCTGGCCGAAGCCCGTGCGCTTGATCGATTTCAGAAATTGCTTGGGGATGATCGCATCGGTATCGACGTTTTCGCGATCCAGCGGTGCCACCAACCCCGTATGGACGGTAAATTTTTCCATCACGAACCACCTGTTCAAAACAGTTCGGCCGCCCCCGACCCCGTAGCACCGAGGCCGTTCAAGCCGATAATTTCGTAGGTGCGCGCGCGCGGCGATGGCCGGCGCGACGCGCACCGTCGCATCACTTCTTCGCAGCGTTTTCGAGGGCCGACCCGGCCGCTTGCGTGTCCTTGCCAAGGCCCGCCATCGTATTGCAGCCCGCAACGCCCAGCACCAGCAACGCACCGATCAGCATCCACAGTTTCTTCATGGTTTTTTCTCTGTCAAAGACGATGTCAAACGACGGTTGAATCGATGCGAGCGCGTCAGACCAGACGCCGCACGTCGACGAAGTGGCCTTCGATGGCCGCCGCTGCGGCCATTGCCGGGCTCACGAGGTGGGTACGCCCACCCGCGCCCTGCCGGCCTTCGAAGTTGCGATTCGAGGTCGACGCACAGCGCTCGCCCGGCTCCAGTCGGTCGGCGTTCATCGCCAGACACATCGAACAGCCCGGCTCACGCCATTCGAAGCCGGCGGCCTTGAAGACCTGATCGAGTCCTTCCTGCTCAGCCTGTTGCTTCACGAGCCCCGACCCCGGCACGACCATCGCCAGACGCACGTTCGACGCCACACGGCGACCGAGCTTCTTCACGACGTATGCCGCAGCGCGGATATCCTCAATGCGCGAGTTGGTGCAAGAGCCGATGAACACCTTGTCGACGTTGATGCTTGCCATTGGCGTGTCCGGCGTGAGCGCCATGTACTCGAGCGCGCGCTCCATGGCGCCGCGCTTGACCGGGTCCTTCTCCTTCTCGGGATCGGGCACACGGTCTTCGATGCTCACGACCATCTCCGGCGACGTCCCCCAGCTCACCTGCGGACGCAGCGTATTGGCGTCGATCTCGATCACGCGATCGAACGCGGCGCCAGGATCGGAGTGGAACGTGCGCCAGTAGGCTTCGGCCTGCTGGAATTCCACGCCCGTGGGCGAGTACGGACGGCCCTTCACGTAGTTGATCGTCGTGTCGTCCACGCCCACCAGCCCCGCGCGCGCCCCGGCCTCGATGGCCATGTTGCACACCGTCATGCGGCCTTCCATCGTGAGCGAGCGGATCGCCGAGCCGGCGAACTCGATCGTGTAGCCCGTGCCGCCGGCGGTGCCGATCTTGCCGATGACTGCCAGCACGATGTCCTTGGCGGAACAGCCGCGCGGCAGCGTGCCTTCGACCTTCACGAGCATGTTCTTGCTCTTCTTCATGAGCAACGTCTGCGTCGCGAGCGTGTGCTCGACTTCGGACGTGCCGATGCCGAACGCCAGCGCGCCGAACGCACCATGCGTGGACGTATGCGAGTCGCCACAGACCACCGTCATGCCGGGCAGCGTTGCGCCCTGCTCCGGGCCGATCACGTGCACGATGCCCTGACGGACGTCGTTCATCTTGAATTGGGTAATGCCGAAGCCGTCGCAGTTCGCGTCGAGCGTGTCGACCTGCAAACGCGAGATCGGATCGACGATGCCTTGCGTACGGTCGGTGGTCGGCACGTTGTGATCCGACACCGCGAGGTTGGCGGACAGCCGCCAGACCGGACGCTGCGCGAGTTTCAGCCCCTCAAACGCCTGCGGGCTGGTCACCTCGTGCAGCAGATGACGGTCGATGTAGAGCAACGTAGTGCCATCGTCCTCGGTATGCACGACATGTGCATCCCACAACTTGTCATACAGCGTCTTGGCCATGATAAAAACGCGGGGCTGAATATCGTTCTGAGAACAACAATCGTTCTGGAACTTTTGATTATGCCATAGCGCTTTCGCGCTGGCGGGAATACGAAATCCCCGGAAAACCGGGCGGTAAACGCACGATCAACCGGGGATTTGTGCGAATCACGGCAGCTTATGCCGTGGCTTCGAATATAGCGCAACGAGGGCTCGTTGCGGGCCGCACCGCCTTGCCGTTTCGGCAAGGTTACGGTGCCGGCACGGCAAGCGGGGGCCGTGCCGGGCGCCTCGGGCAAGCTTAACGCTTGTCCATCGGCGCGACGTCGCGCGGCGTGTGACCGATGAACAACTGACGCGGACGGCCGATCTTCTGATCCGGCTCCCCGATCATTTCGTTCCACTGCGCGATCCAGCCCACGGTGCGTGCCAAGGCGAAGATGCAGGTAAACATCGACGTCGGAATGCCGAGTGCGCGCTGAACGATACCCGAGTAGAAGTCGACGTTCGGGTACAGCTTGCGCGACACGAAGTATTCGTCTTCCAGGGCAATCTTCTCGAGTTGCATCGCCAGCTTGAACAGCGGGTCGTCATGCAGGCCGAGTTCGTTGAGCACTTCGTAGCACGTCTCGCGCATGAGCTTGGCGCGCGGGTCGTAGTTCTTGTACACGCGGTGACCGAAGCCCATGAGCTTCACGCCCGAGTTCTTGTCCTTCACCTGCTTGATGAACTCAGGGATGTTGGCCGACGAACCGATCTGCTCGAGCATGTTCAGGGCGGCTTCGTTCGCACCACCGTGCGCCGGACCCCACAGACACGCGATACCGGCAGCGATACAGGCGAACGGGTTCGCACCCGACGAGCCGGCCAGACGCACGGTCGACGTGGAGGCGTTCTGCTCGTGATCGGCGTGCAGGATCAGGATACGGTCGAGCGCGCGCACCAGCACGTCGTTGACTTCGTACTCTTCGCACGGGTTGGCGAACATCATGCGCATGAAGTTCGCGCTGTACGACAGGTCGTTGCGCGGGTACACGAACGGCTGACCGATGCTGTACTTGTATGCCATCGCGACGAGCGTCGGCAGCTTGGCCATCAGACGGATCGCCGAGACTTCACGGTGCGTCGGATTGTTGATGTCCAGCGAGTCGTGGTAGAACGCGGACAGCGCACCGACCGAGCCGGTCAGCACAGCCATCGGATGCGCGTCACGACGGAAACCACGGAAGAAGAAGTTCATCTGCTCGTGCACCATCGTGTGACGGGTCACGGTCTTGACGAATTCCGCCTTCTGCTTTGCGTCGGGCAGTTCGCCCTTGAGCAGCAGGTACGAGGTTTCGAGGAAGTCGCAGTGGGTCGCCAACTGCTCGATCGGGTAGCCACGGTAGAGCAGCTCGCCCTTGTCGCCATCGATGTAGGTGATGGCGGAATTGCACGACGCCGTCGACATAAAGCCCGGGTCATACGTAAACTTGCCGGTCTGGCCGTACAGCTTGCGGATGTCGATTACATCCGGGCCCATCGTTCCCTGATAGATCGGCAGTTCGACGCTGGGCGAATCGTCAGAGAAAGATAGGGTGGCTTTAACATCAGACGGAGTCATATCGCTTCCTCAAAAAAATACTTAAACCCTACACGGCACGCAGAAGCGCCAGCAGGCGCTGCACGTCCGGCCCGTCCAGATCCGCCTCGGGCTCTTTACGCGCTAGCAGCAGATCCATCAAATCGTTGTCGCTCAAATCGAGCAGCTTCGTTAGGGCGCCCACATCCTCGTCGGTCATCGAGGCTTCGTACTTCGCGAAGAAGCGTTCGAGAATGAGGTCGTTTTCCAGCAAACCGCGGCGTGCCCGCCAACGCAGGCGGGCACGTTTGACCGGATCGGACTGGTGAGTGATATCCGGCATGATCGTTGGCTCAGACGGCGCGACGCACCATCAGCTCCTTGATCTTGCCGATGGCCTTCGTCGGGTTCAGACCCTTCGGGCACACATCCACGCAGTTCATGATCGTGTGGCAGCGGAACAGGCGGTACGGATCTTCCAGGTTATCCAGACGCTCGCCGGTTGCCGTGTCGCGGCTGTCCGCGATGAAGCGGTAAGCCTGCAGCAGACCCGCCGGGCCGACGAACTTGTCCGGGTTCCACCAGAAGCTCGGGCACGACGTGGAGCACGACGCGCACAGAATGCACTCGTACAGGCCGTCCAACTCGTCGCGCTGCTCGGGCGACTGCAGACGCTCCTTCTCCGGTGCCGGCTCGGGGTTGATCAGGTACGGCTTGATCGAGTGGTACTGGTTGAAGAAGTGCGTCATGTCGACGATCAGATCGCGAATGACGGGCAGCCCCGGCAGCGGCTTCAGAACGATCTTGTTCGGCAGATCGTTCATGTTGGTCAGGCACGCCAGACCGTTCTTGCCGTTGATGTTCATCGCGTCCGAACCGCACACGCCTTCGCGGCATGAGCGGCGGAAAGCGATGCCTTCGTCGAGCTTCTTGAGCTTGACCAAGGCGTCGAGCAGCATGCGCTCGTGACCGTCGAGTTCAACCTCGTAGGTCTGCATATACGGTGCGGCGTCTTTGTCCGGATCGTAGCGGTAGACTTCGAAAATGCGTTTCATGATCTTGCGAATCCCTTAGAACGTCCGCGCCTTGGGCGGAACCGAGTCGACGGTCAGCGGCTTCATCTGCACCGGCTTGTAATCCAGACGGTTGCCTTCGCTGAAGTACAGCGAGTGGCGCATCCAGTTGGCGTCGTCGCGCTCCGGATAATCGCTGTGCGCGTGCGCGCCACGGCTTTCCTTGCGAGCTTCGGCAGCGATCATGGTGGCCTTGGCCACTTCGATCAGGTTGTCGACTTCCAGCGCTTCCATGCGCGCCGTGTTGAACACCTTCGACTTGTCCTTGAGGTGCACGTTCGACACGCGCTCGGCCACCTGCTTGATCTCGTCGACACCTTCCTTGAGCAGTGCCGAGGTACGGAACACGCCCGCGTGCTTCTGCATCGTTGCCCGGATGTCGTTGGCGATATCCTGTGCGTACTCGCCCGAGCTGGAACCTTCCAGACGGCCCAGACGCGCCAGTGCGTTCTCGCCTGCATCGGCGGGCAGCGGCTTGTGGTCGCCATGGTTCTTCACGAAATCGACGATGTGATTTCCGGCCGCGCGGCCGAACACCACCAGGTCGAGCAGCGAGTTCGTGCCCAGACGGTTCGCACCGTGGACCGACACGCACGAGCATTCGCCCACAGCGTAGAAACCGTTGACCGGGACCGACGAGCCATCCTTCTGCAAGACGACCTGACCGTTGTAGTTCGTCGGAATACCGCCCATCTGATAGTGGATGGTCGGCACGACGGGGATCGGTTCCTTGATCGCGTCGACGTTGGCGAACTTCAGCGCGATTTCGCGAATCGACGGCAGGCGCTTCATGATCGTCTCGGCACCGATGTGCGAGAGGTCGAGCAGCACGTAGTCGCCGTTCGGGCCACAGCCGCGGCCTTCCTTGATTTCCTGGTCCATCGAACGCGACACGAAATCGCGCGGCGCCAGATCCTTGAGCGTCGGGGCATAGCGCTCCATGAAGCGCTCGCCGTTCGAGTTACGCAGAATACCGCCTTCGCCGCGCACGCCTTCGGTGATCAGCACGCCCGCACCGGCCACGCCGGTCGGGTGGAATTGCCAGAATTCCATGTCTTCGAGCGGAATGCCCGCACGCGCGGCCATGCCCAGACCGTCACCGGTATTGATGAACGCATTGGTCGACGCAGCGTACACACGGCCGGCACCGCCGGTCGCGAACAACGTGCATTTGCCTTCGAGCAGGTAGACGTCGCCGGTTTCGAGTTCCAGCGCCGACACGCCGAGGACATCGCCCTCTTCGTTGCGGATCAGATCAAGCGCCATCCACTCCACGAAGAAGTGGGTCTTGGCGGCCACGTTCTGTTGATACAGCGTATGCAGCAGGGCGTGACCGGTACGGTCGGCCGCCGCGCAAGCGCGCTGAACCGGCTTCTCGCCGTAATTGGCCGTGTGGCCGCCGAACGGGCGCTGGTAAATCGTGCCGTCCGGATTACGGTCGAACGGCATGCCGAAGTGTTCCAGCTCGTAGACGGCGTTCGGCGCCTGACGGCACATGAACTCGATCGCGTCCTGGTCGCCGAGCCAGTCGGAACCCTTGATCGTGTCGTAAAAGTGGTAATGCCAGTTGTCTTCGCTCATGTTGCCGAGCGAAGCGCCAATGCCGCCCTGAGCGGCCACGGTATGCGAACGGGTGGGGAACACCTTGGACAGCACGGCCACCGACAGTCCGGCCTTGGCCAGTTGCAGCGATGCGCGCATGCCCGAACCACCTGCGCCCACGATGACAACGTCAAAGCGGCGGCGCGGCAGCGAATTTTTAATTGCAGCCATTCTTTACACTCTCCACAGAATCTGCGCGGCATAGCCGGCACAAGCCAGCAGCCAGACGATCGTCAGCGCGTACAGCGCCAGTCGCACACCGACAGGCTTGACGTAGTCCATCCAGATGTCGCGAATGCCGACCCATGCGTGATAGAACAGTGCGAGCAGCGTGACGAACGTGGCCAGCTTCATCCACTGATGCGCGAAGATGCCAGCCCAGCCTTCGTAGGAGAAATCCTTGGCGGTAAAGAACCACACCAGCAGGATGACGGTGTACGCGGCCATGATGACCGCGGTCATGCGCTGTGCGATCCAGTCGCGCAGGCCGTAGTGGGCGCCGACGACAAGGCGCTTCGAACCGATATTGTTCTGTGCCATGTTAGAACGCTCCGAACAGCTTGAGGGCGACAGCCAGCGTCAGCACCAGCGACACGGTCAGAACGACCACTGCCGACTGCTTGCCACCTTCCTTGCTCACGGCGTCGTGATTGAAGTCCATGCGCAGGTGACGCACGCCGGCACAGAAATGGTGCAGGAAGCCCCACGACAATGCCAGGATGACAAGTTTGACAAACCAGTTGGAGGCGATGCTTCGCAGAACGTCGAAGCTGAGTTCCGACGTGAGGCTCTGTTCGAACAGAAAAAGTGCGAACGGCAACAGAAGGAACAAGATCACACCGCTAATACGGTGCAGAATGGAAACGATACCAGCCACCGGGAGACGGTACGTGACAATCTGTCCGATACCGATGTTCCTGTAGACTGGCCGCTCTTTTTTTACCACTTCAGCCATGCTAGACCCCATGTAGTTACACCAGCCCCGGATTTTAGCGCCGATTCTAGTGCGTTGCACCATACCGGTTCCAATGCTCCGGAAATTCCTGCCAACGGCGCGCGCTGCACCGCCCCTCAAGCCCAGGCTTTCAGGCGCTTGCCGGCCACGACACCGGCGCGCCCCTGGAAAGCCGCCCTACCCTCTCAACTCAATTCGTTCTGGTAATGGTGTTCCGTGGTGACATACCAACCCCGGCGCACTTCCACCGGTTTGTCCCCATAAGTGTAGGAAACGCGCTCGACGCTCAGCAGCGGAAACCCCTTCGGCACCTTGAGCAGTTCTGCGGTCATGTCGTCCGCGGCCACGGCGCGAACTTTTTCCACGGCGCGGATCATGCGTGTGCCGAATTCATCTTCGAACAGGCCGTACATCGGCCCCTTGTACTCATTGAGCTTTTCCGCCGTCAACCCGCGGAACAACGCGCCCGGCAGCCAGATTTCGTCAAGCACCGTCGGTCGGTCCGAGAAATCCATCATGCGGCGAATCAGAATGACGCCATCGCCCGCACGAAGATCGAGCTGGCGCGCGATTTCCGCCGGCGCGCGCATGCGGCGGCACTCGATCAGACGGCTGGGCGGATGATGGGGTTCGCCCGAATCGGGCGCGAGACGCAGAAACCGGAACTGTACCCGGTCCTCGTGATGGGTCGCGACGAACGTGCCGCGCCCCTGACGGCGTACGAGCAAATTCTCGGCAGCCAACTCGTCGATGGCTTTGCGCACCGTTCCCTGACTCACCTTGTAGCGGGCGGCCAGATCGACTTCGCTGGGAATGATTTCGCTGGGCTTCCATTCACCCGCCTGCAGGCTTTGGGTAATGAGCCCCTTGATCTGCTGATACAGCGGACTGAAGGTGGGCGACGCCCCCGCAACAGCCGTACCCTGCAAGGCCTGGGAGGCCGGTACGGCGTCGCGCGCGCTGTCCGGTCTCTGCGGGGCATCGACAGGCGGCGTGATGTTGGATGTGTCGCGAACATTCGCATTCATGGCGGCGATTTGACCACAAATCAAGACCTTCGTCCATCGAATAACAGCAATAATCCTATGTCTTATATAAGACATAAGATACAGTTGACATTCGGTGTGGCGACTCCTACACTGACGCGGGCTAACAGGGGCCTGCCGCCGCAGCACGGCTATCTTATAAGAGAAGAGAGTCCGGCGCTTCGCACTCATCGATTGCAGCACACCCCGCAGCCCGCAAGCTTCCGTAGGTCAAGGAATTTTAGAAGCTTCATGTGACGCGGCGCTGTCAGCCTGGCAAAAAGCCACCCGGACGGCGAGCTTATCCTGAGCTTCGCAGGAATTTGTACACGTCTGGAGAGATTCTCATGGCAAAACCCGCAATGCGTGTCGCCGTCACCGGCGCCGCTGGCCAAATCGGCTACTCCCTGCTGTTCCGCATCGCCAACGGCGACATGCTTGGCAAGGATCAGCCCGTCATCCTGCAACTGCTCGACCTCCCGCAAGCACAAGCCGCCGTCAAGGGCGTCGTGATGGAGCTGGAAGACTGCGCGTTCCCGCTGCTCGCCGGCGTGGTTGTCACCGACGACCCCAAGGTCGCGTTCAAGGATGCCGACGTCGCCCTGCTGGTGGGCGCCCGTCCGCGCTCGAAGGGTATGGAGCGCAAGGACTTGCTCGAAGCCAACGGCGCCATCTTCACGGTGCAGGGCAAGGCGCTGGACGAAGTCGCCAAGCGCGACGTCAAGGTGCTGGTGGTCGGCAATCCGGCCAACACGAATGCCTACATTGCCATGAAGTCGGCACCGAACCTGCCGAAGGAAAACTTCACCGCGATGCTGCGCCTGGATCACAACCGTGCACTGTCGCAACTCGCCGCCAAGACCGGCAAGCCGGTCGCCAGCATCGAAAAGCTGGCCGTGTGGGGCAACCACTCGCCGACCATGTACGCCGACTACCGCTTCGCCACGATCGACGGCCAGAGCGTGAAGTCGATGATCAGCGACGACGTGTGGAACAACGACGTGTTCCTGCCGACCGTCGGCAAGCGCGGCGCCGCCATCATCGAGGCCCGTGGCCTGTCGTCGGCAGCGTCGGCAGCCAATGCGGCCATCGACCACATCCATGACTGGGT
This sequence comes from Pandoraea sp., assembly GCF_041919235.1. Classification (NCBI taxonomy): domain Bacteria; kingdom Pseudomonadati; phylum Pseudomonadota; class Betaproteobacteria; order Burkholderiales; family Burkholderiaceae; genus Pandoraea; species Pandoraea sp. The sequence goes on from NZ_JAYRUC010000012.1 coordinate 142,495, forward strand.
GCTGGGCTCGAACGGCAAGTGGGTCACGATGGGTATCCCGTCGGACGGCTCGTACGGTATCCCCCAAGACGTGATCTACGGCGTTCCGGTGATCTGTGAAAACGGCAAGTACAAGCGCGTGGAAGGCCTCGAGATCGACGCCTACTCGCGCGAGAAGATGAACATCACGCTGAACGAGCTCGAAGAAGAGCGCGCAGGCGTGGCACATCTGCTGGGCTAATCCCCCGGGGACTCGGCCCCGCGCGGCGCCAAAAGCGTCGCCGGGGGCCGAAGCTGCGCCGGCAGCTCACCCCCAGTGCCGGCGCAACTCCCGCCATTGAGGGAATGATTTCAACGTCCGCAGTTCCAGTGACGACAAGTTGCGCGGAAATCCGCGCCATCTATCGCGCTATGACCCTGGCACTCCCCCACGCAACATCGAGCGATTTCTTGGCCAAGCGAATGCAACGCCGAACTGCCGCACAACGCGCACCGCACCGAACGCCCGGTGTCTGCGCAATGCCCGCAACAGGTGTGCCGCGCTTCCCCCTGCGTTTGCTTCGCCAAGCATCCCGCCCCATGCACGCCATGGCCACCATGGCCCTCATCGAGGGCGACTTCATGCGTGAGCGCAGCCCGGCGCGGCGCGATGCCGAATTCCGCACCGCAACATACCGCTCGGCGACGCCGCTCCGCAACGCCGCCGTCCGCTGCGCTTGGCCGGAAGGAATTGAAAAAATTTGTATGGTGACGTCGATGGACGCAGACTTCGTACGATAATCTGCGCTTTTGTCGGCCCTTACCGATTGTTTGGAGACTCACCATGAAGAAGCTTTATCTGACTGCGCTGGTTGCCCTCTGCTCGGCGGCCCTCCTGCCGACTGCGTTTGCCGCTGAATCGGCCCCTGCCAAGGCCACGGTGAAGAAAGCCGAGGCGAAGAAAAAGGCCCCCATCCGGAAGCGGGCACCGGCCAAGAAGAAAGCGGCGGTTGCTGCAGCGCCGAAGGCGCAGCCGGTCGAAGGTTCGGAACTGTGGAGCTGCACGGAGAACCACAAGCTGTTCATCAAGGGCGACATGAAGCGCGATCAGATTCTCACGATGTTCTGGGACGGTCGCAGCTACAAGCTGCCGCGTCAGCAGACGACGACCGGCGCCGACCGCTTCTATGACGCCGCCAGCGGATTGGATCTGGTCGTCATTCCGGCCAAGGCGATGCTGTTCACCCACCGCGATGGCGGTAGCCGACTGGCGGACGATTGCCTGACGCAAGCGATGGCGGAGCATGACAAGCTCGCTCCGACGCAATCGGTCGAACTGATCAAGGTTTCCAACTGAGCCCCGCTCGCTTGACACCGACACCGATCGCATGACGCGCCAGCCGCTTTCCTGCCGAAGTCTTAGCAATACCTGCAATACCCGGTACGCCGGACACTCGACGTACCGGTGTCGCCTCGGGCACGCCGGCCTGTGTCCGTGCGATGCCGGCCCCCATTGAATCGCATCACCACCGCTTCGTTTTTCTGTATCACTCAAGGAAAGATCATGGCCCACAACCTCCACAAAACGCTTAAAGAGTTCAAGCTCAGCGGCGACAAGAAAGGCAAGTTCTACTCGCTGCCCCAACTGGGTAAAGCCCTGGGTGTGAACGTCGAACGCCTGCCGGTGTCGATCCGTATCGTGCTCGAGTCGGTGCTGCGCAATTGCGACGGCAAGAAAGTGACCGAAGCGCACGTCAAGCAACTGGCCAATTGGAAGCCGAACGCCGAGCGCGTCGACGAGATTCCGTTCGTCGTGGCGCGTGTCGTGCTGCAGGATTTCACCGGCGTGCCGCTGCTGGCCGATCTGGCTGCCATGCGTAACGTCGCCGAGCGCCAGGGCAAGAACCCGAAGCGCATCGAGCCGCTCGTGCCGGTGGATCTGGTGGTTGACCACTCGGTCCAGATCGACCACTTCCGCGAGAAGAAGGCGCTCGACTTGAACATGAAGCTGGAATTCCAGCGCAACAACGAGCGCTACCAGTTCATGAAGTGGGGGATGCAGGCGTTCGACACGTTCGGCGTTGTGCAACCGGGCTACGGCATCGTGCACCAGGTGAACCTGGAATATCTCGCACGCGGCGTGCACAAGAAGGACCACGTGTACTACCCGGACACCCTGGTGGGCACCGACAGCCACACGACCATGATCAACGGTATCGGTGTGGTGGGCTGGGGCGTGGGCGGTATCGAGGCCGAAGCGGGCATGCTGGGTCAACCGGTGTACTTCCTGACGCCTGACGTCGTCGGTGTGGAACTGACGGGCCGTCTGCGCGAAGGCGTGACCGCCACCGACCTGGTGCTCACGATCACCGAAATGCTGCGCAAGGAGAAGGTGGTCGGCAAGTTCGTCGAATTCTTCGGCGAAGGCACGGCCAGCCTGGCCCTGCCGGACCGCGCAACGATCGCGAACATGGCTCCGGAATACGGCGCCACGATGGGCTTCTTCCCGGTCGACGAAAAGACCATCGACTACTTCAAGGGCACGGGCCGCACGAAGAGCGAAATCGACGCATTCGAATCGTACTTCAAGGCCCAGAAGCTGTTCGGCATTCCGAAGACGAACGACATCGACTATACGAAGACGCTCAAGCTGGATCTGGGCTCGGTCGCGCCGTCGCTGGCCGGCCCGAAGCGTCCGCAAGACCGTATCGAGATCGGTAACGTGAAGTCGACCTTCAAGGATCTGTTCACGAAGCCGGTGGCCGAGAACGGTTTCAACAAGACCGAAGAACAGTTCGACACGACGTACAAGACCGACAGCGGCCTCGACGTGAAGAACGGCGATGTGCTGATCGCTGCCATCACGTCGTGCACGAACACGTCGAACCCGAGCGTGCTGCTTGCCGCCGGCCTGCTGGCCAAGAAGGCCGTGGAAGCCGGCCTGAAGGTCGCACCGCACATCAAGACGTCGCTCGCCCCGGGAAGCCGTGTGGTGACCGAGTACCTCGAAGCCGCCGGGCTGCTGCCGTACCTCGAGAAGCTGGGCTTCGGCGTGACGGCCTACGGCTGCACGACCTGTATCGGTAACGCCGGCGATCTGACGGCCGAACTGAACGACACGATCGTGAAGAACGATCTGGTCGCCGCTGCGGTGCTCTCGGGTAACCGCAACTTCGAAGCACGTATTCATCCGAACATTCGCGCCAACTTCCTCGCATCGCCCCCGCTGGTCGTGGCCTACGCCATTGCCGGCAACGTGACGCGCGACCTGATGACCGAGCCGGTTGGCAAGGGCAAGGGTGGGCGCGAGATCTTCCTGGGCGACATTTGGCCGACCAGCGAAGAAATTCACAAGCTGATGAAGTTCGCGATGAACGCGAAGGTCTTCAAGACGAACTACGATTCGGTCAAGGAACCGAGCCCGCTGTGGGCCAAGATCAAGGGTTCGAAGGGTCAGGTCTACGATTGGCCGACGTCGACGTACATTGCCGAGCCGCCGTTCTTCGACGGTTTCTCGATGGATCCGAAGACCGACATCGAGCCGATCCACGGCGCACGCGCCCTGGGCGTGTTCGGTGACTCGGTCACGACCGACCACATCAGCCCGGCCGGCTCCATCAAGGAAAGCTCGCCGGCGGGCAAGTGGCTGCTCGAAAACGGCGTGCTCAAGGCCGACTTCAACAGCTACGGTTCGCGTCGCGGCAACCACGAAGTGATGATGCGCGGTACGTTCGCCAACGTTCGCATCAAGAACCTGATGATCCCGGTCAAGGCCGACGGTTCGCGCGTCGAAGGCGGCCTGACGATTCACCAGCCGAGCGGCGAACAGTTGTCGATCTACGACGCTGCGATGAAGTATGTTGGCGAGAACACCCCGACGGTGGTGTTCGGTGGCGAAGAGTACGGCACGGGTTCGTCGCGCGACTGGGCAGCCAAGGGCACGCAACTGCTGGGTGTGAAGGCGGTCATCGCGCGCTCGTTCGAGCGCATCCACCGCTCGAACCTGGTCGGTATGGGCGTGTTGCCCCTGCAGTTCAAGGGGTCGGACAGCGCGCAATCGCTCGGTATCACGGGCGAAGAGACGTACGACATCGAAGGTCTGTCTGCCGATATCAAGCCGCAACAGGACGTCACGCTGGTGATCCATCGCAAGAACGGCGACACGCAAAAGGTGCAAGTCCTGCTGCGCATCGACACGCCGATCGAAGTGGATTACTACAAGCACGGCGGTATCCTGCCGTTCGTGCTGCGTCAGTTGTTGGCCGCTGCGTAAGCAAGTCGTAAAGCGTTACACATTGAAACGCCCCGCGAACGACAATGTCGTTCGCGGGGCGTTTTTTTTGAAGCCTCCTGTTGGATCGAGGACTCCGGGCACATGTCGTCACGCACTTGACAGCAGGTGGCTCGTCGCTGCGATGTCCGACTCGGCAAGGGACGCGGTACTCGCCTTGAGCTTCAGGCTTTCCATCAGCGTGCGATATCGGGCTTGCGCAAGCTCGCGACGCACGCGATACAGCTTGTATTGTGCGTTAAGCACATCGACGTTCGGGCGCACATGATGTTCATATCCAAACCGGTTTGATTCGAACGCCGTCAGTGCAGACGTTTCCGCAACCTGAAGTGCAGCGATGCGCATCAACCCAGTGGTGACGCCTAAATAGGCCTTTCGTGCTTCCAGACCTGCGGCACGCCGCACATCCATGAGTTCATCCGACGCCTGCTCAACCAAAGCCAGCGTCTCGCGAACTCGGCTCTGAACGGCAAACCCGGCGAAAATTGGAATCTGAACCTGAATCCCCACCTGGCTCGCGTCCCGCCGTCCGTTCCAGTAAGGCAGGCCGCCATCGCTGTACCGGCGCTCACGGCTCGCCACAAGGTCAACACGAGGCAGGTGTCCGGCGCTAGCCTTAGCCGTTTCCCTTCGAGCAATTTCAAGCGCCATCGTGCCCAACTGCACCGGGTACGCTTGGCGTTCAGCCTGATCAACCCAGGGACCGGCCTCCCTTGGCACCGGCGCCGGTAGCGGCTGCTTGAACTGGGGCATATCACCCTCTTCGACCCTGCGCCCCACAATGGTTGCCAGTGAGCTCCTCCTGACATCGACGGTGCCTTGGGCATCAATCTCGTCGGCAATCGCCTGATCATGACTGGCGGCGGCCTCATGGACGTCAACGATGGTGGCATTTCCCAACGGAACGCTTGCCGTCGCTTGTGCCAATTGCTCGGCAACCGCAACGCGATGCGCATGCGCGAGCGACGCAATATGTTGCGCTTCCTGAAATTCGAAATACGCCTCGGCAACGCGAAGCATCAATTCCTGATTCGCCTTGGCCAGCGTGATATCGGCTTTCGCCGCTGTGAGAATGCCTTGTTGATAGCCTTGCCAGGCTTCCCAATGAAAGACCGGCTGCTTCAGGGAAATGGTGTAACCGGTGGCAGTTTGTCCGGGAGTGCTGACCCGGGACGTGCCCCCCTCCTCACGTGTCAGATGACCGCGTAATTCCACCGACGGCAGCAATGGCGCTCGCGCCCGAGGCAACGCCTCCTGGCCGGCAGAGTGCGCGGCTCGCGCGCCAGAGATTCGCGCGTCGAAGCGCAATGCCTCATGGTAAAGACTCAACAAGTCGGTGGCAGATGAAGACTCGGGCAGGACGATGCAAAGACAAATGCCCAGCCAGCGGAACACACGGCGGCGCGCCCCGTTCCCGGGCGGAGGTTTATATGAATTGAACATCGCTTAGCAATTTGGGGAGCCGGAATCGCCCGACGACAGGGAGTTCCGGCGGAATGATCCAGGGCCGTCGCGGCGTGTCGACACGTCACGGAGCGCCCGCGTCGATGCTGGGAGACACCCCGTCGGACGGCCCTGGCATTCGTTAATTCACAGGAATCACTGCCAGTTGGCGGCAAGCACCGGCGTAAGCGCCGTCCGGTAGTCATTGGGCAGCGACGACTGTCCGGCAGCGGGTGGGGCAAAGGTGGCCATGGCATCCACCAGTTGATCAACCTGGATGTCCGTCAGCGTTCGACCATCCGCCAGTTTGACCTGATCAAGCCGGAATTCCTGGCCCGCGTACCACTTTCGAACCGTCGCAACGTCTTGGGAACCCACAATGCTGACTTCCAGATCGTCGCCCTGACGGCGAAACCAGATTTGATCCGCCCCAACGTTAGCACCAAGCTGCAATACGTCGCGCGCGCCCCGCCCTTCATCGTGGTTGAAGATCGTATCGTGCCCGGAGCCCCTGCCGAACAGATAGGTATCCGAGCCCGCCCCGCCCATCAGATAGTCGTTGCCGGCACCACCGTCCAACCAATCGTCGCCCGCCCCGCCAAGCAAACGGTTGTCAGCCGTGTTACCGATCAAACGATTACTCAGGGCATTGCCTGTTCCGTTGATGTCGGCATCGCCGGTCAAGGTCAGGTTTTCCAAGTGATCCCCCAGCGTGAAGGACACCGATGAGAGAACGGTATCCTTGCCTTGGCCCTCGTACTCCACAACACGATCCGACGTGTGGTCAACGATATAGGTATCGTTACCCTTGCCGCCCGCCAAAAGGTCGGCGCCAGCGCCGCCATCCAATCGGTTGTCTGCATCGTTGCCAACCATTCGGTTTGCCTTGGCGTTACCCGTGCCGTTGATCGCGTCTGACCCGATCAACGCCAGCGCCTCGACTTCGTCCGGCAGTGTATAACTGATGCTCGACTTGACGGTGTCGTAGCCACCTCCTGCAAGCTCTTTGACGACGTCCCCCGGGTTATCGACGACGTACGTATCGTCTCCGGTACGGCCTTCCATGACGTCGGCACCGGCACCACCATCCAGCGTGTTCCCTCCGGCATCACCAACCAGTAGATCGTTACCACCGGTACCCGAGACGCGGACGTTGATGGCTTGCGTGCGGGGTTGACCGAAGATGAAGTTTCGCGCCGACAGTTGCTCCTGACGAACACCCCGAAGCGTGACGTATTGCGTCCCGGACGCCATACGCCCCAAAAAGACACGCAGGAACTGTTGGCCGGCGATCATGATGTTGCTGAACGACAGATCATTAAAAGATGACACCGCCCTGATTTGAGATAGATCGATCTTTTCACCAGGATTGTTGACCTCGAAATCTTCGATAAGATTTTTCATCAGGCCATTCGACGCAGACGGACTGCGATCCTCAACCACCACGAACCGATCATTGCCGGCACCGCCCGCCACGGCGGCTCCCGTCAACGTGCCCCCTTGCAAGTTGAGATTCCGGGCAAACAGGTCGCCACTCGCAAACTCGTTCAAGCCTTGGTCGCCTTCAAGGTAAAGGGTGTCATCGCCGGCGTCGCCGTTGAGATAATCCAGGCCCTCATCGCCCCAAAGACTGTCGTTACCGGGACCACCGCGGACAACGTCGTCGCCCGTGCCCCCGTGAAGAACATCGTTGCCGCCCAACAATGCGTCGGTCGACGTCTCACCGACCAGCACATCGTTTCCCGCGCCACCATATACGATGTCGTTGCCAGTACCGCCAAAGACACGGTCATCCCCGTCGCCCGCCCAGTAGTTCGCGCCGCCATCAGGCAGCACCTGCTCGCGGTCCGACGCATCGCTGCCAAACCCAAAGAGTTTGCCGTGGATCACCTCCGATGGCCGCAATCCCGCTTCGACCGTCAGAAAATTACGAGACGTCAATTTCCCTGCATTCACGTTCTTCAGAATCATGATCTGGCCCTCTGGCAGTTCGATGCGGGTATCGCTCCCCGCTTGCGATAATTTCAGGCGCGCCAACGGATTCGCACCCAGTCCGGACAACACGATGCAATCCTCCCCAATGGCAAAGTCGGCAATCGTATCTGTTGATCCAGGGTCGCGTTCAATGACGAAAAAGTCCGCATCGGTTCCGCCGGTCAAGGTGTCGTTACCGAGTCCGCCGAACAAGACATCCATACCGCCATTACCGCGAAGGGTATCGTTGCCTCGACCGCCTACGAGGATGTTGGTGCCGTCGTTGCCGGTCAGCGCGTCATCGAACTCGCCGCCGACGAGGTTCGTAAAGTTGGCCGAATTCCGGATAGTGAGTGCAGCGCCGGCAATGGTCGCGTTTCCTGCCGCGAGATCCACCCGACTGCCGCTGGAAACGGCGGCAACGTTGATCGTGTTACTCCCGCCATTGGTGTCGTCCAGAACGTCACGTCCGTGGACCGCGAGTTTGGCAAACTCGTCCGTATACACGTATTGGTCGTTGGCGGTCCAGCCCCGGCCCATGGCATTCAGACTCCAGTCGTGCAGGATGCCTGTGTCGCCCGACACCGTGTCAATGACTTGCAGGGTCCAATTGCCATCGGCACGCTCACCGCGATGCCGGGCCGATCCGAAGACGAAGTCGAGTGTGTTCGAGCCGTCAAAGCGCGCATCTCCTCGGGAGGCGGCATCGCCGGGTATCCGTCCAGGACGATCCATCAGGATGGACTCCGTGCCGGACGGCGATATCAATTTGATGATCAGATCGCCGGGGCGAGCATGCGTGAGCCGGATGCGAACCTCCACGTGCTCCGTGGTAACGCCAGTGCCCGCGATACCCAATGTGTGCTTGAGGCCGGCAGCATTTCCGTCTGGGATAGCGCGATCCAGCACACCGGATTCCGGGCTTTTCACCGCCCCGTAAAGGTTGTCTGCCACTTGCCGATCAACCCAGGTTTCAGCGAGTCGAACCGCCGCCCGCGCGTCGACTTGTCCATAACCGTAGTCGTGGCTGACATGCATGCCGCCGCCGTTCCAACGCGTGGCACCGTTGATCTGCCAATCCGTCTCCGAATCGTCGACCTTGCGCGCGGACAGCGCCAGGATCTCCTGGACGTCGCGATAGCCCAAGCGCGGATTCGCCTCCAGCATCAACGCGACGATGCCCGACACGATCGGCGTCGCAAAGCTGGTGCCCTGCACCGTTTTCGCATCGGCACCGAACGTGGAGCCATTGGCGTTTTGCTGCAGGCTCGATGTCGACGTCACGTTCGAGCCCGGCGCGCTCACAAGGATGCTGGCCCCTCGTGATGAGAACGGCTGTTGGTGGACCTGAAACTGCCCCAGATCCGTCTTTGCGTTGATCGCGCCAACAATAATGCTCGAATGGGAGTTTGTCAGGCTGCTGTAGTTAGCATTGCCGCCTACGGCACGGTCATTGCCTGCCGCCATCACGATCACCGTACCGAGGCCATCGCGCCCGCGTTCGAGGGCGTCCACGTATTCGCGCGGCAGATCGCCGATTTTCGCCTCCGAGTACCGCAGCGTAAATCGTTCGCGCGATCCCCAGCTATGGTTCACAACGTCATACTCCTGCATGCGTGCGAGAGACGACATATCCTTGCCATCGAGCCAATGCCCGCCAAGGGTTGCACCGTGCGCGACGCCGACTCCGCCGGCGCCATTTCGGGAGGCCACCATGACACCGGCTACCAGCGTCGCATGGTCGGAGATTTTGCCGTCGCTCCCCTCGCCTGCCCTGCGCCCCGGCGTGGCATCGGCCAACCATTCGGGATCGATGTTGTCTTTCAGATCGCGATGCCGATAGTCGAGCACTTCCTTGCTGTTGCCGAACGATCCATGGGTCTCGAATTGCCCGATGCGCACCCCCTTGCCGCTATAGTCGCGCCAGGCCGGCAGGACGTTCGTGTCGGCCAGGTACCATTGATCGGTCACCAGATCGTCCGACGGCAAATCGCCAGTCTTCAGGAACACCGCCGCCCTCGCCGACGCATGCTCGCCGGTACTGACTTGCGTTACGAGGGCAGCGGGATTGCCTTTGGCATCGGCTACCGTGTATTTAAAGCTCATGAACCCGGTAAAAGTGGCGTCCGGGGTGAATAGCACGTCTCCGGCGTCCGTCAACGTGACCGTGCCGCCAACGGCTTCCATCACCGCCGAAATATGCAACGCATCGCCCTGGAAATCGATATCGTTGGCCAATAGTTGCTCTTTCGCGATCAGGTGCACGCCGCTGCGCTCAAGACGCTTACCGTTCTTGTCACGCATAAGAACATCCTTGACCGGCATCGGGTTTTCCAACCCTGCGCCGCTGCTGCTCGGAATGTCGACCAACGTGACATCCGTGAAATTGGCCTTTTCAACGTTCTTGACGAAGTCCGTGCCATCGCGCCCGGCAACGGTATCGCTGATCCAGATGCCGTCTTCGCCCGGCACGATGCGGTATTCGGAAAGCCGGCCGGACAACTCGATGATGTCGACACCATCTCCGCCGTCGATGGTGTCGTCACCCCCCCCGCCTCGCAGGACATCGTTGCCCGCGCCGCCCATCAGCACGTCATCGTCAGTACCGCCGTCCAGATAGTCGTCCCCTTCGCCGCCAAACAGGCGGTCGCGGCCACGATGCCCACGAATCACATCGTTGCCAGCACCTCCATCTATGACGTCGTCGCCATCCTCGCCCGACAGTGCGTCGTTGCCCGCGCCACCGACGATCATGTCGTCGCCGTCACCCCCCGCGATGAATACGCTGCTTCGGCCACCGCCGACGAGTACGTCGTTGCCGCGTCCGCCCTGGACGATCTCGACTTCACTCTGCGCGAGATTCAATGTGACGCCGCGATCGCCGACGACATGCACGATGTCCGTGCCGGCACCGCCGTTGACCAGGACATCGTCCGCGTCGATCAACAGGACATCGTCGCCGTTGCCACCCTCAAGACGATCCGCCCCCGCACCACCGGACAGCCAATTGTTGCCTGCGTCGCCCTTCAGAATGTCGTTGCCTTGACCACCAACGCCGTTGCGCACACCCTTCTTCGCCACGTCGATGGTTTCTCCCGCGCTGCCCGCAACGTATGCGCTTCCCGGCGCCAGGCGTGAATCGCCTTGTTCCGTGCGAACGATCGTGCCGCTGCCACTCGGCGTGAAGGTATTGCCATTCGGATTCACCAACAGGTTCGCGGCCACGGCCTCTTTCGTTTGTCCGTGTTGAACGAATGTCCCTCTGGCCAGAATCTCGTTGCCATCACGGACTTCGCCGCTTTGTCTAACGGGGTCGAGATCGATACGCGTAATGCCCAACGCATCAAGGCCTTTCAGTTCGCTGCGCTCGTTAGGATCGAGGCGGCCATTGCCGTTCGCATCCATCCAGCTCTTGCCGTCGTGGTTGGCGTCGACCCAGACCTTGACCTGTTGCCAAGCGTCATCGCGGCTATCGAAGACATTGTCGCGATTACTGTCGAGACTCTTTAGCGCCGCGAAGCCGTCCTTGTAGCGCTTTTCTCCCCCCGCGCCGTCGATACCAGACGTCCCAGCGAAATATTCCGAGAGGACTTCGGACATATTGTCGATCGTTCCGTTGCCGTTGCGATCGAGGACAACGATGCCGTCCTCAGGCGAAACCCATCCTGTTTGCTCCAGGCTCCCACCGTCGTTATCGGCATCGAACCAGACCGGCGCGCTCACGTAGTCCGTCAACATCACGCCATCGCCATTCAAATCGAGCACGAGCGGATCGGTTGGGGCAGCCTTCTGCGCCCATGCGCCAAGACTGTTGACGATGGCCCCATTGACGCCGTTCAGGATGCTATTGCCTTCCTTCAGTGGAATGCGATCGATGACAGGCTCGGACAGATTTCCGTTACCCGGCCGCCAACCGTCGGCAAGAATACGCGTGGAAGCGACGGAGGCCGTGTTGTCCACGAAACGACCGACCATCTGGTCGCCGTTCAGCTTGTCTGCTGCCGAGCGGATATCCCACCCGCCGCCGCCAGTCACGAAACCATCTTCAACCCGTTGGGTTTGCTTTTCGAAGTCGCCAGCGCCGACTTCGGCTAGCTGATGTTCCGGTTTGATACTCAGGTCGAAGTCGTTGGTGACGGCGGGCAGATTCGGCCGGTTGATGACTTGACCTTCCTGGATCAGATCGGGATGCTTGATCTGCGGGTTGGCACGCAGGTAGTCATCCACGGTAACGCCGTCTCGCGTGGCAAGTTGCCAAAGGCTTTCGCCTTTCTTGACGGTGTAGTTGCGGTCCGAATGGGCGGCGTTCGCATCTCGGGTAAAGCGCCATCCGCCGCCAAGGATCTCGGTGTGGCCGTCGGCCGTTTGACGAGCCACGTCGATTGACGTCCTGTCATGCAGGCTGGCCACTGGCTTGAAGACGGTTGCGGTCTCCGAGATTGCGGTTTGCTCTCCGGGAGCGAGGACGCGAGGCGACTCCTGAAGGCTGAATTCCACTCGGGCGAGGCCGAGGTCCAGTATCGCGTTCTTGCCGGAGGATTCGCTGATTTCTTTCCAGAGCGGAGTCGCGACGGGGCCTGTCGGAAATTTCGTGTTTGAGGCATAACATGTCGCCAAGGAGTGACGATGCCTCGCAAACCCAAAACCCCACCGGCAGAGCTGCCGACGATCCCCGCCGAGCTGCTTGAGCAGTTCGGCA